>NZ_JAPWBZ010000005.1:0-162007 GCF_041433685.1 Gemella sp. 27098_8_92
GATAAGAAAGTAACAGGAACAGGGGTAGCTGGAGCAACAATCGAAGTAACATTACCAGATGGAACTAAGAAAACAGCAACAGTAAACCCAGAAGGTAAATGGGAAGTATCATTAGATACAACATTATCAAAAGATGCAGTAGTGAAAGCAACACAAAAAGAAGAAGATAAGAAAGTTAGTGCGGAAGCAACAACAACAGTAGTAGAAACTGCTGCACAAACAATAAAACCAAATAAACCTGATGTAACAGATGTTGTTAACCCAGGAAACTTAACACAAGACGAAAAAGATAAAATAGCTGATGCAGTTAAGAAAGCAAATCCTACACTACCAAATGGAACTAAGATAGTAGTTGATAATAATGGTGATGTAACTATTAAATATCCAGATGGTTCAGAAAGTAAGATACTTGCTAAAGACACAACAAGACCAGTTGAAAAAACACCAGCTAATCCGGACGAAAAACAAGAGAAAAAATCTAATAAACGTTCAAGTCTTGCAAATACAGGAATGGGATCAACAGAAACTACAATTTTAGGTTTAGGACTTACATTCTTAGCATTAGTATTAAGAAGAAGAGCTAAATAAAGTAATTAAAAGAGTATAGATTTTAGATCTATACTCTTTTACATATTCGTTTGTTTGTTGTTAAGGACTTTATGTCAAGTAAGGGATATGGAAAAATATATTAAGATATTCAATAAACCCGAAGTATAGATTTTTATATTTCGGGTTTATTGTGATAAGAACTAAAAAACAATTAAAATATTCCGCTAGTAAATTCTTTTAATTTATGAGATAATGTTGGTAATTAATGAAATTATAAGAAAAATTTACTCTTAAGGGGGGTTTTTATGAGAAAGGCAACGATAGGAAAAATTTCAGCGATAGCAGTTTTTTTAATCGCCTGTGCTATAGGTTACTACTTTATGTTTGGTGGAGGTAGTGATAAGAAAATTAAAGAAGAGTATCAAAAATATGTCGATATGATTAATATAAATCATAATTTTGATGCTGGTAGCAAAGGTTTGGATAAGATGACGACAGATGCTGCTAATAAATTAATTCCGACTATAAAAACAGATATAAAAGTATCTAAAGAGTTAAAAAATACAGCTATAAGTTTGGAAGATAAAAAGGTTGATGATGCAAAAGAAAGTTTGGATAGAGCGGAAAAGCTAGATACAGCAAAGACATTTGCTGAAGCAGAAAAATGGCTTCGTAGTGATATTGATAATTATAAAAAAGCTGAGGATGAAATAAATAATTTAAAACAAGATTCTAACTTTAGCAAAAATGTTAATCAAATTCTAGAAAAATATAAATTTAACTATAATTCGCTAGAACAAGCGTTAAAAGAACTTGGAAATAAGATTCAAGAAAAGGTTGATGAGAAAGCTAAAAAAGAAAAAGAAGCTGCCGAAAGAGCTAAAAAGAAAAAATCAGATGTTGAGTTAGGTGGGCCTAATCCTGATTTATTAAATGATAGTAACTCATTACCAGCAAATGCGCAAGGAATAGGCGGAGCAATTGATGAAGCAGGAATTCTTAAGTTGAATAAAGAAATGGTTAACCGTTATCAAGGATATTTGTTAAGAAAATATGACGGTAATTCTATAGAATGGGATTCTTCTGGGAAGTCATTTACTCTTATAAGAGCAAATGGGAAATCAGTGAGATTTACAGCACAACCACAACTTTATGCAAGAGTAGCAGATAGACTAGTAACAGCAGTTCGCTTGTCAAGTAGCGAAGGTTCAGAATTGCTTTATAGAACGTAAAAAATACCTCGAGAAAAACTCTCGAGGTTATTTTTTATACTTCTAATATTTCTATATCAGCTTTTGATTTATAGATTACATCTTTTCGTTCTATTAAAATAGTAGCTTTTTTTGATAGTTCTTCATTATCTTTTATTTTGTTAAGAAGCTCATGACTAGGATTCATAGCGACTGGATTTCCGACTCTTCTAAGCATATTGTAATCTCCGTTTGTATCTCCATATGCAAAGGATTGGTCAAGGTCGATATTATATTTACTAACAAGTTCATCAATCATTTTATTTTTGCTGTCGGAATCCCACATTGGAATTACTTCGCCGGTAAATTTATTATTTTTCATTATATATGTGCTACCGATGGCTAAGAAAGCATGATGTTTTTTCCCCATTGCTTCTACAAGGTAGTCAGGACTTCCTGAAATAAAGATAATCAGATGCCCTTCTTTTTTATGTTTTTCTATAACGCTTCGTGTATATTTGTAAACACGATCTGCTTTTAGTTTTATTACTTGTTCAGTGGCAAAGTCGATATATTTTTTATCTAGTCCGGTTATAGCTTCTACATATGCTTTTGAGACATCAAATAAATAATTATCATAGTCCTCAAAACGCTTATCCCAGTTAATATAAGTATCTTTAACCCCATTTATCCAGTAACGTTCATCAACTGCTTCATATTTGATTAGTTTTTTAAAATGTTCAGTCATTAATGAATCCCTATATAATGTGCCATCTATATCAAAAAAAGCAGCTATTTTTTTATCATTCATATCTTCATCTCCTTAATAAAAAGTTTTAAATATATCAAGTGTTAACTTTTTATATCTTCTATTTTATTTCAGTTAATTTAATTATAGTTAAGGGAATGGCAAGATTAATACCATCCCCATGTTTGTTTTAGAATTTTGATGTATCGACAGAGTCAATATATTTTTTTAGCTCTGGAACAATATTTGAGATTGTTCCACTTTCGAATGGATTTTCTAAGTTTGCTTCTTTAACAAGCTCTGTAAATGGCTTAGTTCCCCCAAGTCTACATAGGTGCAAGTATTCTTGCCATGCTTTTTCACGATTATCGTTTGCTTTTTTCCAAAATTGGAAGGCACAAACTTGTGCTAAGGTATAGTCAATATAGTAGAATGGGACGCTGAATAAATGCCCTTGACGATAGAAGAATAATCCTTCATCAAGTTCTGGAATGTCTTCATAGTAACGAGATGGAAGGTATTTTTTCTCGACTTCTAACCATTTTTTACGACGTTCTAATGGTGTAAGTTCTGGATTTTCATAAACTATATGTTGAAACTCATCTACTGTTACGCCATAAGCCAGAAATTTAAGTGAGCCTGTAAGATGATAATATTTGAATTTTTCTGCATCTTCTTTGAAGAATAAGTTCATCCAAGGCCAAGTTAAATATTCCATACTCATAGAGTGGATTTCGCAAGCTTCGAATGTTGGCCAAACATAGTCTGGGATATAGTTACGACTTTCATAAGCTTGGAATGCGTGCCCTGCTTCGTGGGTTAATACTTCGGTATCATGTGGAGTACCGTTAAAGTTTGCAAAGATAAACGGTGCTTTATAGTCTGCAAGGAAGGTACAATATCCACCGCCTGCTTTTCCAGGCTTAGTATCAAGGTCTAATAAATTATTTTCAGTCATAAATGTGAAGAATTCATCTGTTTCTGGTGATAATTCCTTATACATAGTTTTTGCTGCATTAACTAGGTATGGGCGGTCTCCTTTAGGATTAGGGTTACCTGATTTGAAGTTGACGCCTTCGTCATGGAATGAAAGTTTTTCAAGTCCTAGACGTTTAGCTTGTTCTTTTTTAATTTTTTCTACTAAAGGAACTATTTCTTCAAAAATTTGTTTTCTATAATTGGCAACATCTTTAGCATTATAGTCGGTACGACGTAGGCGTAGGTAGGCTACTTCAATGAAATTTTCAAAGCCAAGTTTTTTTGCTATACGTGTGCGAACTTTAACCATACGATCATAAATACTATCATATTGTTCTAAATTGTCTTTGAAAAATTTAGCAACTGCTTTAGCTGCTGCTAAGCGTACTTCGCGATTAGCATCTTGTGTATATTTAGCCATTCCACTAAGGTTATGTTCGCCATTATCAAATGGAATTTTTGCACTTGATGTAAGTTTTGTATATTCTGAAGATAGTTTATTTTCTTCTTTCAGGTCATCGATAATCTCGTCACTAAATACTTTTAATGTAGCTTCGATTAGATTAAAGTAGTGTTCTCCGATTTCTTTTTCTAGCTCAGACTTAAATTTAGAATTGTATATTTCTTTATCAAATTTGCTTTGTAGTGAAGATAGTTCAGGAGCAAATTCATCCCAAAACTCTCTTTCTCCTTCATAAAATTTGTCAGTTGTATCAATAGTAGCACGAATTTCTACTAAGGTTGACATAGTTTCTAAGTGTTCACGAAGTTTGTTATATTCATTAAAAATCTCAAAAGTTTCTTTGGCGCTGTTTGCTTCGACAAGTCGAGTTACAAGATTAGATAACTGTTTTTTTGTATTGTCTACATTGGGTCTAGTATATTGGTAGTTTTCAAAAGTCATACTCAATCTCCTAAAAAATTATTAATATCAATAACAATATGATAACATGAAAGGTAAAAAAATACAAAAATAGCTTTTAGTAAATTTAGAGATAAAGAGCGATATTACAATGAAAATAAAGGATTAAGTTTTTGATATAAGAATAGCGGTAATAGTTTTTCTGTGCTTTAAACCTCTATTTTTTTATGTTAAGATTATCTAGAGAAAAGTATTTTAAGCAAAGTACTACTAGAAAATTAGAGAATAAGATAAGAAGGGGAGGCCTATGGTACTTCAAAACAAACTAGGAATAACTGAATCAGCAAAATTAGCCCGTGAAGAAGAACGTATTAGTAAAATAAAAGCAATAGAGCTGTTTAATAAAAATATTTTAGTTGATAAAAAAGTGGGAACATTTGATACTTTATCTTATATCCATGAATTTTTATTTAGTGATATTTATAAATTTGCTGGGAAGATTAGGACAGAAAATATTGCGAAAGATAATTTTCGTTTTGCTCCTGTAATGTTTCTAAATGCAGCATTAAATAATATTGATAAGATGCCTCAAAATACTTTTGAACAAATAATAGAAAAATATGTTGAGATGAATATAGCTCACCCTTTTTGTGAGGGTAATGGACGTAGTATGAGACTTTGGCTTGACCATATTTTAAAAAGTGAATTAGGAAAAGTAGTAGATTGGAATAAAGTGGACAAAGAGGACTATTTGCTTACTATGAAAAAAAGTCCAATAAGAGATATAGAGATAAAACATGTATTGGGTAGTGCTTTAACATCTAAAGTCGATAGTAGGGAAATTTTTATAAAAGGATTAGATACGAGTTATTATTATGAGGGTTACACTACTTTTAATGCAGAGAACTTAGATATTAATAATAACTAGGATAATAAACTTTCAGGGTAGAAAAGCATATAAAATAAGTTTTGAAGTTGGGATTATATTTTTGATTTTTTATAGTCAAAAATAGAATTTCAACTTTTAAAGTTGTTGAATACTAATGGAATTTAATGATAAAATCTTTGCTTTTTGACATTCATTGTTATTTATGAAATAATTGTACTATGATATAAAGAAGTATTTAGTATAGTAAAAAGAAATAAAGGAGAAAAATTTTGATTACAACAAAAGATATAATTATAGATCCACATGATACTTTGCGCGCAAGAGCTGAAGAAGTAAGAGCGCCTATTTCGGACGAAGATAAAGCGACTTTGAGAAGTTTATTGGAGTATGTTATTGCTTCTCAAGATGATGAAAAAGCAGAGAAATTGGGCTTAAAACCAGGGATAGGCTTGGCTGCTCCCCAAATAAATGTGTCTAAACGTATGATTGCTGTTCATATACCGGATGATGAAAACCCTGAAGATACAGTGTCGTATGCTTTGTATAATCCAAAAATTATTTCAAATTCTGTGGCTAAATGTTATTTGGCAGGTGGAGAAGGATGTTTATCAGTTAATAAAGAAATACAAGGTTATGTACCAAGATATTCTAAGATTAAGGTTGTTGGTTATAATGAAAATGATGAGCAAGTAACTTTAACATTAACTGATTTACCATCAATTTGTTTCCAACATGAAATAGACCATCTAAATGGAATAATGTTTTATGATCATATTAATAAAGAAAATCCGTTCGACGTACCAGCAGAATACGAAAAACTATAATAAATATTAAAGGACGATATAAAGGAGTTATTTTATATCGTTCTTCTTTTATGTCAACTAAAAGGTATACCTGGTATAACTGTAAATGCTGAAGATGGGCAAGATGTGAGTATGAAAAAATCAGAAGAATGGCTTAAAGAGCAAGGGTTCACTGAGAAAAAATAAAAGTATAGACCTCTCAATAATATTAGAGAGGTCTATTTTTATAATATTTCCTTTTGTTTCATATTGTAGTGAAGATAAGCATCGATAAAATCGATAATTTCTCCATCCATAACTTTATCTACGGTAGATACTTCATAGTTAGTTCTATGGTCTTTCACCATTGTATATGGAGTAAATACATAAGAACGTATTTGCGAGCCCCAACCAATATCTTTTTGTTCACCACGGATAGATGCAAGTTCGCGTTCTTTTTCTTCTAATTCCAGTTGATGTAATTTTGATTTTAGGTTTTTCATCGCAAAGTCACGGTTTTTAATTTGGCTCCGTTCTGCTTGGGATTGGACTACGATACCAGTAGGTAGGTGAGTAATACGAACAGCAGAGTCTGTCGTGTTGATATGCTGACCTCCAGCACCTTGTGCACGATAGGTATCTATTTTTAAATCTTCCATATTAATTTCAATATTTGCTTCTTCATCAGAAAATTCTGGAATAACATCAATTGAGGCGAATGATGTATGACGTTTGCCTGATGGATCGAAAGGAGAAATACGTACTACACGGTGAACTCCTTTTTCTCCTTTTAATAAACCATAGGCAAAATCACCTTCTATTTTTAATGTGGCAGATTTTACACCGGTAATATCTCCAGATTGATAGTTTAAATAGCTGTATGAAAGACCTTGTTTTGTGAAAAATCGCTCATACATACGGAGCATAATTTCTGCCCAATCTGTAGCATCAGTTCCACCAGCTCCAGCATGGATTTCCAATATAGCAGTATTGTTATCATATTCTTCGGCAAATAACAACCTAAAGCTAAAATCTTCAACCTGTTGTTTCAAGTCTCGAACAGTTTCTATAAGTTCTTGATAAATTTCTTCATCATCTTCATCATTTAAAAATTCTACCATTTCTTCAGAGTGATTTAGATAGTCAATCATCGCACTAAATTCGTCAAGTTCTTTTTTTATGCTTTTTGATTCAGTAACTAATGTGCTAGCAGTCTCGCTATCATTCCAAAAATCAGCATCAAGCATCATATTTTCTATTTCAGCTACTCTTTGCTCTTTTTCTTCTATCTTTAATGAAGTTTTGAACTCTGATATTTGTTTATTTACTTCTTCCAATTCTTTTTTAAGTTCTATAAGTTCCAAATTTGTTTACCTCACTGTATTTCGTTTAATATTATACAAGAATTTTTCTGAATATACAAGAAAGCTGAGAATAAAAACTATTTTTGCTTATACAATAATAAGAAAAGCGTTCAAAAAATTAGACTATTAATTCTAACTTTTTAAACGCAAATAAATTGTTATTTTTTCTCTACGCCACCAGCTTTTTTGATATTTTCCTCAACATAACTTAATTTTCTTTCTTCATCTAAAGAAGAACCTTTAAGATGTAGACGATCTTTATCTTTATTAAAATCTACTTTAGAAAAATCTAAATCCCATGTAATTACTGCTTTGTCGTCTTTTTTTTCTACATTATATGTGAGACCTTTGATATCTTTATTTTGTTCATCAATTGATTTTTTGATAGATTCAAAAGCTAAATTGCTATCTGCGCCAAGATCTTTAATATTAGATATAGTTTTTATCTTGTTTACGACATCTCCTTTATAAATAATAGTTGTTTCATTTTCCTGACCATTTCCAAAAGTTGTATTGTATACTTTTGTTTTTTCACTAGAACATGCTGTAAGTAAGAATAGTGTTGCAAGTAGTGGTGTAATTAATTTTAATATTTTTTTCATTGTAATAATCTCCTATTCTATTTATATTAGTATACATTATATCACACTAAGATAATAAGAGAAAATAATAAGTTAAAACGGTATTTTATTTTTTAACTCTAATTTAATGATATAGGTTAAAATTACAAAAAGCAATTATTTCAAGGTTTAATAGCATAAAAAACAAAAGTCAAAAAAAGTCAAAAATTTTTTTCGAAAAACTATTGACTTTTTTTGACTAAAATGATATATTAATAATGTGATTAGCACTTGAGTATCTTGAGTGCTAAAATCACAAATGAAGATAGGTGATAAAAATGTTAATAGACAGACAAGTACTTATTCTTCAATCTATAGTAGAAAATTTTATAACTACTAATCAACCTGTTGGATCTAAGCAACTAGCTGAGAATATTGATTTTAGTTCGGCGACTATCAGAAACGATATGAGCAAACTAGAAAAAGAAGGGTTGATAAAGAAAACACATATTTCATCAGGGCGCGTTCCGTCGGAAAAAGGTTATCGTTATTATGTAGATTATATAAAAAAAGAATATGAGCTTACTAATAATGATAATGAAAAATTAAAGGAACTTATAAGCGGTGATTATGTTTCAGAGGATAACTATTTAGAAAAAAATGCTATAATTTTATCTGATTTAACTGATTGTACGGCGGTTATACTCGCTCCAACAAAGACAGATAGGCGGATAAATAAAATAGAAGTTATACTCCTTAGTAGTAGAAGTATTCTTGTTATATTGATAACTAATATAGGAGAAGTTTTTCAACAAAACTATAAACTGGATGCAGACTTTACAGAAAATGATATAGTAGAGGTTAATAAACTTCTTCAAAGTTATTTTTATGATGTTGATATGGCAACAGCTCATGTAATTATTCATGGAGAGCTAGAAAAATATTTGAAAACTCGAGTTAATAATTATGATATGATAGTTGTTGCACTGAATAGATTACTTCAACATAAAATTAAGAAGACTGTAGCGTTGGGTGGTAAGTATAATTTATTAAAACAACCTGATATAGATAATGTAGAAAAATTAAAAGAAGTAGTATCGCTCTTAGAAGATGATAAAATAGTCGAATTGCTAGATAGTAGCATAGATGCTAATAGTTCAGATACTTGTATAAAAATAGGAAAGGAACTTGCATTAGATAATTTGGCAGATTTATCGCTGGTATCTAGTAAATATAATACATCAAAAGGTCAAGGTGTTATCGCCGTGTTCGGGCCGAAGAGAATGGACTATTCAAAAATTATGACACTAATTGGTTGTGTCAGAGATAATTTAAATAATAATTTGAAATAATTTAGGAGGTAGAGATGACTACTGAAGAAAAAAATGAAAATCTACAAGAAGAAGTAGTTGAAGAGAGTGCTGAAAATGCTGAAGAGACTACAGAAGTAGTAGAAGAAAAAACAGCAGAAGAACTGCTTCAAGAAAAAATAGAAAAATTAGAAGAAGAGGTAAAAGCTTCTGAAGATAAATATTTACGACTTTATGCGGAGTTTGAAAACTTTAAACGTCGTAAAAATCAAGAAATTGAAACGAATAATATTTATAAAAGTCAAAAAGTTATCACAGAAATTTTACCAAGTTTAGATAATTTGGAAAGAGCATTACAAGTAGACAGCGATAATGAAGAAGTAAAAGCTCTTCGTAAAGGTGTAGAAATGGTCTACGAAGGAATATTAAATGTTTTAAAAACTGAAGGTGTAGAAGAAGTAGAAACTGAAAATGTTCAGTTCGATCCAAATATTCACCATGCGGTAATGCAAGGTGAAGAAAGTGATAAGGAAAGTGGTGTAATTTTAGATACTTTCCAAAAAGGATATAAATTAAAAGATAGAGTAATTCGTCCAGCAATGGTGAAAGTTAACCAATAGGCAGATGGATTAAAGATTAAATTAAGCAATTAGAAATTTTGTTAGAATAAAATTATTCTAACAAATAGACATGAATTTTTTGAATAAATTATAGAAAACGGAGGACAAAAATATGTCAAAAATTATTGGTATCGACTTAGGTACAACTTATAGTGCAGTAGCAGTTTTAGAAGGTGGGGAAGCTAAAATCATCCCTAACCCAGAAGGTAACAGAACAACTCCTTCTGTAGTAGCGTTTAAAGGTGATGAAATTCAAGTAGGGGAAGTAGCGAAACGTCAAGCAATTACTAACCCAAATACAGTGATTTCAATCAAACGTCACATGGGTACAGATTATAAAGAAAATGTAAATGGTCGTGACTATTCTCCACAAGAAATTTCAGCTATGATTTTACAAAACTTAAAAGCAACAGCTGAGGCTTATCTTGGGGAAAAAGTTAGCAGAGCAGTAATCACAGTACCTGCATACTTCAACGATGCTCAACGTCAAGCAACAAAAGATGCTGGTAAAATCGCTGGATTAGAAGTAGAAAGAATTATTAACGAACCGACAGCAGCAGCGCTAGCTTATGGTTTAGATAAAACAGATATTGATCAAAAAGTATTAGTATTTGACCTTGGTGGTGGTACATTTGACGTATCTATTCTTGAATTAGGAGATGGTGTATTCGAAGTATTAGCTACATCAGGAGATAACCTATTAGGTGGAGATGACTTTGACCAAGCTATTATCGATTACTTAGTAGCAGAATTCAAAAAAGAACAAGGTATCGATTTGTCACAAGATAAAATGGCAATGCAACGTCTTAAAGATGCAGCAGAAAAAGCTAAAAAAGATTTATCTGGTGTAACATCAACACAAATTTCTCTACCATTTATCTCTGCAGGAGCTAATGGACCAGTTCACTTAGAAAATACTTTAACACGTGCTAAATTTGATGAATTAACTCGTAATTTAGTAGAAAAAACTTTAGTACCAACTCGTCAAGCATTAAGTGATGCTGGGCTTAACCCAAGTGAAATAGACCAAGTAATATTAGTTGGTGGATCTACTCGTATTCCAGCTGTTCAAGAAGCGATCAAAAAAGAAATGGGTAAAGAACCTCACAAAGGAGTAAACCCAGATGAAGTGGTAGCTATGGGTGCTGCTATCCAAGGTGGAGTTATTACAGGAGATGTTAAAGACGTAGTATTATTAGACGTTACACCTTTATCATTAGGTATTGAAACTATGGGATCTGTAATGACAGTATTAATCCCAAGAAATACTACTATTCCAACATCTAAATCTCAAGTATTCTCAACTGCAGCAGATAACCAACCAGCTGTTGATATCCACGTACTTCAAGGTGAAAGACCAATGGCATCTGATAACAAAACACTAGGAAGATTCCAACTTTCAGATATACCACCAGCACCACGTGGAGTACCTCAAATCGAAGTTACATTTGATATCGATAAAAACGGTATCGTAAATGTTACTGCAAAAGATTTAGGAACACAAAAACAACAAAAAATTACTATTGAATCTAGTAGCTCATTAAGTGATGAAGATATTGATAGAATGGTTAAAGAAGCAGAAGCTAATGCTGATGCTGATGCTAAACGTAAAGAAGAAGCTGATATTCGTAACGAAGCGGATCAACTTTCATTCCAAGCTGATAAAGCAGTAGAAGAAGCAGAAGGGAAAGTAGACCAAGCTTTAATCGATACAATCAAAACAAAAAATGAAGCTCTAAAAGAAGCTATTAAAAACAACAACTTAGAAGAAATCAAAGCAGCAAAAGATGATTTAAACAAAGCTGTTCAAGAAATGACAATGAAACTTTATGAACAAGCTAATGCTGCAGCAGGAGCTCAAGGTGCAGATGCAGGAGCAACTTCATCAAAACAAGATGATGATACAATCGATGCAGATTTCACTGAGAAAAAATAATAGAATATAAAGTAAAAGAGGGGAGCTGGACTTAGGTTCGCTCCCTCATTTGAAATTATAGGAGAGGTAATAATGGCTAAAAGAGATTATTATGAAGTGCTTGGTCTTAGTAAAGGAGCAAGTGCAGCAGAAATAAAAAAAGCATATCGTAAGCTATCAAAACAGTATCATCCGGATATAAATAAAGAGGAAGGTGCTGAAGAAAAATTCAAAGAAATCACAGAAGCATATGAAGTTCTAAGTGATGACAATAAAAAAGCTCAATATGATCAATTCGGCCATGCTGCTTTCGGTAATGGAGGTCAAGGAGGCTTCGGCGGAGCAGGAGGCTTTGGAGGAGGATTCCAAGGATTCTCTGGTGGATTTGATGATTTGGGAGATATTTTCTCAAGTTTCTTTGGAGGAGGCGGTGGACGTCGTAATCCTAATGCACCTCGTCAAGGGGAAGATTTACTTCATAGAATGCATATTAGTTTTGAAGAATCTGTCTTTGGTACGAAAAAAACTATTAAACTTCGTAAAGATGTTGAGTGTGATCATTGTCACGGAACAGGAGCGAAAGATAGTTCATCTGTTACTACTTGTCAAAGATGTCACGGAACTGGACAAGAAGCTGTTATTCAAGATACACCATTTGGAAGAATGCAAAGTCAAAGAACATGTTCGGAATGTCAAGGACGTGGTAAAATTATAAAAGACAAATGTGCTCATTGCTTTGGTAAAGGATATAATAACCGTGAAGTAGAGTATGAAGTAGAGATTCCAGCAGGTATCAGTTCTGGTCAACGTGTTCGCCTTCAAGGTAAAGGTGGAGCAGGAGAAAATGGGGGACCAGCAGGAGATTTATTTATCGAAGTAAGTGTGCCTGAAGATTCATATTTCCAAAGAGAAGATGATGATATCTACACAAAATTAACATTATCACCAGCGCAAGCTGCTTTAGGAACAAAAATAGACGTTCGTACTTTAACAGGAGAGATTGAACTAACTGTTCCAGCAGGAACGCAACACGGAAGAAAATTCCGCTTAGCAGGAAAAGGTGTGAAAAATGTTATGGGTTATGGTCAGGGTGATCATTACATCGTAGTATCAATCGAAATTCCTAAAAATCTTTCAACACGTGAAAGAGAACTATATATGGAACTAGCAAAATTGAAAAATGAAAAAGTAAATGAAGATGAGAGCTTTTTAGATAAAGTAAGTAGAAAAGCTAAAGATTTATTTGACTAAAATAATAAACCTTAAGTAGAAGAAAACTAACCTTTAGAGTTTAGATTATATAGATTTTTGAAGGTAGTTTAAAATACTTAAGGTTTTTTTATTTTTATTAAATTCATTTGAATTTTTTGAAAATCCCTAGTAAAATAGTATATGAAAAGCATAGTGGATTAAATTTATTGAAAAGGAGAATAAAATGTTTATTAGTGAATTTAAAACAGATCAAGAAGTTAGTATGTTCTTCTTATTAGATAATGTGGTAAGAGGTATTGCGACTAGCGGGAAACCTTATTTAACATTATATTTAAAAGATAAGACAGGAAGTATTGATGGGAAAATTTGGGAAGTAAAGGACGAAGACACTGAAAATTTAAAACCAGGGAATATGGTTTTTATAGATGGAACGGTGTTAGATTATCGTGGAAAGTTACAACTTAAGATAAAAAATTATCGTATGGCTACAGAAAATGATGAAATAGATATCCAAGATTATATTCAAACCGCACCTATTCCTAAAGAAGTTATGATAAGTGAACTTAATCAGTTTTTAAAGGAAATAGGCAATCAAAAGCTAAAAGCTGTCACGATAGAACTTTTAAATAAATATAAAAAACAGTTTGTTAGTTATCCAGCGGCGAAATCTATGCATCATGATTTTTATTCAGGCCTTATTTATCACACTACAACGATGTTGAAAGTAGCTAAGGCGTTGTTAGAGATTTATCCATCATTAAATAAAGATTTATTATACAGTGGAATAATTCTTCATGATTTAGGAAAAACTATTGAGTTAAGCGGGCCTATCGGGACGTCTTATACGTTAGAAGGAGAATTACTTGGACATATAGTTATTATGAGTGACGAAGTAGCAAAAACTGCTGACAAGCTTGGTATAGATGGGGAAGAAATTATTTTATTACGTCATATTATTTTGGCGCATCATGGTAAGTATGAATTTGGTTCTCCAAAGTTACCGATGATAAAAGAAGCGGAGATTATCAATTTTATCGATAATATAGATGCTCGTATGATGATGTTTGAAAAAAATCTGACTAACGTTGAACCCGGAACATTTAGTGATAAATTATTTGGTTTAGAAGGGCGTCATTTCTATGTACCGACTTTTGATAAAGAAGAATAATTATTCTCTTATCAATAGTAATACTGCAAACTAGGAAGTATAAAAAATGATTAGTGAAAATGATAAAATTGCCTTAGTAGTGTGTTCTAATGGCAAAAAAATAGAAGACAGAGCACGATTAGAAAAGCTAGGAGTAGTATTAAAAGAAATGAGCTTAGTTCCTGTTTTTAGTACCTATGTCTACGAAGAGAAATTCGGAAGAAGTGCTTTAGCTAAATGGCGAGCAAATGAACTTATGAAATTTTATGAAGATGATAGTATAAAAGCTATTTTCGATATTTCTGGTGGGGATCTCGCTAATGAGGTACTTGATTATTTGGATTATGATATTATTTGTAAGAATAATAAACCATTTTTCGGTTATAGTGATTTAACGACTGTTCTTAACGCTATAACGACAAAAACTCAGAAGGCAACATATTTGTATCAAATTATGAATATAATTGATAATAAAGAAAGATGTGTTGATTTTGAAGAAACACTAATACATAATAAAGATAATTTAACTGATATTTCTTGGCACTTTCTTCAAGGAGAAAGTATTGAGGGAATTGTAGTTGGTGGAAATATTAGATGTTTTTTAAAACTTGCTGGGACAGAATATTTTCCAAATCTGGATAATAAAGTTTTGTTTTTAGAAGGAATGGGCACTACGATTGAGGGGCTAATTACTCTTTTAACACAGTTAAAGCAAATAGGAGTTTTTAATAAAATATCAGGATTATTATTAGGGACATTTACCAAAATAGAACAGAATTTGCGGAACGAAGATATTTGTGAGATATTAAAAGATTTTGTTCCTGAAAATATCCCTATCGCAAAAACTACTGAAGTAGGCCATAGTAAAGATTCTAAAATTCTTGTTATCGGGCAAAAAATAAAACTATAAAATTAAAAAGCTTTTAAAGAGAGGTATATCTTCCTTTGAAAGCTTTAATTTTATAGAGTTTTTTATAACAGATTTTCCGCAAAAATCTTAAAGTTTATACCATTTAGAAATGGCTTGAGTACCGTTAGTGTTACGAACTTCTTCTTCAAGTTCATTATAAACTTCATAAGCAGTTTCTAAACCTGGTAATTTGATATTCATTTTTTCACATTCTTCTAGAGCAAGGCGCATATCTTTTATAAAGTGATGAATAAAGAATCCCGGTTTGAAATCACCTTTTAGAATACGTGGGCCATAAGAAGTCATAGAAAAACTTCCACCTGAACCAGTAGAAACAATGTTGAAGAAATCATCTAAATTAAGTCCTACTTCTTTTGCAAATTTGAAGCTTTCAGCTACTGAAATCATTGTAGTAGCAATAGCGATTTGGTTTGCAAGTTTTGTATATTGCCCTTTGCCAGCTTCACCAAAATATGTGATGTTTTTCCCGAAGTTTTTCACTAGAGGTAAAACAGTTTCTTCGAAAACTTTTTTGTCACCACCGGCCATAATAGATAGAGTACCATTTTTTGCTCCAATATCACCACCTGTAACAGGTAAGTCTAATGCAGCGGCACCAACTTTTGCGAATTTTTCACTTATTTTTTTTGCTAATGTAGGAGAAGATGTAGTCATATCCACAAAAACTTGTCCTTCTTTTGCAGTTTTTATTAGGCCATTTTCTCCAAGATATACTTCTTCAACATCTTTAGGATATCCGACCATAGAGAAGATAACATCAGCATTAAGTGGAGCATCTTTTACTTCTTTTAGTAAGGTAGCACCACGTTTAACTAAACCGTCAGTTTTAGACACAGTTCTGTTGTAAACAAACAGTTCATGACCAGCATCTAACAAATGTCCTGCCATGCTTTCTCCCATAACACCAATACCAATCCATGCAATTTTCATAATTCGCTCCTCCGTTTATAAATTACTGTTTATTTTATTATACCATAAGCTCTGTAAGCGTTCTACTGAAATATAATAAGAAATAAAATAAGTGATGTATCAAACGCAAACTATATAAAACGATATAACTTATGATATAATATTTGAGACAGAGAAAATTTTTAGGAGGCAGTAGTGGATAAAAGTAAACTAAAAGAATTTTTCTTATGCACAAGACCACATAGTTATCCGGCATCAGTAGCACCGGTTCTAGTTGGAACGACATTTGCTTTAGGTTATAATGTGCAATTTTCGTATTTGAAATTTATTTTATTTTTAGTAGCATGTTTATTAATACAAGCTGCAACAAATTTGTTTAATGAGTATTATGATTATAAAAAAGGTCTGGACAAAATAGATTCTGAAGGGATTTCCGGCTCGATAGTTAAAGGACATTTAAGCAGTAGAGAAGTTATGCAAGGGGCGATATTGTTGTATTTTTTGGCTTTTGTTTTAGGAATTGTTTTAACTATGCTAACTAGTTATTATGTTTTAATAATAGGGCTTATTTGTATGCTGGCTGGCTACTTTTATACTGGTGGTAGTTATCCGATAGCTTATTCGCCATTTGGTGAGATTGTTTCAGGATTTTTTATGGGTACGGTTATAATTGCTTTATCGTTTTATTTCCAGACGGAATATATTAATCTCGATATAATAATTGTCTCACTACCACTATTTCTAATGATAGGAGCGATACTTCTAGCAAACAATATTAGAGATTTGGAAAATGACAAAGTTTCTGGAAGAAGAACGTATGCAATATTAGTAGGTAGAGAATGTGCGATTAAATCATTAGCTATAGGTATAAGCATTATGTATATATTAAATATTATTTTTGCCTTTACTAAGTTAGGTAGTTTATTTAATTTATTAGTGTTGCTTACTATTCCATTAGCGCTTAAAATAATAAAAGGTTTTAGAAGAAATACTGACAAAAAAACGATGGCACCATTTATGGTTCTTACGGCCAAATTGACTATTTTTGTAGGATTTATTATGGCGCTTGCTAATATATTAAAATTTATATTGTATTAAAAAAATACCAAATAATGTCAACATTTTTTGTTGACATCTTAGGATAAAAGATATATAATAAATAATGTGTTTATGAGGTGATATTTAATGAAATGGTTAAGATCTTCGTTATTCAAAAATAATAGCGATACTTTTATTTTTGAAGAAAAAATAAATGTTAAAGTAGAACACTATGATAACTCTCTAAAAGATATTAGAGATGTTGTTGTGAGTGGAGTATTAACTCGAGGTGGCCAAGATAAAATATATGTCAGCTTAAAGATTAATGGTATTTTTGAGATGATTTCTGGGAAAACACTTAAAGATGTAGTTATCCCATTTGAAATCGAAGAAAAAGAAGAATACATTGATAAATCTGTTTTTGCAGATGAAGATGCATTCGATGTTAGTCTTATGGACATGTATATTGACTTAATACCTTTAGTAAATGAGCTTATAATTTTGAATATACCAATTACATCGTCATTAGATGATGAAGAGGCAGAACTTGTTTCTGGAAAAGATTGGGAACTCCTTTCTGAAGAGTCTTTAACTAGTGTTAAAGAAGAAACAAAAGAGTCACCATTTGCAGCTCTTAATGGTTTATTCAAAGAATAATAAGAATTATTTAAAATAATTGGAGGAAATTAACTATGGCAGTTCCTTTTAGAAGAACATCAAAAACAGCTAAAAGAAAAAGAAGAACTCACAAAAAACTATCTGCACCATCAATCACTATCGATGCAGCAACTGGTAACTACGTAATGGGTCACCGCGTTGATAGAAAAACTGGTATGTATAAAGGTAGACAAGTTCTAGACGTTAAATAATTTAAATATTACCAAACCCTAAGGAGGTGTCCTTAGGGTTTTTTTATGTTTAAAATTAAGTTAAGTAAATGAAATATATGAGATTTGCATTTAAAGATTTAAATTTATATTAAAAATGAAAAGAAAATAAATCTTTACATTTGTATTAGTGAGTTGTAGAATAAATATAAGGGTATAGAATATTATTTCTTAATTGTTTAGGAATATGAAAAGAGGATTTTATTATGACAAATTATGGAATTGTTGGAACAGGTTATTTTGGTGCAGACTTAGCTCGTTCATTAGAGAAAATAAAAGATGCGAAGGTAACTGCAGTTTTTGATCCGGAAAATGGAGAGAAAGTTTCTAAGGAGCTTAATGCAAAAAATTGTTTGTCGTTGGAAGAGTTGGTTGGTCTAGATGAGGTAGATTGTGTTATCGTCGCAACACCGAGTAATTTACATCGTGAGCCAGTATTATTAGCCGCTAAGAATGGTAAACATGTATTCTGTGAAAAACCAATCGCTTTATCTTATGAAGATTGTAAGGTTATGGTTGAAATTTGTCGAGAAAATAATGTGATTTTTATGGCAGGTCATATTATGAACTTTTTTAATGGAGTACGTCACGCAAAAGAATTGATTAAGCAAGGGAAAATAGGAGATGTAATATTTTGTCATGCTGCAAGAATAGGATGGGAAGAAAAACAAGAAACTGTTTCTTGGAAAAAAATCCGATCACAGTCTGGAGGACACTTATACCATCACATTCATGAACTTGATTGTATTCAATTTATTATGGATGGTCTACCAGAACAGGTAACTATGATAGGTGGAAATGTATGTCATGTTGGTGAAAATTTTGGTGATGAAGATGATTTCTTAATAGTTAATTTGGAATTTTCTAATAAACGATACGCAGTACTTGAATATGGGAATGCTTTTAGATGGGGTGAACACTATGTCCTTATAGAAGGTACAAAAGGAGCTATAAAATTAGATTTATATAATACTAAAGGTACTTTAAGAGTAGTAGGAGAAGGAGAGAGTTATTTCTTAATCCATGAATCAAAAGAAGAAGATGATGACAGAACGGCTATTTATACAGGTAGAGGAATGGACGGAGCAATAGCTTATGGAAATCCTAATGTACGTTGTCCTCTTTGGTTACAAAGCTGTATAGATAAAGAAATGTTGTATTTGCATAATATTTTGAATGGAGAAAAAGTATCAAAAGAATATGAAAAACTATTAAATGGTGTCGCAGCTCTAGAGTCAATTGCAACTGCTGATGCATGCACATTGTCTTTAAAAGAAAATAGAAAAGTAAAGTTGAGAGAAATAGTAAAATAGAAACTAAGAGACCAATAATAACAAATACTCCAAGAGAAGTTCTCCTGGAGTATTATTTTATAATATTAATCTAAGTATCCTAATTTTTTAATTAGTTCTGCAGTTAAAACAGCTCCACCAGCTGCTCCACGTAATGTGTTATGAGAAAGTCCTACGAATTTGTAGTCAAATAGGTTATCTTCACGAAGACGACCTACAGTAATTTGCATACCTTTTTCGTTGTCACGATCAAGTACCGGTTGTGGACGATCGTTCTCTTCATAGTATTTAATAAATGGAGTTGGAGCTAATGGTAAGTCGTATTTAGCAATTTCAGGAACATGATTTTTAATTTTTTCAACTAAAGTTTCTAATCCTGGGTTGTTTTCTAAGTTGAATGATACACAAGCAAGGTGTCCATCAAGAACTGGTACACGAATACATTGAGCTGATAGTTTCATAGAATTATCTGGAACGATTTTTCCATCAACCACTTTACCGAAGATTTTAAGTGGTTCTTTTTCACTTTTTTCTTCTTCGCCACCGATATAAGGAATGATGTTCTCTACCATTTCAGGCCATTCGTTGAAAGTTTTTCCACTTCCTGAGATAGCTTGATATGTACAGATAGATGCTTCTTTAACACCGTACTCTTTAATTGCTTCAAAGATAGGTACGTAGCTTTGAATTGAACAGTTAGGTTTTGTTACTATAAATCCTTTTTCAGTTCCAAGACGTTTTCTTTGAGCTGGTACAACATCAAGGTGTGCTGAGTTGATTTCTGGAATAATCATCGGTACATCGTCTTTATTTCTATTTGCTGAGTTGTTAGATACAACAACTACTTCACGTTTAGCGTAATCTTCTTCAAGTTTAATTAATGCTTCTTTGTCTAAGTTGATTGCACAAAATACCATGTCGATACCATCAGCAACTTCATCAATTTTGTATAAGTCTTCTACCAGTAATTCTTTTGCATATTCTGGAATAGCTTGGTCTAGTTTCCAGCGTCCGTCCATTAGTTCTGCGTATTTTTTTCCTGCAGAACGAGGTGATGCTGCTAATTTAACTACGTCAAAGTATGGGTGGTTTTCTAATAATAGTAATAGGCGTTGGCCTACCATTCCTGTTGCTCCTAATACAGCTACTTTTGATTTTTTCATTTTAATTTCTCCTTTATATCGAATAGTTTTTTGAAAAACTCTTTTGAAATAGATTAATCTATTACTAGAGTTCCTTTTGTATCTACTTTTAATAGTATAGGTTGCCATTTATACTTAAGTTTGGCAAGTTCCGTTTTAATTTTTTCTATATTATTTTCATCAGCAACTATATTCATAAGTGTTGAGCCACTTCCTGAAATAAAGAATGCTGCACTATCTATTTTTTGACAGATATTACGTACTTTATCATATTCATGAATAATTTCTTTACGATATGGTTCATGAATCTTATCTCCCATAACTTTTTTTAGTAAGGGAAGATCATAAGTTTCAAATGCTTTAATTACTGCACCTAAACGTGATAGTGAGTACAATGCATCTTTTAGTAAAATCTCTTTTGGCATAACTTTACGAGCTTCTTCTGTCGAAGTTTCAAAGTTTGGAATAAGTGCTAAAAAGTTAAAGCGTTCATCTACATTGTAAGTAACGGTTACAGCCTCGTTATTATCAGTTGTGCAAGAAGCGCTTAAGTTACCAAAGATTGCTGGTGATACATTATCAGGATGTCCTTCAATCTCGTTCGCTATAGTAAAGATTTCTTGTCTATCTATTGGTGTATTTGTAAGTAAGTATGCTCCATAAATACCTCCGACAACACAAGTTGAACTACTACCCAAACCACGTGAAATAGGGACATCATTTTGAATAGAAATTTTTACACCAGAAATATTTTTTCCAAGTCTATCTAATGTGGTAAGAAGTGATGTATAAACTAAATTGTTTTCATTGGCAAAGCGTTCTTCAAACCCAACGAATTCGACACCATCTTCTAGCAATTCGAAGTCAAAGGTTGTGTAAAGATTTAATGCAATACCCAAGCTATCAAAGCCACAACCAACATTTGCTGATGTAGCAGGTACTCTTACTTTTGCCATTATAGTTCACCTAATTTCTCTAATATGTATTTTTTCATATCTTCTTTATTAATTACATCTTTATGTCTAATTTCTTTTTTATCTAAACCTTGTAGATTTTCAGGAATATCTACTTTAGTTTGTTTGTGTAATTTTTCCATTAAAGTAAATTCATCTTCGTTAGAAGGTGCGTTTAATGAAGAATAAACACTTTCTGTGAATTTATATGGAGATGCTGTTGATAAGACGACATTAGCATGATTTTTATCCAAATTGTCTAATAATACTTTATAAGCAACAGCGGTATGTGTATCAAGTAGATAATTATCTTTACTGTATATTTTCTTAATAATTTCTTTTGTATCTTCGTCAGTAGTATATCCTGCTTGGAATTTTTCCTTTATAATAGAAAGAATTTCTGGTGTAACTTCGAAACGTCCAGTTTCTTTTAAGTCTTTCATAAGATGTGCTATATATTCATTATCACGGCCACTTACATAGTAAAGTAGTCTTTCCAAGTTACTTGAAATAAGAATGTCCATACTTGGCGAAACTGTTTTAAGGAAATCACGATTTTTATCATATACGCCTGTAGTTAAAAAGTCGTATAGTACGTTGTTATTGTTACTTGCACAAATTAGTTTATTAATAGGTAAGCCTATTTGCTCTGCGTAGTA
This sequence comes from Gemella sp. 27098_8_92, assembly GCF_041433685.1. Taxonomy (NCBI): domain Bacteria; kingdom Bacillati; phylum Bacillota; class Bacilli; order Caryophanales; family Gemellaceae; genus Gemella; species Gemella sp. 27098_8_92. The sequence goes on from NZ_JAPWBZ010000005.1 coordinate 21,938, forward strand.
ACCAGCTAAAATATTACCAAAGTTTCCGGTAGGTACTACGAAATTTACTTTATCTCCTAGGTTTATTTTCTTATTATTAACTAAATCAAGATAAGCCACTACATAGTAAACTACTTGAGGAATAAGTCGACCGATATTGATTGAGTTTGCACTAGATAGTTTTATATTTTTTTCTAGTAGTTGTTTTTTGAACTCATTATCTACAAATAATTCTTTAATACCACTTTGAGCATCATCGAAGTTTCCATGAATGGCACAAACTTTTGTATTTTTTCCTTCTTGTGTTTGCATTTGAGTCTTTTGAACTACACTTACTCCGTCGTTAGGGTAGAATACCATGATTTTTGTTCTGTCTACATCTTTGAAACCTTCTAATGCAGCCTTACCAGTATCGCCACTTGTTGCCGTTAAGATAAGTATGTCATTTTTATCGTTAACTTTTGTTAAGGCTGTTTTAGTAAGTTGTGGTAAAAGTGATAATCCAACATCTTTGAAAGCACTTGTTGGTCCTTTGAATAACTCAAGGACATATCCATCACTTAGTTCTACTAATGGTGTAATTTTTTCATGAGAAAATTTTCCACGATAGGCATTTTCTACACAATTTTTAATTTCTTCATCTGTAAAATCAACAAAAAGTTTTAATACAGCTTCTGCCACTTGATAATAATTTTTATCTATTAAGTTGTTTAAATCTAATTTTTTTTCTCCTAGGTCTCTTAAAACAAATAAACCACCTTCTTCGCTAAGTCCTTGAAGAATGGCTTCACTAGGATTTATTTTCCTATTTTTATTTCTCGTACTTTCGTAAAACATATAAAATCTCCTTGCTTTATCGTTGTATATATGATACAATGTTCTTTGTAAAAATACAAGTGTTTTTTGTAAAAAGAACATAAAAAAATTATATAACATTAATTTTACACTAAATTTTATAATAAAAACAGCAGAAAGTTGTAAAAGGTTATAGTTTTTATTGAATAAAAACTATATAATTATAGGTAAATAATTTTTATAGGTAAATAATTTTTCTTTAAAAACTGAGTAGAGTTTTAATTAATGCTGCTTAAAATTTAGTTAGAAAATTTTTGGGAAGTGAGGAAGAATATTATGAAAATAGCGATATTAGGATATGGAACAGTTGGTAGTGGTGTTTACGATATTATTACTAACGGTAAAACAGCGGAATTAAAAAATATTGAAGTAAAAAGTGTCTTTGCGAGAAGTCGTGATAAGATGCATTTAGCAACAGACGATTACAATGAGATTATAGAAGATAATGAAATTTCTGTTGTTGTTGAGTGCTTAGGTGGAATTAACCCAGCTTATGAGTTTATTAAAAAAGCATTAGAAAATAAAAAGCATGTCGTTACTGCAAATAAAGCAGTAGCTGCGAAGTATTTGGACGAGTTTTTAACATTAGCAGAAGAAAATAATGTGAAATTTATTTTTGAGGCAAGTGTTGGTGGAGGTATTCCGTGGTTAGTTAATTTGGAAAGAACACGTCGTGTTGATGTAATCAAACGTGTTTATGGAATTTTTAACGGAACTAGCAATTACATTTTAGATAATATGTATAGAAATAATGCAGAATTTGCTTCTACACTAAAAACTGCACAAGAGTTAGGTTACGCAGAAGCTGATCCAAGTGCTGATATTGATGGTGGGGATGTTGTTAACAAAATAATTTTAAGCAACGCTTTGGCTTTTGATATCCATATAGATAGTAATTTTCCAACATATTCTATGAGAAATATTGTGAAAAATGATATAGATTACTTGAAAAAATATGATTATGCGGTTAAGTATATCGGTGAGACTAATGTAGAAGATAATAAATATGAAACTTCTGTTATGCTATCTATTTTCGGCAAAGATTCTCAAGAAGCAGCTGTGCCGCTTAATAATAATATTATAACGTTAGACGGTTCATTTATTGGTGAATTGAAGTTCTTTGGACAAGGTGCCGGCAAACTTCCAACTGGTAATGCGATTGTACAAGATATAGTAGATATTTATTTAGATGTGCCAAGAAGAGATATGGTTATAAAAAATGAATTGAGTTATTCAGATGAACTTACTAAGAAAAAATATCTAATTAGATCAGAAGTTCAGCTTAATAATGAATTAATAGAAAAAGTAGAACAATATGAAGGAAACTTCTATATGGAAACTAAAGAAATTACATTAAAACAACTTAAATCTTTAGTAGCAGAAGTAGAAGCTAAAGATGAGAGATATTTAGTAGCAAAATTCCACTAATAATTATTTAAATTAACGATAGTTTATGGGGAATATGCAATAAGTGATAACTTTAAAGAGGAGATAAGATGGTAAAAGTAGCAAAATTTGGTGGTAGTTCGGTAGCTAGCGCTGAACAGTTTAAAAAGGTTAAAAATATAGTAGGATTAGATGATGCACGCCGTTTTGTAGTAGTAAGTGCGGTAGGAAAGGCAAATAAAGAAGATAATAAAGTTACAGATTTATTATATCTTTGCTATGCACATACAAAATATAATATTAACTTCGATAATATTTTCAAGATGATAGAAGATAAGTTTATAGGCATTAAAGAAGAGCTAGGACTTAATTTTGATATAGAAGGAGAACTAGCGAAGTTAAAATCAGAAATTGGTAAAGGTATTGATGAAGAGTATTTGGTTAGCCGTGGAGAGTATTTGACAGGGCTCCTAATGGCTGAATACTTGGATTATCATTTTGTTGATGCAAAAGATTTAATTTTCTACAATTATCAAGGTGAGATTGATTTTCCAAAAACACAAGAGGCATTTGATAAAATTGTTAGGGAGTACGACAGAGTTCTTATTCCAGGGTTTTATGGTAGTCTTCCAAATGGAGAAGTGAAGATAATGACACGTGGTGGGGGAGATGTTAGTGGAGCTATTATAGCAAATATTGCCAATGCAAAAGTTTATGAAAATTGGACAGATGTTTCTGGTATTTTGATGGCAGATCCTCGTATTATTTCTAATCCACATGAAATCAAGGTGATTAGTTATTCAGAACTTCGCGAATTATCATATATGGGAGCAAGCGTGCTACATGAAGAAGCAATTTTCCCGGTTCGTGATAAAGATATTCCTATCCAAATTAAAAATACAAATGCCCCTCATGTTGAAGGAACAATTATTAGTGATAACAAACAAATCGGAGATAAACAGATTGTTACGGGAATTGCAGGGAAAAAAGATTTTTCAATTATAACAATTAAAAAGCATCATATGGCTAATGAAGTGGGCTTAATCGCGAGAACGTTGAAAATCTTTGAAGACTTTAATGTTAGTATTGAGCATATTCCAAGTGGAATAGATTCATTCTCGGTTGTAGTAGAGACTAGTAATATACGTCCGTTTATCTATGAGCTTGTTGCAAAAATAAAAAGTGTTATAAAACCTGATGAAATAAATGTTACCCATGATATTTCGTTAATTGCGACAGTAGGGGAAAATATGAAAAACTCTAAAGGATTATCTGGGCGTTTATTTAAAGCATTAGGAGAAGCGGGTGTAAATATCGCACTAATTTCACAAACTAACGATGAGATTAATATTATTGTCGGCGTTCATAATAGTGACTATGAAAAAACAATAAATACTATATATCAAGAATTTAAGTAAACTTTTAAACTTTCTAACTAGATTTAGTTGGGAAGTTTTTTTAGAACATGATATAATGAAAAAGTAAAGATTATTAAGAACTCTATTAAATTTTGTGAGGAAGATTTTATGAAAATATTACAAATACTTTGTCATCCGGATTATGATAATAACAATAGAATAGCTAATTTATTAGCAAATCTTGGAGAAAAAGAACTTAGAAAAAATAATTTTACGAATATTGAAGCTTTAAACTTATACAATCCAGAATGCTATATTCCTATAATGGATAAAAATATGTTTAATTATGATGGCAAGGAGCTAACTAAAGGCGAGCAACAGGACAAACTTCGTCAAAAGGAACTGCTTAAACAGTGGAAAAATGCGGAAGCTATTTTTATTTATATGCCGCTTCATAATTTTAATGTAGTGTCGAAATTTAAAGATTATATTGATAATATTATGATAGTTAATGAAACTTTTAAATGCGAAATAGAAACAATGTTAGGTCTAGATAATCCTGATAAGCAGGTGACGTTTGTTTTAACTAGTGGAGGGGAATTTGATAGTCATATACAATATGTTAATCTAGATTTTACAGTTCAATATGTTCGTGGAATATTAAGCCTTTTAGGTATTGAAAAAATGAAGTTAATTCGTGTTCAAGGTCTGGACTTAGCGCATAATAACAAAGATGCAATAGTAGAGAAATCAAAAGAAGAACTAAAATCTTGGATAGCTGAATTTTCAAAGAAAAATAATTAGATTTGATTTGGGATAAACTATTAAAAAATTATGATTAGTAATTTTATATTCTATTAATGGAGGGTAAATGTATCGAAGAATATAAGAATAAATAAAAATATAGTCAAAGTTTTATAGATAAAATAAAAAACATTCTTTCTTTATAAGAGAAAGAGTGTTTTTACTTAGTTCTTTATGTCAAACTCGAGTTGCTTTTCATGTATTGATAGTATTTTAAATTGTCCATTAGTCAAATTTGCAATCCAACTTTGGAAAGATTCATAATCTTCTTCCATAACGTAAATAGTATAAATTATTTTGTCGGTATATTCTAAATTATTTACGATAAAATTTGTTTTTTCTATTTCATATTCTATTTTTCCATTAAGGCTATAGTCTAATTCTAATCTTATTTCAAGAGCGTCCTTACGTTCGACTAACGTTGCATTTTTTAAGGCGTTAATAACTCCACCGCCGTAAGCACGAACTAGCCCACCTGTTCCAAGTTTAGTACCACCAAAATATCTAATAACAGTAGCACAAACATTTTTTATTTCATTTTTAACAAGAACATCAAGCATCGGAGCCCCTGCAGTCCCGCTAGGTTCACCATCGTCGTTAGCGCGTGTTATTTCATTATTATCACCAACAACATAACAAGAACAAACATGAGTAGCGTCATAATGTTTCTTTTTCATTTTTTGTATAAATTCTCTGGCTTCTTCTTCATTAGTTACTCTGACAAGATGTGTTATAAAAGTAGATTTCTTTTCTACAAATTCATCACAACTATCTTCTTTTATAGTGATAAATTTTTTCATTATAAAACCTCCTTGGATTTTATTTCCAGTTATAATTATTATATATGATTTATAAAAAGTCAATAAATTACTAAAACTCAGAGAAAAGTTTATTTCTCTGAGTTAAGTTATATTATTGTTGTTTGTTATTTGATGAATTATCCGATGGACGATTTTCATTACTTACTGTGATGTCATTTTTCAAATCTTCTTTTGTTAATTGATCAGGTAAGTTAGCTAATAAGTCTGCTGGCTCCATGGCAACGAGATTAACGGCTGGGAATCTTGTTGCAGGTAGAAGATTATTTATTCTATATGTTTTCAATCCTATATTAATATGTCCTTGATAGTAAATATTAAGTAAATCTGTTGCTTTAGGTAATTCTAAGTCTAAATTACTTCTTAATGCAGAAGACACATATAGAAGTGATAATGGTTTAGGATAATAGTAGTAAACACCACCATACATAACATCATATCCATTAATTCTATGTGATACTATTTCAATATTCTCGTTAATAAACATTTTTATTGCAGTAGAGATTTGTGTAGTAGTAAGATTATGCTCTACATTATCTCCAGCAATATTTATAACATCATTAATTTTTGATAAGGCGTTTAAACTCTTAGCTTTGTCGATAAGGGCGTGAATAACTTGTAGCTGACGTTGTCCGCGTTCTATATCACTGTCATAATATCTACTACGAGCAAAGGCTAAGGCTTGTTCACCATTTAATGTATGCCAACCTTTAGTAAGTTTTACAGTATGCATTTCACCGTTAGCATTTTGTTCATTCATATCAAAAGGTACATAAAGATCAATACCACCAAAAGCATTAACAGTTTGTTCAAATGCTTTAAAGTTAATTAACACGTAGAAATTAATCGGTGTATTAAGTAGATTTTCAACAGCATTTACCGTACCTTTTACATCATTGTAAGAATGAGCATGAGTAATCTTATCATAGAAATAAGCATTGTTTTTATTGTCATCAGCTTTTTCACGCATAAGTGTAAGTGAATCACGAGGGATACTAACCATATCCATGCGTTTTTTTTCTTTATTTATTGTTGCAAGAATAATCGAGTCTGTTCGACTATCTTGACGTGTTTGTCCTTCAGCTTTACGTTGATCATTCTCATCAATTCCCAGAATTAAAATAGAGAATTTTTTGAAATTTGGATCTACTTCTGCAAGGTAATCAGTTTCTTTATATCCTTTTTTAGCAGAAGATGAAAAATTATATAGTGTATATCCTGCAAAAGCGATAGTCCCTAAAAGGACAAATCCTAAAACTGATAACAGAATAGTTTTAAGTGTACTTCTATTTTTATTATTATTATTGTTGTTATTTCGTTGAGAGCGACCGCTATGAGGATATCGAGAGCGGCTTACTCTGTTTCTTCTTGACATTCTTTCGTCCATAATATTTTAAACCTCATTTGTAAAAACATTTAACTTTTCCATTATACTATATATTTTTCTTTTATGCTAGAAAAAACATTAATAATAAAATAAAATTTAATGAAAATTAGAGGAGAATAAAGAAAAATTTTTGAAATTTTCATATATATATATTAAAATATAATTAATAGCTTTTAAAAATAGGAGTATATTATGCCAGAATTACCAGAGGTTGAAAATATAAAATTAGGGCTTGTAGACCAAGTTTTAAACAAAAAAATAGTAGGAGTAAGTTATTCAGAAATAGTAAAATTAGGACATAGTCAAAATAAAATGACTATAGTAAAGCAAGAGTTAGAATATTTTGCTAATAATGTTATAAATAAAAATATAGAGGGATTAACTCGTAGAGGGAAATATCTATATTTTATATTAAATAATGGTTATATTATTACGCATTTCGGTATGACGGGAGCATTTTTTGTAGTAAAAGATATTGCAGAAATTACAAATAAAAACTACTATAATCATCGCCATATTATTTTTGAATTAGATACTAAAGAAAAATTGGTTTACAGTGATATACGCCGTTTTGGAGAATTACGATATATAGATGAAATAAATAAGTTTAAGCCATTTATTGACTTAGCACCAGAACCTTTTTCACAGACTGCAAAAAGTTATTTTTTAGAAAAACTAGAATTACCTAAGTATAAAGATCAACCTATAAAGGCATTGTTACTGGAAGGAAATGTATTTTGTGGTTGTGGAAATATTTATGATTGCGAAGTTTTATATCGTCAAAAGATTCATCCGTTAACTAAGGCCTCTGAGCTTACGAAAAAACAAAAAGAAAAACTTTTTGATGAATTGGTAAATATATTAACTTTTGCGATAGAGCAAGGAGGTTCCACTATTTCAGATTTTGTCCATTCTGATGGTGGTGAAGGAAATATGCAAAACTTTCATCAAATCTATGGTAAAAAAACTTGTCCTTTAGGGCACAAGACCGATAACGTTGTTATAAAAACACGTGCTAGTCATTTTTGTCCGATTTGTCAAAAGAGAAAATAAGATAAGAAGGGGGGATTGTATGGAAAATACAATTGAATTTTTGAAAAAGTATATAAGTATAATTATAGGATCATTAATTTTTGCAGCGGGATTAGAATTTTTCCTAATTCCAAACAATATTCTTGATGGTGGGGTAATCGGTATTTCTATTATTGCTCGCCATTATTTAGGATTGCCATTAGGGATATTTATCTTTATTCTAAATATTCCATTTTTATATTTAGGATATAAGCAAATAGGTAAGGGATTTGCTGTTGCTTCTATATTTGGTATTTTGGTATTATCTCTTGCTACAGTATGGCTTCATGATAGTACACCACTTGTAACTGATCCGTTTTTAGCGTGTATTTTTGGTGGAATTATTTTAGGAGTTGGAGTAGGACTTGTTATAAGAAATGGTGGAACTCTTGATGGAAGTGAAGCTTTTTCTATTTACGCAACGAAAAAACTACCAATTTCAGTAGGTGAGATGGTTCTTGGGATAAATGTTGTAATTTTTATCGTATCTGGATTTATCTTCACATGGGAAGCAGCGCTTTATTCTATGATAAGTTATTTTATCGCTTCTAAAGTAATGGATATCGTTATTGAAGGACTTAATGATTCTAAATCTGTTATGATTATTTCAAGTAATTATCAAGTAATAAGTCAAGAAATTCAGGACAGATTGGGAAGAGGGGTAACACTTCTTCATGGAGAAGGGGGTTATTCAGGGCACGAAACTAAAATAGTTTTCTGTGTTATTACTCGTATAGAAGAATCAAAACTAAAGAAAATTGTATTCAAAAATGATAGAAGTGCTTTTCTATCAATTGGAACAGTTAGTGAAGTAAGTGGTGGAAACTTTAAGAAAAAAGATATTCACTAGAAAAAAAATATCCTCACAGAATTATTCTGCGAGGTCTTTTTTTATAGTATTATAGTATAAAAGAGAGAAAAGTTATGGAAGAGCTATACAATTATTTAAGCAAAGCAGATAAGGTATATTTAGTAGAGAGAAGGAAAAAAGCTTCTATGGTGGTATATACTATTAGAGATAATAATGTTTTTGTTTATATTTGGAAAATGCAGGAAAGAGATACTGCATACTTGTTATTTGGCTAAGTTTAAAAATTGTTGGGAAATAATAGTTTGTAAAAAAGGTAAGGAGATAGAATTAATAAAACTTAAAGATAAATTTGAGCTGAAAAATAAATTTGTGTGTGATGGCCATCCATATAGTCTTTATCAAGAAATCACCTACAATTTACTAGATTATTTAATACATTCATGCTAGTATAAGCAAAAATTTTTTAAATATGTTATAATAGACTGATGAATTTTTTTAAAAGGATACAAAAATGAAGATTAAAGAAATAATCGTCGTGGAAGGACGCGATGATACGAATAGGGTTAAAGAAGCCGTTGATTGTGATACATTTGAAACTAATGGTTCTGCCTTAACAAAGAAAAAAATTGAAAGATTAATTTATTTAGAAAAGACACGAGGGATAATTGTTTTAACAGATCCTGATTATGCTGGGAAAAGAATAAGAAATATTATTGAAAAAAATATCCCGACTGTAAAACATGCTTATATTTCTAATAAAAAAGCTGTCGATAGTAAAGGGAAAATCGGGATTGAAGCAGCTAGTAAAGAAGACATTATTAAAGCATTAGAAAATTATTATACTCCAATGATAGAGGTTAAAAATGATATAACTAATGACTTATTGTTAGAGTTAGGTTTAGTCGGTGGCAATACTTCAAAAATTTTAAGAGAAGAGCTTTGTGAAAGATTAAATATAGGCTATACTAATGCTAAACAGTTGCTAAATAAATTGAATATGTACAATATAAGCCGTGAACGCTTATTAGATGAAATGAATAAAATAAATAAAGGACATAAGAGATGATAGGAACACCTAAAAAAACTTTTGAAATACTAAAAAAACATGGATTTACTTTTAAGAAAAGTTTAGGACAAAACTTTTTAATAGACTCAAATATTTTGAATAGAATAGTAGATGGTGCCGGTGTAGATAAAACAGTTGGTGTTATTGAGATTGGACCTGGTATTGGTTCACTAACAGAAGCACTTGCTAAAAAAGCTAAAAAAGTTATTTCGTTTGAAATAGATGGAAGATTATTACCGATTTTAGCAGAGACACTAGCGGATTATAATAATGTTGAAATTATTAATAACGATATATTAAAGGTTGATGTAGATAATATTATTGCTGAAAAAATGAGTGATTGCGACAAAATTATGGTAGTGGCTAACTTGCCATATTATATTACGACACCGATACTTACTCATTTGATAGAAAATACCGAGAAAATAGACGGTTATGTTGTAATGATGCAACGAGAAGTAGCTAATAGGTTAAATGCAAAAGTAGGAACAAAAGACTACAATTCATTGACTATTTTATTAAATTATTATACGGATGTAGAATATTTATTTACTGTACCAAAAAAAGTTTTTGTGCCAGCACCAAATGTAGAAAGTGCTGTTGTGAAAATTATGACAAAGGAGAAAAAAGAATTTGAAGTAGATCAAAAATTCTTTAAATTTGTTCGATCATGTTTTGTTCAAAGAAGAAAAACTTTACTTAATAATCTTATCTCAAGCTATGGAAAAGATAAAAAGCAAGATCTTCAAGCGTCGTGTTTTGATAGTGAAATAGAAGCTACACGTAGAAGTGAAACTTTAACATTAACAGAGTTTTATAATTTGTATAATAATCTAAAGAATAATAATTTAATTTAGTAAAAGGGGAAAATCATGGAAGAATTAAAAAGAATAATAACAGAATTCAGAGCTAAACGTGATTGGGGAGAGTACGATACTTTGGAAAGATTTTCTAAAAGCATCTCAATAGAAGCGGCAGAATTATTAGAACATTTTCAATGGGATGAAAGTGGAGATAATATGCAGGAGATAAAAGATGAGCTTGCAGATGTACTGATTTATTCATTAGCAATGTGTTATCATCTTGGAGAAGACCCTAAAGAAATTATAAAAGAAAAGCTAAAAGACGTTGCTCGTCGTTATCCAGAAAAAAGATAATATAAAAAGGAAATCTTAATTTTTTAAGATTTCCTTTTTATATTATCTAGTAGTTTTTGGTTTTAATACTTTAATATTTTTTTCTTTATAAAACATTGCATAAAGTACTGTAACACCGACTGTTAAAACAGCACAAAGAATATAAATTCCGCTATAAGATAAAATGCCGTGTAAGGTTCCTAATGCATAAGGACCAAATCCTAAGCCTAAATCAAGTCCGATAAAGTAGGTAGATAGTGCGATACCTACTTTTTCAGGCTCTACAAGTTTTAAACAAACAGCTTGACCATTTGACATAAATGTACCATAACCAAGACCGATTAAGGCACCAGAGAATAATAACATGAAGCTACCGTTAGTGAAACTTAACATTAGCAAACCTAAAGTTAAAAATATAAAACTAGGATACATTACGGCATTTTCTCCACGTGCATCAAATATACGTCCAGCAAAAGGACGAGTTACTGTAATAATAAGAGCATATACTACAAAGAAGAATGCTCCCGCTGTAGCAAGACCTAGGCTGTCAGCGTAAATAGATAAGAATCCAAGAACACTAGAATATGCAAGACCAATAAGGAAAGCTACTGTTGAAATAAATAAAACTTTGTATTCAATAAATGTATTCAATGACCAACTATTTAGAAGTTGTTTTTGTTTGTCAGTTAATTCGATATTTTGAACAGGGAATAAGAAACAAGCTATGGCTACAGCAACTGATAACACTATTGCTAAAATAATTACTGCGTTAAATCCAGTAATAGGAAGAAGTAACATCCCGATAAATGGACCTATAGCAGCAGCTAAACTTGTACTTAAACCGTAATAGTTAATTCCTTCACCATTGCGTGATTTTGGAATATAAGTTGTTACAATTGCGTTTGCTGCAGTAGAAATAGTTCCGTATGCAAAACCATTTAAAAATCTAACAGTGTCTAAAATAATAATATTAGCTGAAATTAAATATGCAGCTGTTGTAAGTAAATAAATTACTGCTCCAAAACGTAAAATTTGTTTGCGTCCAATTAATTCTAATTTTTTTCCGATATAAAGACGAGCAATAAGAGTACCAATAATATAAATACCTGCGGCAAATCCGGCTTGTGCAGCGGTAGCACCAAGTTCGCTTGTTGCAAATTTTGCTGTAATGACAACGAAGCAGTAATATATTAAAAATACTATAAAGTTAATTGTAGTTATTGTAATAAAACCTGAGTTAAATAATTTTTCTTCTTTTTTGAGGTCTGAATGACTATCCATAAGAATCTCCTAACATAAATTTAAATTATATATTATTATGATACTCCTATGAAAATACATTTTCAAGTGAAAATTTTTCAATAAATGATATATTTTCAATTTTATTTTCAAAATTAAATAAAATAGATATACTCATATTAAAGGTTAAAATATCAGTATTTTTATTATCTTTTTAAAATTAAATTTTTTTAAAATAGCTTTATGAGAAAAATGAAAACGAATTATTTTCATGTGTTGGAAATAGTAAGATAATGATTAATAAATATCTATAATAAAAATAAGAAAGAGCCTAATATATTTTTAATTATTTTTTCTATATAATAAAGGCTATAGTTCAAGCAACCATGCTAATAAAAATTAAATTGTCAGAATTTTCTTTTCTTTTGTAAAAAAATATCTTGACAATAAAAAAAATAGTTGCTATAATTGTACTCAAGTAATAAAAGTAAAGGAGAACAAATTCATGAAACTGTATCAAGTTGACACATTACAACTGAATATTCGTTGGCAAAGCCACTAGATACGGAGTCGATCTTGTTCTTTTAGCATAGATACGACTTCAAGAAGTTAGTATCTATGTGGATTATTTGTGATGATTAAGAAATGACCACATGGAGTTATCTAGGTGGTCTTTTATATTTATTTTATTATAATTTAAATTTAAAAATTTAAGACCACTAGAGATAAAACTAGTGGTTTTTTTATATTATAGATACGCTTCTAAAATTATTAGTGATTATTATCAATTAAACAAATAAATGTATATATATTAAGGAGATTTTAAAATGAAAATTAATAAAATTTTTATCAGTTTTATAGTATTATTAGTATGTGTTTTAGGGTATGGATTATATTCAAGTAATAAAGGTGAAGAAAAGAATGTAGAAGAAAAGAAAGTTAAAGTTGGTGTTTTACAATTACTTAGCCATCCAGCACTAGATCAAATCTATAAAGGGTTAGAAGATGGATTGGCTAAAGAAGGATATATAGTTGGGAAAAACTTACAGCTAGATCTTCAAAATGCTCAAGGAGACCAAAGTAACCTTGTAAGTATGGGGCAAAAGTTGGTAAGTGATAATAACAATCTTTTAGTTGGAATTACTACGCCAGCAACATTATCATTATCAAATGCGACAAAAGATAAACCAATAATTATGGCGGGAATCACTTATCCTGTAGAAGCAGGGTTGATTAAAAGTGAAAATAACCCAGGAAATAATATTACAGGGGTGAGCGATAGAACACCGATTAAGCAACAACTTGAAGTTATGAAACAAATTTTACCAAAAATGAAAAAAGTAGGTATTCTTTATACAGCAAGTGAAGACAATTCTGTAAAACAAGCACAAGAAGCTGAGAAGCTAGCAAAAGAATTAGGATTAGAAGTGAAAGTTTCAACAGTGGCGAACACTAATGATATTCAACAAGTTACTGAGACTCTTGCAGCAGAAACTGATGCAATATTTGTGCCAATTGATAACACAATTGCTAGCGCAATGGCTACCGTTGTAAAAGTAACTGATGCGAAAAAAGTTCCGGTATTCCCGTCTTCTGATACAATGGTTGCAGATGGTGGATTACTTGGAATAGGAGTAGATCAATATAAAATAGGAATTGAAACTGCAAAAGTAATAACTAAAGTATTAAAAGGTGCAGATACTAAAACAATGCCGATTGTTCTTGCTAATGAAGGGGTTATCTATCTAAATGAAGCAAAAGCAAAACAATTAGGAATAGAAATTCCGCAAGATATTAAAGATAAAGCAAAAGTAGTAGATAAAAAATAATTTTCTTGATATTATTATGAATGATAATTAAAAATTATTATTTTGCAGTAATGCAAAAAGTAATAAAAGAGGTGTTTTATGGATTTGATTATTTCGGCAATAGCCCAAGGTATGCTTTGGGGATTATTGTCATTAGGGTTATTTATAAGTTTTAGAGTGCTAAATATAGCAGATATGACAACAGAGGGTGCTTACCCGTTAGGAGCAGGTGTCTGTGTTATATGCATTCACAATGGAATTAATCCAATTCTTGCAACAATAATAGCTATCGTTGCAGGAATGATGGCAGGATTAGTTACAGGTTTTTTAATCACTATTTGCAAAATTCCAAGTTTATTAGCAGGTATTTTGACAATGACAGCATTATTATCTGTTAACTTAAGAATTATGGGAAGGCCTAATTTAAGTTTATTGAATAAGGAGACTATTTTCAGCAAATTTCAAAGCCTAAATTTACCTAATCATTACAATACTGTATTATTAGGGTTTGTACTTTCAGTGATTATTATTGCACTAATGTCGTTATTTTTCTCTACAGAGCTTGGTCAAAGTTTAATAGCTACAGGAGACAATCAGAAAATGGCAACGGCACTTGGTATTTCAACAAAAGCTATGACTATTTTAGGTCTTATGCTTGCGAATGGAATTATTTCACTAGCTGGAGCTATTTTGGCACAAAATAACGGCTATTCTGATGTGAATAGTGGTATTGGTGTTATTGTAGTAGCACTGGCAGCGATTATTATAGGTGAAGTTATTTTTAAAGATATGAGTTTTACTCAGCGTCTAGTTTGTGTAATTTTTGGCGCGATTATTTACCGTTTACTACTAGTAGGAGTACTGAAATTGAACATTATTGGTGCAAATGATTTTAAATTAGTATCTGCATTAGTTATTGCGTTGTTCTTAACATTACCACAGCTGAAACTTAGAACTAAGAGAAAGGGTGTAAAGTAGATGACCTTTATAGAAATAAAAAATTTAGATAAAACTTTTTTTTCCGGAACGAATAGAGAACAATATGCTCTAAAGAATGTTAGTTTGGATATTAAGGATGGCGATTTTATTACTATTCTTGGAGGAAATGGAGCGGGTAAATCTACTTTTCTAAATGCGCTTGCGGGTTCTTTTTCTCTAGATAATGGTGAGATTTTAATTGAGAGAAAAGATGTTAGTAATATTGTTGAGCATAAGAGAGCGGAATTTATAAGTCGTGTCTTTCAAAATCCTTTAGATGGGACAGCACCGCGTATGACCGTCGCTCAAAATATGTCATTAGCACTACGTCGTGGGAAAAGTCGAGGTTTTAAACTAGGAACTACAAAAGAAGATAGAAAACTTTTTAAAGAATTACTTGCAACATTAGATTTAGGGCTAGAGGATAGACTCGATAGCGAGATGGGACTATTATCAGGTGGACAGCGTCAAGCAATTGCACTTCTTATGGCAACGATGACTACTCCAAAACTTTTGCTTCTTGATGAGCATACTGCAGCATTAGATCCAAAAACGCAGAAAAAAATTATGGAGTTAACTCGAGAAAAGATTGAAGAAAAAAATCTAACAGCGTTAATGATTACTCATAATATTCAAGATGCCGTAAAATATGGTAATAGAATCATTATTCTTCATCGAGGTCAACTAGTTCGAGATATAAGTCGTGAAGAAAAAGAAAAGTTAAATGCTAAAGAATTATACGAGTTATTGTATAATTTAGAAGAAAGTGAATAAAATAAAGATCAGTTTTGATACAAGTCAAAACTGATTTTTTTTCTAAGTAAAAGATCGTTCATGTTATATCTATTTATAGTTTATATAATTTGCTATAAAACATTTTATATTTATATATATCTTGAGTAAAATAAAATAGAATTTTAGTGCTAGGAGAGAATTACGAAAATACTTGTTGTTGAAGATGAAAAAGATTTGAATAGAGTAATAACAAAACATTTGAAAAAGAATAATTATAGTGTTGATAGTTGCTTTGATGGGGAAGAAGCATTAGATTACATTTCATATGGAGAGTATGATTTGATTATAACTGATATTATGATGCCAAAGATAGATGGTTATGGGTTTATAAAACAGTTACGAAATGACAAGAATTCAACACTGGTAATAATGCTTACAGCAAAAGATAGTTTAGATGATAAAATTTTAGGTCTAGATAGTGGTGCTGATGATTATATTGTAAAACCATTTGAATTTGATGAACTTTTAGCACATATAAGAGTACTTATACGTAGAAATTATGGGTTTGCAACAAATATTATTCAAGTAGATGATGTTGTTTTAGATATTTCTAAAAAGCAGGTAACGCGATCTGGTGAAAGTATAGTTTTAACAGGAAAAGTCTTGAAAGTGAAAATTGATAGCTAATATTTTAATAATAAAGGTCTATTGAAGAGAAAATTTCAATAGACCTTTTTATCATTTATTTTTCTGATTATAAATATAATATATAATACAACCTCCAAGGATAATATAAAGTGTAACATTAGGATTAGCTAGATAAAAAATCATAGCTTTGTATGAAATACGCATTAATATTCCTTGGATAATAGAAGGGGCAAATAAAATAATAAATATAATAGAATTCTTTATATTTTTTGTGATAAGGATTAATCCTATTAAAATTCCGACTAAAAGAATAATAGCTAAATATTTATTGATTACAACATTTAATGATGTCGGAAATTTTATCGGATTAAAATAAATTAATAGGGCGATGAGCATAACTATAAGCGTTATAATTGTATTTTTAGTTCGTTCATCAAGCTTACTTTTATTTGTGTATAAAAAGATGTAGCTAAGGTAAAATCCACCGTATACTAAAAGACCAATAGCACCTGCTTCTGCCAAGTTTAAAATAGCTAGAGGATTAGTTAAAATTGGTCCTAAATAGAATAGTATATAAATAATATTGGCGATTAAAAAATTTCTTTTCAATATAGACATATAAGCTCCTTATAATTTTATTTTAGTATAGTGGCTAGGCCGTAAGATAAGAAAGAGAAAATAGTTATTAGAATGATTATAACTACAGCACTAGAATTAAAAACATAAATTAGTGGTATTGATAAAATAATGCTAAAAATAGGGATATATACTTTTCTTTCTACAAAGTAGGATATTAACATGGTAATTGAAAAAGCCGAAAAAATATAAAAAAGCATCAAAATAAATCCTGCTTTACCAGTGTCTCCTGAATAAAATTTTAGAAAAATTAAGGGTATAATATAGTACAAAATACTTGTTAAAATAAATGTGGTGAGTAGACTTTTTTTGTTCATAATAATAACTCCATAAATATAGTATGCTATTTATTGTAATATTTTCTGATTAGTAAGTCTAGTAATATAGAAAAAAATTATAAAAAAATATTTTTTATACCCCAAAAACATTTTTAGATAACGCTTGTTAAAATGAAATAATTAGAGTAAAATAAATATAATAAAATAAAGAAGGAGACTATAAAATTATGTCAAAAGTTCATGTATTTGATCACCCATTGATTCAACATAAATTATCTTTCATAAGAGATAAAAAGACAGGATCAAAAGACTTTAGACAGCTAACTAATGAAGTGGGTTCACTTATGGCTTATGAAATCACGAGAGACTTACCATTAGAAGATGTTCAAGTAGAAACACCAATTCAAACGACTACATGTAAACGTCTAGCTGGGAAAAAAGTTGTTTTTGTCCCTATTTTAAGAGCTGGACTAGGAATGGTAGATGGATTAATGAATTTAATTCCATCAGCAAGAGTAGGACATGTAGGGTTATACCGTGATCCAGAAACTCTTCAACCACATGAGTATTTTGTGAAAATACCTAGCAATCCAGAGGAAAGATTATTTATTGTTGTAGATCCGATGTTAGCGACAGGAGGATCAGCTATTGCTGCAATAGATTCTTTAAAACAACGAGGAGTAACAGATATTAAGTTCATGTGTTTAATAGCGGCTCCAGAAGGAGTAGATGCGTTACATACTGCTCATCCAGATGTTGATATATATATTGCAGGATTAGATGAGAAACTTAATAATCATGGATACATTGTGCCTGGATTAGGGGATGCAGGAGATCGAATCTTTGGAACTAAGTAAAATAAAAACATTTTCATAAATTTGTAGAAAATTTTAGAAATAACTAGAAAATCACTAAAAAAAGTAATATAATGTAAGGTAGATATTTCTAAATTTTATGATAATACAGATTTTTGAAGTATTTATAAACACTATCTTACGAGAAGAGGTGAGAAACACAAATGGAAAATCATACATATCTGATTTCCAAACTATTTGGATATGATATAACGGTAAATATTCCTAGTGTAATAACAACACTAATAACGGTTGTTTTAACTTTTATTTTTGTTATGTTTATTACTAGTAGAATAAAACTAAGACCTGATAGTAAACGACAAAATATGGCAGAATTGCTTGCGTTTTTTGTTAGTGACAATATTATAAAAGGTAATGTTGACTGGAAAAAATATGGTAAAGGGCTATGGGCTACCGCTTTAACACTTATATCATTTATAGCTATTGCAAATACTATAGGCGTACTTATAGAAGTAAGTTATGATGGGGTGGTTTATGTAAACTCTATAACGGCTGATCCAACATTTACTTTCACGTTAGCAGTCTTAGTTATTGTATTTACTCACTATGCTGGGCTTAAGTATAAAGGACCTAAGCATTATGTAGGAACTTATACTTCTTCGGGTATAGGTATTGCACCGTTTAAAATTATTGAAGAATTTACAAACCTGTTAACACTGTCAATGCGTTTATTCGGTAATATTTATGCAGGTGAAGTACTGTTAGCACTTCTAGCAACATTAGCTACAGCAGGTGTCTTTGGTGCTATTACAGGTATTGCAGGTTTAGTAGTATGGAAAGGATTCTCACTATTTATAGGGTTTATCCAAGCATACATCTTTACAATATTATCATTTATTTATTTATCACATAAAATTAATGATGAACATTAATTTATACAAACAATACACTTTATTAAGTGCAAATTAAAAAAATTAATAAAATTCATTTATTACCTAAGGAGGAAAATATAATTATGGTACAATTAATTGGAGCAGGATTAGCAGCAGGATTAGCAGCGATTGGAGCAGGTATTGGTAACGGATATTTATTCGGTAAGTTTATGGAAGGTGTATCTCGCCAGCCAGAAGTTGAACCTAAACTAAAATCTAATGCATTCGTAATGTTCGCACTTGTTGAAGCGGTGCCTATCTTAGCGATAGTTATAGCATTCATTATTTTAGCAAAATAATTTAGTTTAATACTGTAATAAAATAACTACGAAGAATAGGAGCAGTTAGTAAATGGAAAATTTAGTATTTTTAGCTACTGAACACGCTTCTCATCAAGGTTTTAATCTAGGAAATATGGCTATTAACTTAATAGCTGTAATAATCTTATTAGTATTACTGAAAAAATTTGCTTGGGATAAACTTATTGATATGTTAGATGAGCGTCAAAGGTTAGTCGAAGGGCAACTTGATGATGCTGCTAAAAATCAAAAAGAAGCATTAGTTTTACTTGAAGAAAATCAAGAAAAATTAAAAAATGCTCAAAAAGAAATTAAAGTTATGATGGAAGATGCTCGTGAACAATCGAAAATTGAAAAACAAGCTATTCTTGATGAAGCTCGCAAACAAGCAGAACAATTAAAAGTAAATGCTCAAAGAGATATTGAGGATGAGAAGAAAAAAGCACTTGAAGAAATCAACAAACAAATTGCTGAATTATCAGTGCTTGTAGCTTCGAAAATTTTAGAAAAAGAATTAGATGGCTCAGCACATAGTGAATATGTGGATAAAGTTATCGAAGAGGTAGGGGTGAAATAATGAGTAAATCAGTATTAGCTAATAAAATTGGATATTCATTATTTGAAGTTGCAAAAGAAAATAATTCTTTGGAACAAGTTTCTTACGAGTTGAATGAAGTTGCAAAAGTAATTAATGAAAACTCTAATTTTGTTACATTGATGAACAACCCTAATATAGAAAAAATAAAGAAAATTAACTTGATTGATGCTTCATTTTCAGGTGTTAATAAATACGTTGTTAATGTAGTAAAGATATTAGCAGGTAATCTGCAAATCTCATTAATAAATTTTGTTTTAGAGCAATTTACTGAATTATTTAATAGATATTCAAATAGCGTTGTTGTAAAAGTTGAATCAGCTTCGCCATTAACTGAATTACAGTTAGAAAATCTAAAAGAAAAACTTAAGAATGAGTTACAACTAGAAAAAGTAGAACTTAATAACTTTGTAGATGAAAGTCTTCTTGGTGGCTTTAAACTAACTTATAATAATAAGGTAGTTGATGCAAGCATCAAGGCAAAATTAAGTGCTATAAAGGCAAAAATTTCTACAATCTAGAAGAAGTTGAAACAAGGAGGGACATAAATGGCTATTAAAGCTGAAGAAATTAGTTCATTACTAAAATCACAAATAGAAAATTATCAGTTTGAAGTTAAGTCAACAGATGTCGGTACAGTTATAGAAGTAGGGGACGGTATTGCTCGTGTATACGGTCTTAATGAAATAATGAGTGGTGAGTTAGTTGAGTTCACTAAAACAGGGGTTATGGGACTTGCTCAAAACCTTGAAGACACTAATGTTGGTATCGTAATTTTAGGTCCAACTACTGATATTAAAGAAGGTGACGAAGTGCGCCGTACAGGACGCGTTATGGACGTTCCTGTTGGAGAAGAATTAATTGGACGTGTAGTTGATCCATTAGGACAACCTGTAGATGGTCGCGGACCAATTAATACTACAAAACGTCGTCCAATCGAATCTCCTGCAGTTGGAGTTATGGGACGTAAATCAGTATCTGTTCCATTCCAAACAGGGATTAAAGCAATTGATGCTTTAGTACCAATCGGGCGTGGTCAACGTGAGCTTATTATCGGAGATAGACAAACTGGTAAAACAGCTGTTGCTATTGACTCGATTTTAGCACAAAAAGGACAAGATGTAATTTGTATTTATGTGGCAATAGGACAAAAAGAATCTACAGTACGTAGTGTTGTAGAAACATTAAAAGAACATGGTGCATTAGATTATACAATCGTAGTTACTGCATCAGCGTCTCAACCAGCTCCACTTTTATATATTGCACCTTATGCAGGGGTTGCTATGGCAGAGGAATTCATGTTTAATGGCAAAGATGTAGTAATCGTTTATGATGACTTATCAAAACAAGCAGCAGCTTATCGTGAATTGTCATTATTACTAAAACGTCCACCGGGTCGTGAAGCATATCCAGGGGATGTATTCTATCTACACAGTCGTTTATTAGAACGTGCAGCTCGTGTTAATGAAGATTTTGGAGGAGGAAGTATTACGGCACTACCTTTCGTAGAAACACAAGCCGGAGATATTTCAGCGTATATTCCAACAAACGTAATTTCAATTACAGATGGACAAATCTTCTTACAATCAGATTTATTCTTCTCAGGTATTAGACCAGCGATTAATGCCGGGTTATCAGTATCTAGGGTAGGAGGATCTGCACAAATTAAAGCTATGAAAAAAGTTTCAGGGACACTTCGTCTTGACTTGGCATCTTACCGTGAGTTAGAAAGCTTTGCACAATTCGGATCAGACTTAGATCCAGCAACACGTGAAAAATTAGAACGTGGTAAACGTACAGTTGAAGTTCTAAAACAAGACTTACATAAACCAATTCCAGTAGAAAAACAAGTAATGATTCTTTATGCTTTAACTCATGGATTCTTAGATGACGTTGAAGTGAAAGATATTCATAGATTTGAACAAGAATTATACGCATATTTAGATGCACATGAAACAGAAGCAGTTAAGCATATAATTGAAACAAAAGACTTACCAGCGACAGAAGTTATGGATGGAGTAATAGCTGCATTCAAAAAAACTTTTGCCTAGTATGATAAGTAGAGTAAAGGTGGTGAACTAATTGGCGTCACTTAGAGATATTAAAAATAAAATCAATTCTACGAAAAAAACTAGTCATATAACTAAAGCGATGGAGATGGTATCAACATCAAAACTTTTAAAAGCACAGACTAATACCCAAAAATTTAGTCCTTATATGCGAAAAATGCAAGAAGTTATGGGAACTATTTTTGGTGGGAATGCTAATATAAAACATCCTATGTTAGAAAAAAGAGAAGCTAAGAAAACTCTTTATGTAGTAATTACTAGTGATAGTGGTTTATGTGGAGGTTTTAATTCTAATATTATTAGAAATTTTGTTAACACTGTTAGTACCCGTCACAAAGATAGCGATTATGGTATAGTTGCTATTGGTAATTACGGTGCAGAGTTCTTTAGAAAAAATGGCTATAACGTAATTGATAGTTATAGAGATATACCAGATGAGCCAAGTTTCACGCAGGTTAAAGAAATAACTAACAAGATAGTGGGATATTATATAGATAAAGAATACGATAAAATTTATATACATTACAATCACTTTGTTAGTATGATTCAACAAGTTGTAACGGAAAGCCAAGTGCTTCCAGTTGAGAACACAGAAGAATTTACAAATTCAGAAACAAAAGTGCTTGGTGCTTATGAGTTTGAACCTGGTGAGGCAGCTGTACTAGATGTCTTGCTACCTCAATATGCAGAAAGTATGATTTATGGAAGTATATTGGATAGTAAAGCTAGTGAGCATTCTGCAAGAAAAACAGCGATGAAAAATTCGACTGATAACGCAGGAAATATTATTGATACACTTACGATTAAATACAATCGTGCAAGACAAGCTGCAATTACACAAGAAATCACTGAGATTGTAAGTGGAGCGGCAGCTACAAAATAGTAAATAAGAAAGGAGAAGCTATTAAGTTAGCAAACAACATATGAATAAAGGTTATATTCTCCAAGTTATGGGACCTGTAGTAGACGTTAAATTCGAATCAGGGCATATGCCTAATCTACTAAACGCTTTAGAAGTTTATATAGAAAAAGGCGATGGAAAAAAAGAAAAATTAGTTCTTGAAGTTTCTCTTGAAATCGGGGATAATGTCGTAAGGACTATTGCGATGTCATCTACTGATGGATTAAACAGAGGGGCAGAAGTAGTTGATACTGGAGCGCCAATTACAGTGCCAGTAGGTAACTATACATTAGGACGTGTGTTCAACGTATTAGGTGAAGCAGTTGACCACGGAGAAGAAGCTGGAGCAGAAGTTCAAAAAGAATCTATTCATAAAGAAGCTCCAACTTTCGAAGAATTATCAACACATGTTGAGGTATTAGAAACAGGTATTAAAGTTATCGACCTTCTTGCACCATATATTAAAGGTGGTAAGATTGGACTATTCGGTGGTGCTGGAGTTGGGAAAACAGTTCTTATCCAAGAACTTATTAACAACGTAGCACAACAACACGGAGGACTTTCAGTATTTACTGGGGTAGGTGAGCGTACTCGTGAGGGTAACGACTTGTACTATGAAATGAAAGACTCTGGAGTTATTAATAAAACTGCCATGGTATTTGGTCAAATGAATGAGCCACCAGGTGCACGTATGCGTGTTGCCTTAACAGGATTAACAATGGCAGAGTATTTCCGTGATGAAGAAGGACAAGACGTACTATTATTTATCGATAATATCTTCCGTTTCACACAAGCAGGGTCTGAGGTATCTGCATTATTAGGGCGTATGCCTTCAGCCGTTGGATATCAACCAACTCTTGCAACAGAAATGGGACGTCTTCAAGAACGTATTACATCAACTAAAAAAGGTTCTGTTACATCTATCCAAGCGATTTACGTACCAGCCGATGACTATACTGACCCGGCGCCAGCGACAACATTCGCTCACTTAGATGCGACAACAAACCTTGAACGTGCGTTAACAGAGATGGGTATTTATCCAGCTGTTGACCCACTAGCTTCTACTTCAAGAGCATTAGCTCCTGAAATCGTAGGAGAAGAGCACTACAAAGTTGCGACAACAATTCAAAGAACTCTTCAAAAATATCGTGAGTTACAAGATATCATTGCTATCCTAGGTATGGATGAGCTTAGTGATGAAGATAAGAAAACAGTTGATAGAGCACGTCGTGTTCAATTCTTCTTATCACAAAACTTCCACGTTGCAGAGCAATTTACAGGACA
This sequence comes from Gemella sp. 27098_8_92, assembly GCF_041433685.1. Lineage (NCBI taxonomy): Bacteria > Bacillati > Bacillota > Bacilli > Caryophanales > Gemellaceae > Gemella > Gemella sp. 27098_8_92. The sequence goes on from NZ_JAPWBZ010000005.1 coordinate 45,826, forward strand.
ACCTGGTTCTTACGTTCCAGTATCAGAATCAGTAGAGGCATTTAAAGGAATTTTAGATGGTAAATATGACCACATTCCAGAAGATTGCTTCCGTCTTGTAGGTGGAATTGAAGATGTATTAGAAAAAGCTCGTAAACTGGGAGTAGAAGTATAATACAATAGGAGGTAAATAGATGAATACTTTAGATGTAAGTATTGTTACTCCTAATGGAGAAGCTTATAGCGCTGAAAATGCTTCTATGGTAGTTCTGGATACTACAGGTGGTCAACTAGGGATAATGGCAAATCACGTACCTATGGTTGCATCATTGAAAATAGGTCCATTGAAGGTAGTTTTTCCAGATGGTCGAGAGGAAAGTCTAGCTATAAGTAAAGGTTTCGTAGAAACGCATAAAGATAAAATCACTGTAATAGTTCAAACTGCTGAGCTAGATAAAGATATAGATGTAGAGCGTGCTAAAAGAGCAAAACAGCGTGCAGAAGAACGTCTTCAGAAAAAAGAAGATTCTCTTGATGTTCGTCGTGCTCAACTAGCTTTAGCAAGAGCGATGGCTCGCTTGAAAGTTGCAGAGAAATAAAATAAAAAGCTATGTAGAATTGAAGATTTATTTCAATTCTACATAGCTTTTACTTTTTTTATATTATTTTAATAATTTCTTAAATCTTGAAAGTACAGAAATGATTAAAATAAGAATTAGACCTAGTGAAATATTGCTACTAGATGTTATACCAGTTTTAGGTAAAATATTATTTTTTGAATTATTTTTATCACCTTTATTATCTAATAATGAGAATTTTTTAACATTATCAGGGCTATTTGAATCTATTTGGTGAGATGTTTTTGTTTTGCCAATAATAACGAACTTACTGAAGTGGTTAGTAGTATATGTTAATATTCCATTTGAAACAGTAGATTTGACTAATTCTAAAGAATTATCATCTTTTATGTGATAGACTAAAATATCTTTATCTATTTCATTTTCAAAAAGTTTTATTTGAACTATACGTTTTGTATCGGAAGATAATTTATTGTTATCTTTAGTTAATTTAATATCTAACACACGAATAGTAGAAATTTCAGCTCTACTTTTTATGTTGTTATTTTTATCCTCTAAAATTTTATTTATTATCTCATTTAAATTAAGATTATTTGTAATATCTTGTGCTTCAAAATTTAAGCCATTTGCTAGTTTGTTACCTACTTCGACACTTATACCATTAGGTAATTTAATAGTAATAGTATTAGTAGAATCATTTATTTTTAATTCAGGAAGTGATGGGACACTAGGTGCTTCTTTAGGTATATTATATTCAAATTTAGTACCATAATCATTTTCAGCAATTTTATTTCCATTAATAGTTGATGCAGAATTTTTTATATTTTCATGCATAACGAATTGGTTATTATCTTGGAAAAGTTTCCCCATCTCCAAAAGAATTTTTTCAGAGTTATCTTGAGCGGCAAACATTACTCCTAAAGGTAAATTATTTGCACTTTTATAAACAGGAAGAGTGATTGCTGGATTTCCAGTTAAGTTAAATAGCCATGTATATGGAGTTCTCTTCATCATAGGCTCCCATTGTTTAACAAGAAGATTAAATCTTTCTTTAGGATCTTTAATGTCGTTAATATTATAAAGTTTCTTCTCTATTTCTGGATCAACATAAGGGTCGACTTTCTTATCATTTGAAGGTGCAGTAACGGCATTAGTTGCCATTAAGAATAAATCATATTTTTTATAAAACTCATCCATTTGTTTTTTATAGATAGATGCAGGTTTCACATCAGAGATATCTGTGTTGGCATTTGGACCTTTAGTTATAGAAGTACCTAATGCATAAGTAGCTGGATCAAGATTATATTTAGTAGTCTCATCTGCTAATTTGGCAGCTTGGGTGTAAGCCCCCCCTATAGCACCTACTGTATAAGTACGAATTCCTTCATAGCCATCTATAGGAAATTCATTAACTTCTTCAACAGTAAATCCTTGTTCTCTTAAGAAAGCTACTGCTTTTAAAACTGCTTTTTTACCATCTTCACTTAACTCTACATCTTTAAGTGGAGTTTTTAACGAGTATGCAATTTTTAAAGTTCTTAAATCTTTAGGAGCATCAATAAGTGTTTTTGGTTTATTAATTTTTGTTTTATCAAAATATACTTTTGCGTCATTAATATCTTTTACTAATGGAAATTTTACTACATGCCCTGTAGGTTTTAAGCCTATTAAACCTGTCCAAGAAGCTGGGATACGGATAGAACCACCAGCATCACTCCCGCTAGCAATAGCGACCATACCACTAGAAACAGCACTAGCAGATCCTCCTGATGAACCACCAGCATTACGAGTGGAATCCCAAGGATTTCCGGCAGGACCAAATAGTTTTGAGTCGGTAATATTTCTAGTACCAAGTTCAGGGTAATTTGTTTGCCCAAGAATAACAAATCCTAGTCTTCTAAATTCTTTTGCGACCATTAAATCACTCTTAGAAACTTTATTTTTGTTAAAGTAAACTCCATTAGAAGCATCACCATTTTTTATTTGATCTAAACCTTTAATTAAAGTAGGCACTCCTAAAAAAGGTTGCTCCTCCCAATTAATAGGATTAGCAGACGCGTTCCCAGCGCTAATTCTATTATCAATTTCTTTAGCTTCTTTGTAGGCTTCATCAATGATGGCCTGTGGGATTTTTCCATTTTCTGTAGTTAAAACAGCATTTAATTTTTTATTTTCCTCTTCTATAACTTTATAAGCTAAATCAACTAATTCTGTGCTAGTTACTTTTTTCTCACGGATAAGTTTTGCTAATTCTAAAGCACCTTTTTGCTTATATTCAACTAAAGACAATGGAATTTTATTAGTTACTTCTTTGTTATTAAGGGAAGAAGTATTTTCTTTTTTAGTGCTTACCAAATTTTGAGAAGTTGGTTCAGCTGCAATTTCTTCATTTGCTTTTGCAGAATTAGAATTATCTAAAATAGGTAAAAATGCAGTCGCTGCAAATGCAGGGATAAGGACATATTTTAAATTAGTTTTTTTCATGTTGACTCCTTTAAGTTTTTATAAAATAATTACTGATAATAATTATACATCGTTAGTTCGTTATTTTAAAGTTATAAAGCTTATAGGAAAATATAAAAAATTATTTTAAATTTTTTAAAGAACAATATAGTAAAAAAATTGAGTGGACGTAATAATAAAATAAAGATGAGTATATGTTATATTAGTATATATTATATTAATATAAATAAAAATTAGAGATAAAATAAATGAAATTTTATTTTTATTTAATTTTAGAAAAATTAAATAAAGAATTGTTAGTTTTATATAATTGTGATATACTCAAGGTAGGTGTTTAAAACGCTTACTACAAGGCTACTTGTAGATTATTAAAATTAAATATAAAATTAAAATTAAAAAGTTATATTTGTCATAAATTTTATTTTAAGATAATTTTATATGTTGTCTTGTAGAAGTAAAATAATTATCAGGGGGAAAAACACATGACAATAAAAGTTGCTATTAATGGTTTTGGACGTATTGGGAGATTGGTCTTGAGACAAATTCAAGCTCAACATGTAGATGATATTGAGGTTGTTGCTGTTAATAGATCAAGAATGCGACCTATTGATCAAATAGTATATCTGTTAAAATATGATACTACGCAAGGGCCCTTTCCTGGAACAGTAGAAGAAGGAGAAGGAGCGTTTATCGTTAATGGTAAAGAAATAAAGGTATTTGGGGAACCAGAACCAGAAAAATTACCTTGGAAAGAATTAGGTGTTGATATTGTATTAGAATGTAGTGGTAGATTTAACAGCAAAGAAAAAGCTGAGGCACATATAAGAGCTGGGGCGAAAAAAGTGTTGTTATCTGCACCAGGTGGAACTGATGTAAAAACAATAGTTTATAATGTAAACCACGAGATATTAACAGGAGAGGAGACTGTTATTTCTGGGGCATCTTGTACAACAAACTGTTTGGCACCTATGGCTAAAGTTCTTCATGATAATTTTGGAATAACACAAGGACTTATGACCACAATTCATGGGTATACAGCAGACCAACATACATTAGATGGTTCTCATAAAAAAGGTGATTTTAGACGAGGAAGAGCAGCGGCAGAAAACATTGTTCCAAATACAACAGGAGCAGCCAAAGCTATTGGACTTGTTATACCGGAATTGAATGGAAAATTAGATGGTGCGGCACAAAGGGTACCAGTACCAACAGGGTCATTAACAGAATTATTCGCAAATATTGAAAAAACTACAACAGTAGAAGAAATCAATGCCGTAATGAAAAAAGCAGCTAATGATTCATATGGTTATACAGAAGATCCGATAGTATCATCTGATATTATAGGAATGAACTATGGATCATTGTTTGACGCTACACAAACTAAGGTTATAGGAAAAGGCGAAAAGCAAATGGTAAAAGTTGTTGCATGGTATGATAATGAAATGTCATATACTGCTCAATTAATCAAAACACTAAAATACTTTGTAAAACTAGTTAAATAGAATTATAGATATAAGAATCTGACGTTTATTTTAGAAATAGGCGTCAGATTTATTTTTATTTCAAAAAAATTATTATTTTTTGAAATATATAAATAATAAAATTATATTTGGAATAAATGTTGAGTATATTGGTTTAATAAAAAAATAATAGGAAAATCATTTATATCAATCAGTGCTAAAGTTTTATAGAGGTTATTGTAAACAATATATTTTTATAGTACTATAGATATGTATTATAACAATTTCAAGGGGGATAAGTATGGTGTACAGGTCTGATATGGGGTGAGAGAATTATCTATAAGCTACATATATTAATAAAAATTTTTTTATAAAAATGGAGAAGAAAAATGAGAAATATGTTAAAACAAAAAGAATTATTTTCAATAAGAAAAATAAGTGTAGGAGTAGCTTCGGTAATGATAGGAGCTAGTATGCTAGGCGGAGTGCAGCCATTAGGAAAGATGGAAGTACAAGCAAAAGATAAAATAGAAGCAGAAGCAACTCAAGATGTACAAGTAAAAGTGGTAGAACACGAAGGTGGGGCGCTATTAGAAATAACAGCAACAAAAGATATAAGCAATGTTGATATGAAAATTACATTAGATGGGCAAAAAGTAACAACATATCACATAGATAAATTAAAAGCAGGTAAAAGCATAACAAAAGAGCTAACAAAAGCACAATTAGATAAAGTAAAAGAAGCCTTAGCTAAGAAAATAAAAACATTACCAAATACAGCAGTAGTACGAAAAAATGTAGAGAAAATATTAAATATAGATAACAGTATATTGAAAGTTGCAGTTTCATATGATGTTGAAGAAGGAACAATGGTTCCGAATAAGCCTGAGGTGAAACCAGGAAATTCTGATACAAAGCCAGGAAAACCTGACACAAAACCGGGAGATTCTACAAAGCCAGGAAAACCTGACACAAAACCAGAAGGCCCATCAAATCAAGCTTTACGTACGAAGTTAGAAGAATTAGTTAAAAGAGAATTAAGGACAGAAGCTGGATATATAGCAAACCAAGGGAATCAAATAGCTAATAATGCATGGATAAACGCAAAAACAGAAGCTGAAAAAGTTTTGAAAAATGATTTGGCGACAAAAGAAGAGTTGGAAGAAGCTATAAAAAATTTAGAAGAAAAAATACATGATGCTACTTTGGGAAGTGAAAAAGTAAAAGTTGAAAAACTTATAAGAGCAAAAAATAGATTAGATTTAATTCCAAAGTTAAGGAAAGCAAAAACTCTAGGAGAAGTTTTAAAATTAAAAGAGTTAGTTAAGCCAGAAATTGAAAAGATTCCGGAAACACCGAATAAACCAGAGGAAAAACCAGGTAAACCGGAAGGAACACCAGAAACAACTCCAGAAAAGCCAGGGAATAATGAGAATGGTAATAATCCTCTACCGTCAGCAAAACCAATAATTAATAGCTATAGTTTTGATAATAAAGTGATAGAGTCAGCTGGGGGAGAAGTTAATGTTACTCTCAAAGGAGAAAACCTAACTGCTGAGAATGTTAAAATTAAAGTTTTAAATCCTTTTACAGCAGCAAAAGAGGAAGAATTATCAAATTCAATTATATATAAAAAAGTAGGAGATGATGTAATAGCAACCATTAAGTTACCAGCTAATACAACTTCAGTAGCAAAATCATTTAATTTGGTATTTACCGATGCATTAGGAATGAAGGTTATAACTAAGTATACGGAAGAACGCGGAGAAAATGGGCGTGTAATAACTGTTTTACCAGTTGGTAAAACTAAGCAAGATTCAGTATTAAGTTTTGTAACAATAAGCTCTTATCAGGCTCATCATAGCACGGATTTAACAACTACTACAACCGACAAAGGAAATGTTAGTAAAAAAACAGTGGCTCATTTATATGGAACAAATTTAAAAGCAAATGTTACAAAAGTTAAAATTATTGACCAAAATGGAGTTGAGTGGCCAATTCATACTACAGGAAGCAATATAGAAGCATCTGATTATCCGATGATGGTTATCGGAAAATTAGGAAATGGTATTTCTGGGAACGGTACTTACCAAGAAGTCGAGATAGTTTTACCTAACAATTTGGATACAGATATGACTTTTACATATGTATTTGCCCCAGATGGTGTAAACTTCGATGAAACTCATAAAGTAACGGCGGTGGTAGAAAAAACTACTAATGTAAAACCGGTAGTTAAACGAACTATTACTGTAAAATATCAAGATGAAAATGGAAAAGCATTAAAAGATAATAAAGTACTGACAGGTTATTCATGGTTTAATTATAATGTAGAAAAAGATACGATAGATGGATATAAAAATATTATTGTTAAAGATAATAAAGCATTATCAGGGAAGTTTGGTAATAAAGATCAAGAAATAACTCTTGTTTATACAAATAAAGATGTTGTTCAACCTTCAGAGACTGAAAAACCTGCTCCACAAGAAGATACTTTGGTAACTTCAAAAGCTAAATTAAAAGAGTTAATAGATAGAGATTTAAAATTAGAAGATAGTTATAAAAAAGCTAGCGCAGAATTACAAACAAATTGGAGAAGAGCAAGAGCATTAGCAAATCGAGTATTAGCAGAAAGTAAGAATAAAGAAGAAGTAGATAGTCAAATTATAGCCCTTAAAAAAGTAATTGCTGCGATAGAAAATCCTACAGAAGCTTCGAAACCAAGTGAAGAAAAGCCTAAAGAAGAAGGTAACGCAGGAAATACAACAAAACCAACAAAAAGTGTAGACGAGTTGAAAACAGAACTACAAAAGTTGGTAGAACAAGATCCAACAAAAGAAGATAACTATAAATTAAAAGATAGCCTTCAAGAAAAAGCATGGAAAACAGCTCGAGCAAAAGCGCAAGCATTATTGCAAGGTGAGGCTACGGCAGAAGTTCTAGAAGAACAAGTTGGGAAACTTACTAGAGCATTAGAAACTTTGAAAGAAGAAAATAAACTTGCAAATAATAAACCTGAGAAACCAAATACAACACCAGAGTTACCAGCACCAGAAGAAAAAGTACCAGAGGTAACAAGTTATACAGGAGATAAAACTATAATTTCAAAAGAAGATGGGAAATTGGTGGTAATGATTAAGGGAAAAAATCTAAAAGCAAGTGATTTAAGCTTTAGATTCCATGATGGTAATTCTTGGAAAGATGTTACTTTGAAAGTAATCAGTGAAGATTCTAATAAAATTGTTTTAGAGTTTGTTGTTCCGGAAGAGTTAAGAAATTCAACTGCTACATATAAAATTTCAGCAAAATATAAAAATCAAACGATAAAAGCAAATGGAGCTATTAATTTTAAAATAGCATAATAAGTAGTAGATAGTGGGGTTGAACCAGAAAGTATTGTTGAAACTATTTTCTAGAATCACCCCACTAAATATTTTTTTAAAAATTTATTGTGTTGTAGACTAAAAATCAACCTTAACTATAAAATTTATATAGCTAGGGTTGATTTTTAATTTCTTATATTTATAAGCCTCATAACTCTATCAAGATAAGTATTGTTATTTTGAAGTTCTTGTTTTTCTTTTTTTACTATTTCTGGCTCATCAGTTATAATTGCTGTGGCAGGGCTCATAAGGTATTTACTAATAAGAGTAGAATCATTAATAGTCCAAACGTAGACATCTTTGTTTAGTTTTCTGGCTTGTTGAACTAAAGAGTCTCGGTAAGAAAAATCTTCGATAACGAAAAAGTCAACATTGTTATTGGAAAAATCACCAAGTTGAAGTGGGATTACATACCCAGTATTAAGGCTAGGAAATTTATTTTCTAGTTCTTCTATTATTTTCAGATTAAGAGACATATATTTATACTCTTTTTCAATATGGAGTTCTTTAATTTTATTAATTAAAATATCAATATAATTACTCGGCTCTCCACCATGGGGTTTTAATTCAACAACAAGTTTCATATTTAGTTGTTTTGCACGAGTGACAAATTCTTCAAATGATGGAATTTTACTCTTGTGGTCACCTTGCTTAATAGGAAGACCTACAATTTCATTGTAGTTCATATCTTGTACACGTTTATTGATTCCAGCCAGACGTTTAAGATTGTAGTCGTGCATAACAACAAATCTGTTATCTTTAGTTAAAAGAATGTCTACCTCAACATAATCAGAACCCACTTTTGCTGCAGCTTCAAGTGATTCAATAGAATTTTCTACCGCTTTAGAAATGTAACCACGATGGGATATAGTTTTAATATTATTGTTAACTCCATTTGTATAAATAATAGTCCCATTATATAAAGTTATACCTAGTACTAACAACCAAGATAATGCTAGTAACCATTTTGATTTTTTCTTATCTTCAGCAGGTGATATAACTATCTTATCAGATATTTTTTCTTTATCAATAAGTACGGTAATAAGCGAAGTGATTACTGTTATTTTAGTTATAACCCCAAAGAAAAAAATCATAGAACTAACTACGGTAAAAAATAAAGTTTGAATTATTAAATTATTTCCAGTAGGATCAATATAAAGAAAAATTGCAGTTGTAGTAAGTATAATTGTTATAACGATAACACCATAAATAAGTTCAAATACCCCTAGCATTAATAAAAATTTAAATTTTCCTTTTTGTGTAAGTTTCCAGCTTTTTCTAATACTGGCACCTACTTCTTTATTACCAATTGCAGCAAGTGGAAGTGTAAATATTAATCTTAAGTTAATATAAGCAAAAAGAATAATAACCGAACTCCATATAAAAAAACCAGTATTAGTTTTCATGATTTCGCTACTGATAAATTTAGGTATATATATATTCTTAGTGATTATTGACTTTATACCGATATTAGCTGCAGGAATGGTTAGGATGAAATAGCCAATAAAAAATAGTATTTGTACACTGACTAGGCTACGCATTTTATTCCAAGAATTAGAGATAATATTTCTGACAGAGTAATTGTTTTCTGTGAGTTGAGCATAAATAGCAAATGTTAAGGCAGAAAATTCTATAAACATTAAAAATGCAACAAATAAGATTAATAAGATTAAAAGTATTAAACTCAATGGATTAGCTAGGATAGTGAGTACATTATTTTTATTGAGATTTGTTTCTCCCGCTATACTAAGTGCAAATTGAAAAATATGTCCAACAAGCCATATTCCGCATAACATGACTAGTTGTAATAGTGTGGCGATAGTGATATGGGTAAAGATGTGTTTGTAAATATTATTCGAAACGCGTTTAAAAAGAGTCCTAATAGAAATATCCATGTTTAATTCCTTTCTATTCTATAGAAAATATCGATAAAAAGTAAATGTATTAAAGTACAATCAAAAAGATTATAACAGAAATAAATAGCATAATCAAAAAATTAAAATAAAATTAGGTAACGTTACTTTTTTCTCTTGACAATTTTGTAAAGGTAATGTAAAATATAAAAAGTAACGTTACCATTTATATTTTTATTATTTTAAAATTAAAGGTGTTTTTATAAAAAATTAAATTTAAAGGAGAAACAAAGTAATGGATTTAAAAAAAGTTGTTAATGAAGTTGTGGAACACAGTGGTGGTGTCGATAATATTCGCAGTGTTGTCCACTGTGCTACGCGTCTTCGTTTGGAATTAAATGATGAGAAAAAATATGATAAAGATAAGTTAGAAGATATTGATGGAGTTAAAGGTGTATTCTTTAACAACGGACAGCTTCAATTGATCTTTGGAAGCGGACTTGTTCAACAAGTATTTGCAGCTTATAACGAAGTTTACAAAGGAGAGACTTCGACTGAATCTTCAGAAAAAGATGAATTTAAAAAACCAAAAGGAAATCCACTTCAACGTTTTGTAAAAATGCTAAGTGATATCTTCGTACCAATTATTCCGGCAATTGTTGCTGGAGGGCTATTAATGGGTATCAACAACGTTCTTACAGCAAAAGATTTATTCTATACTGGAAAATCAGTTATTGAGGCAAATCCAAGTATCGCTGGCTTAGCTGATATGGTTAACGTGTTTGCCAATGCACCGTTCGTATTCTTACCAGTATTAATTGGATTCTCTGCTACTAAACGTTTTGGTGGTAATCCATATCTTGGGGCAGCTCTTGCAATGTTAATGGTTCACCCAGATGTAATGAACTTCTATGTATTTGGTAAATTAGATCCAGCTACTAACCAATTGTTAGCACCTGCTTTGGACATCGTTAATCAAAGTGGTCAAGCTGTAGATGGTCTGCAACGAGTAACATCTCTTGGATACTGGGATGTATTTGGATTTAAAATTGCTAAAGTAGGGTACCAAGGTACTGTTTTACCGATTTTAGCAGCAGCTTGGGTTCTTGCGACTATTGAAAAATTCTTACGTCGTGTTACTCCATCATGGTTAGATAACTTAACTACACCATTAGTATCGTTATTTGTAACAGGATTTGTAACATTCGCTTGGATGGGACCTGTACTTCGTGAAGCTGGTACTCTTCTTGGAGAAGGATTACAGTGGTTATACACTAATGGTGGATTTGTAGGAGCTGGTATTTTTGGTCTATTATATGCACCAATCGTTATTACTGGTCTTCACCAAAGCTTCGCAGCTATCGAAACTCAATTACTTGCAGCAACAGGTCTTACATTTATTTTCCCAATAGCATCTATGTCAAACGTAGCTCAAGGTGCAGCTGTTCTTGCAGTATTAGTATTCTCTAAAAATACAAAAATGAAATCAATTTCTTCAGCATCAGGTATTTCTGCATTACTAGGTATTACAGAACCGGCGATGTTTGGGGTTAACTTAAGACTTAAATACCCATTCTATGGAGCAATTGCAGGAAGTGCGGTTGGAAGTGCATGGATTGGATTTAACAAAGTATTTGCATCAGCACTAGGTGCAGCAGGTATTCCAGGATTTATATCAATTCCTGCGAACCACTGGTCAACATTTGCAATTGGTTTAGCATTATCATTCATCGTAGCATTCTCAGTAACAGCATACTTCTTCAAAACTAAGAAGGAGTTAGTCAATGCTAGTTAATAACTGGAAACAAAATCTTCATTTAGAACCTAGACATGGTTGGTTAAATGATCCAAATGGTTTAGCTTACTTTAATGGGAAATATCATATTTTTCATCAATATTCATACGAAGTAAACGGTGGTTTAAAACATTGGTATTATTATACTAGCAGTGATTTAGTAAACTATGAAGATAAAGGTGTTTCCGTATCACCAACAATTGCGGAAGAAACGCATGGTGTTTACTCAGGAAGCGCCAATGTAGAAAACGGGAAATTAGTTTTCTACTATACAGGAAATGTGAAATATAAAGGAGATTATGACTACGTTCATGCTGGACGTGGCCATAATACTATAACATTCTCGACAGAGGATGGAATCAACTTTACTGAGAAGAAATGTCTACTAACAACAGATGAGTATCCTAATATGTCAAATCATGTTAGAGATCCAAAAGTATTTGAAAAAAATGGAAAGAGTTACTTGGTTTTAGGTGCTCGTGATAAGAATGATTATGGTTGTCTAGTCGTCTATGATAAAGACACGCTCAATCACTATAAAACAATCTACTCTGAAAAAAATCTAGGTTTTATGTGGGAATGTCCAGATTATTTTGAAGTAGATGGTAAAGAAATATTTATATTCTCTCCACAAGGTATATCAAGAATGTACGCTAATTTCCAAAATATGTATCAAATAGTGTATTCGGTTGTTGAAGATGGAATAGAGAATGTAGAAAAGATAAATAATTATAGTCTATTAGACTATGGTCATGATTTTTATGCGGCTCAAACTTTTGTTGATGAAGATGGTGAGCGTGTGCTAATCGGTTGGATGGCAGTGCCAGATAGTAGCTATACAAACCCAACTACGAACTTCGGTTACCAAAATTGTTTAACTATCCCACGTGTTGTAAATTATCGTGATGGGAAGCTATGTCAAACACTTCATAAGTCCGTTCAATCATTACTTGGAGAAGAAATAAAAGCAAGTGAATTTAATGAAAAAACGTGGTACTATAAACAAGAAGATGGTGAAAGTTTTGAAATCATTGTAGATGATTTCAGACTAAGCTATTTAGAAGGTGAACTTAAAGTTGATTACGGCACAACGGGTTATGGTAGAGACAATAGAAAGTACAAATTAGATTTAGAAAATGTTGAAATAGTTTTTGATAGTTCATCAGTAGAACTATTTGCGAACGATGGTAGTTTTGTTATTTCTAATAGATTTTACCCAAATAATCATAATGTAAAAATTTCAGCGAATAAGTTTGTTGTGAAAAAATTAGGAGTAATTAACGTAAGAGAGGAGAACTAAAATGGCAGTTTTATGTATAGGAGAAATGCTAATAGATTTTATCGGAGAAGGTGTTGGAACAATTGACACAGTAAAATCATTTAAAAAAGAAGCAGGAGGATGTGTTGCTAATGTAGCTTGTGTTACACAAAAATTAGGACATAAAAGTTATTTGCTTACTTCATTAGGACAAGATGGTTTTGGAGATTTCCTAGAAAATACTTTGAAAAAAGAAGATGTAGATTGTAAATATGTGTCACGAAAAGGAGACAGTTTTACACCATTAGCATTTGTTTCTTTAGATAAAACTGGAGACCGTTCATTTAGTTTTTACTTTAAGGGGTCATCAGCACTACGAATCAGTAAAGAAGATGTAGAAAAGGTAGATTTATCAGAGATTAATGCTATTCACTTTGCAAGTATTGCTATTCAAGAAGAATCAAAAGATAGTCATCACCTTCTTTTGAAGAAAGCAAAAGAAGCAGGAGCTTTAATATCATTTGATGTAAATCTGCGCTTTAACCTTTGGGATGACCATAAAGTTTATTTAGAAACTATAAAAGAATTTTTTCCTTATGTAGATGTTATCAAAGTAGCGGATAATGAGCTTGAGTTTTTAACGGGGACAATAGATATTAATGTTGCTTTAGAAAAAGATTTTAAAGATTTAAAAGTTGTTCTTTATACTAAAGGTGAGCATGGGGCAGAAGTTTACTACAAAGATAAAAAAGTAGTAACAACAACTCCTGATATAAAAGCAGTAGATACAACTGGAGCAGGAGATGCTTTTGCAGGTTCATTCGTATCTAAGTTATTAAATCAAAAAAATATTGATGATATATCAACTGAAGAATTGTCAGAGATGGCAACATTTGCGACAAACTATGCAAGTCTTACAACTACAAAAACAGGAGCTATTTCTAGTTATCTTACAGAAGAAGAGTATAAAGCTTTAATATAATTTCTCATAAAAAGTAATTTTAGCAGGTCTAAAGTTACTTTTTATTTTTAGTACTTATTATTTTCTTATTTACTGAAGGTGCTAATGTTGGAAGACCTAATGATAATACTGCACCTATTTTCTTAACTGTAAATGCTCGTGTAGAAGTACATCCAGATAATCTTACTAAAATTATTAAAGAGGAAATTGATAGAGTATTTAAAGAAGTTGGATACAAAGAAGAAAAATTAAATGCTTTAATTCCAGGAAGACCAAATCCAACATTTAGATACAGAGAAATCGTAAAACTATAATTTTAGTAAAAATTATTAATCTATGATAAAATAAATATGAACTTAGTTGCTTGAGTTGTAAAATTCAAGCAACTAAATTTTTAGAAAAATTATGAAAGGAAAGAGCAAGGTGTCACTAAATAATATTAAAATAAGAGTTTCTGTAGGGAAATTTTATGATGACATATCAAAAAATAAAAAGAAAACAAAAGTAGATTCTAAAGCACTTAGTATGTTATTAGGTTATGATGAAGATATTATCAATGTATTTCCTGATGAAATAAATATGGGGCTTTCTTGTGGGAATCCAATTAACCACTTAAAAATTAAAGAAGGACAAACTCTAATTGATTTAGGTTGTGGCGCAGGTATGGATATTTTCGTTACAAAGATGAAAAATCCAAAAGTCGGAACTCTTTACGGTTTAGATAGATTGGACTCTATGTTGCAAAAAGCTCGTAAAGTAGTTGAAAGCAAGAACTTTGATAATATAGAATTTATTAAGGGTGAACTAATCGATATTCCTTTAGAGGACAAATCGGTGGATAGAGTTATTAGTAACTGTGTTATTAACCTTGAACCAGATAAACAACAAGTTTACAATGAAATCTATCGTATATTAAAAGATGATGGTATGTTTGTTATTTCTGATATAATTTTAAAACAAAGCTTACCAGAAAAGTGGAAAAATTCTGAAAAACTATATTGTACTTGAGTGGCCGGGGCTCTTCTGGAAGAAGAGATGGTCGATATTATAAAAAAAGCAGGTTTTACAAAATTTCAAGTTATCAGTTCAGATGTTACAGAAGAATATGCTGAAAAATGGGGTTATGGTAAGGGAATGAAAGACTATATACAAAGCGGGTTATTAATAGGTAGAAAATAATATAAAGCAGTATCTAAATAATAAACCAACTTTTAAAATTTTTTATAAGCAATATAAATTAGATAATGTCAAAAATAAAAGTAGCTAAAGTCTATGTTTAAACTAGATTTTAGTTACTTTTTATATAATTAATGATGAAATAAACTAAAGTAAGGAGTGTTGAGAAATGAGACTATTACTAGCAGAAGATGAAAGAGACTTAGCAGATGCTCTAGAAGCAATGCTAAAGCATAATAATTATTCGGTAGATACAGTTGATAATGGTCAGGATGCATTAGATTATCTGATGCTTGATGACTATGATGGAGCTATATTGGATGTTATGATGCCGAAGATGGATGGAGTAACAGTAGTTAAAAAATTGAGAGAAAATAAAAAAAATACACCTGTACTACTATTAACGGCGAAATCAGAAGTAGAAGATAAAGTATATGGTCTTGACAGCGGGGCTGACGATTATTTAACAAAACCATTTGTTATTAAAGAATTACTAGCACGTGTAAGATCTATGACAAGAAGACAGGCAACATTTACAAGTAATGTTCTTGAATTAGGAAATGTTAGTTTGAGTAAATATACTTTTGAGTTGTCTACTGATAAAGATAAAGTAAGACTATCAAATAAAGAATATCAAATGATGGAAATGCTAATGCGTAATCCAGGGAATGTTATTCAAACAGAACAATTCCTAGAAAGAATTTGGGGTTATGATAGTGATTCAGAGATTAATGTAGTTTGGGTTAACATTTCTTACTTAAGAAAAAAACTGAAAGCATTAGATGCTAATATTCAAATTAAAGCAACTAGAAATGTTGGATATACATTGGAGATAGTCGATGTTCAAGAGTCTTAGAAGAAAATTTGTTGCTTCGGCAGTAGTTAGTGTTGCAGTAGTTATAACCTTAATGGCAGTAACTCTAAATTTTATTAACTATTATAAGTTGGAGCAACGAATAGATGAAACACTATATGAAACGGCAAAATCACAAACATTAGTTGCCCTGTTCAAAGAAGGTGCAGAAAATGATTTAGTGATAACTAAAAATACATCTAGTGCTACTGATTCAACAGGTTTTTCTGTAGCGAAAGTAAATTCTGAAGGGAAGATAGAAAAGTCCTATCGAGATGATGCTTTGATTTCATCACAGAAAGATTTGCAAAGCTATGTTGATAAAATATATCACAGTGGACAAGAAAGTGGTTTTATAGGAAGTTATCGATATTTAAAAGCAGAAACTAAATCTGGGAATGTTATATTATTTTTAAATTGTCAGCGTGATCTAGCTTCTTATTATTCATTTGTTAAGAGCACAATAATTATATCTTCTATAGTTATCTTATCTGTACTTATAATTATTGTAATGGTATCGAAGAAAGTAATAGCTCCTATTCAACAGAGTTATACAAAGCAAAAACAATTTATAACAGATGCTAGTCATGAATTAAAAACACCATTAGCTATTATTAGTTCCAATACCGATGTATTAGAACTTGAGCATGGCAATTCTAAATGGACTAAAAATATTCAAAATCAAGTAGAACGTTTAACTAGTCTTGTTAATAGCTTAGTCGCTTTTAGTAGAATGGAAGAAAAAGATACAGTAGAAAGAGTGAAGTTCGACTTGACAAATACGTTAAAATCTCGTATAAATGATTTTAATGAATTAGCTAATTTCCAAAAGAAATTCATTGCTACAGATATTGACAGTAATCTTTATTATAACGGAGATCAACAAGCAATAATTCAACTAATGGATATTTTATTGGAAAATGCGATAAAATATGCACCGCAAAATAGTGATATAAATATTAGTCTTAAAAAAAATCGCCGCTATGCAACTATGAAAATTTCAAATAAAGCTAATGTAAAAAAAGGAGATTTACGAAAAGTATTCGATAGATTTTATCGTTTAGATGAATCAAGAAATAGCCACGTTAAAGGATACGGTATTGGTTTATCTATGGCTCAAGTAATTGCTGAAAAACATAAAGAAGTAATAAAAGCGTATGCTCCTAAAGATGGAATTTTCAGTATAGAAACGCGTTTTACACTAGATGAGAAGAAGTAGCTAGCGAAGGGATAGTACGAGATTAATTAAAAATTTATAAAAAAGATAAACTTATGATATAATAGTGACAAGATAAATTTTATCTTGTCTTTATTATGAAATTAGGAGGAGTTATTTATGAAGCCATTTAGTAGAACGGTAGAGAAGGTTTTAGCGTGGATTGCTAATGTTTTATTAATACTTTTAACAGGAGCTCTAGTGTATATTGTATTTTTTAAAACAGAGTTAATAAGAAATAATCCAGATATAATTCAGCAAGCAGAACAAATTTTTGCTAGTAATCCGAAAACAGCAAATTTAACACCAGAACAACGCATGGATTTAATGATAGCATCATTTATAACTTATGTTGTTATTTATATTATTGTGACAATATTAACTATTTTAGGGGCATTTTTAATGAAGAAGCCTGTCTTATCAGGAGTATTTTTCTTACTAGCTGCAATAGCTGTTGGGGTGACTTCTGTAGGATTGTTAATACCTATATACCTGTTGCACTTAATTGTAGCAATTATGTTATTTGTTAGAAAAGAACCAACAACAGAGTTTCCAGAACAACAGGGACAACAAGAAACAATAAGTTATCTATAAAATTATTTATAAAATGAGGTTAATTAAGTAGTAAAAATTAATTAACTTCATTTTTCTTTTAAATAATTTATGTGAAAGCAAGGTGAGAAGATTTTATAAATTTTCATAATGTGGTATAATTGTAACAGACAATTTGCAAAGGACATGCTATGGAAAGATATACTTATAATAAAGAATTAATAGAAAAATTGAATATAAAATACTTTATTGAAAAGTATAATTTAAACAATGAGAAGCATAATTTGGCAATTTTTTATGCGCTCAGCTCGATTTATGAGCATCATTGTAGAATAGAGCAAAAGATACCTACTAAAAATCTTCTTTTTGGTGATTATTATAGCTTTGTTTATTATAGTTTATTAAAGTATGATTTGGATAAATTAATATTATTAACAGATGTGATGAAAACAGGCTACCTAGGATTGACAAAATTAACTATAGATATAAACTCTTTTAATAGAACTATTATAAGTCAATGGTTTGATTTTTATAACTTAACTTTTGATGAAAAAGATAGCCAAGCTCTTATAAGTTTGTGATGGTGAAAAAAATGTTAAAACAATATGATACTTTAGTACAAGAGGTACTAGAAGATATTTTCGAAATCACTCGCAGTGATGATAAGAAACTAAATACAATAATTAAGGAATATTTTTTAAATGGTGGAAAGAGAGTACGTGTATTACTACTTTTGATATGTTCAAATCTAGGTGATTTTGAAAAAAATAAAAAAAATATTATAAGAATAGCAAGCATAGTTGAGATTATTCATACAGCTAGTCTTATACATGATGATATTATTGATAAAGCGAAAACTCGTCGTGGACAGACAACTATGAGTAGGGCTTATGGAGAAGAATATGCTCTTTACGTAGGTGATTATCTATTTGCAACGGCGCTAAGAGAGATTGCAGAATTTAAGGATGAAAGACTGCATATGTATTTATCTAATACTTTGAAAGAGCTTTGTATAGGAGAGATTATTCAAGAAGAAGGGTTATATAATATAAGAACAAGAAGAATAGATTACTTGAAGAAGATAAAAAGGAAAACAGCTATTCTTATTGCTTTTGCCACAAGTGCAGGTAGTATAGTTTCTTGTGCATCTAATGAAAATATTCAACGTAGTTATGCTTTTGGTTATTATTTAGGTATGAGCTATCAAATAATTGATGATTATTTAGATTTTGCTGGGGGAAGTGAAACTTTAGGTAAAGAAATAGGTCAAGATTTAATAAACGGAAATATAACTTTACCAGCAATTATCGCAAGAGAACATAACTCAGCTTTGTTTAAAAATTTTTCGAAAGATTCTAGTTTAGAAGAAAAACAAAATATAATTAAATTTATAAAAAATACTGGAAGTATTTTGAATGAAACTTTAGAGATAAGTCAACGTTATTTAGAAAAAGCATTGCTTAATATAGAAAATTTAGGAAATGACAATGTAAAAGAAGAATTAGTATTCGTTATGGATAAGCTAGCAAGGAGAGAAAATTAAATGGATATTGAACAATTTTTAGAAGAATTAAAAGAGATAGACTTTAGTGTCTTAGATAGAGAACAACAGGAAAATTTTCGTTCTATCTTATTTGACAATGGATTATTTGAAGAGTGCTTGGAGCTGTCTAAAATAATTTATGAACAAAATAAAGAAGACGATGCTGCAATAGAAGGATATGTACACAATTTACAGTACTTGGACAAAAAAGATGATGCTTTAGTAGTATTATATAATGCTCCGAAGACACCATCTATTTTATACCAAGAAGGGCTAATCTATATGGAAGATGGATTGTATGAAATTGCCGAAGAAAAATTTCTTCAAGCTCGTCGTGGAACAGATTTTGATGAGGCAATTCGCGCTATCGATAAGGAACTTGTTGCGATTTATTTAACAACAGGTCAAGAAGAAAAGGCAAAAGATTTAAGTGAAAGAATTTTCCATGAAGAACAAACGCTAGAAAATTTCAAAATAGCTTTTGATAATTTATTTGCTTTAGGACGTTTTGATGATGCTATTGAGTTTTACGACCAATACGGAAAAGGATATGAAGATGCTGGAATATTATTCGCATTAGCATTTGCATATAATCAAACACAAAACTTAGAAAAATCTAAGATGCATTTATTAAAAACTATTGTGTTAGATTCAGATTTTACTGAAGCCTATTTACATCTAGGTCACATGTCTAAAGGTGAAGAAGCAAAAAATTATCTTGAGAAATATCTGGAACTTCAAGGTGTGGCTATGAGTGCATATTTACATTTAATTTCTCTTTATAAAGATGATGAAGAATATGATAAGATTCGCGTTATGATGCAAAATATTTTGAAGACTTTGGGGATCTCAGAAGAAACATTATTTATTACAATAAATGCTTTAAAAGCTTTGTATGAATATGATAAAATCTATGAATTATACAATGAACATTCGTTAATTAAGGATGATCCTATCCTTTTAGGAGCGGCACTTAATGCATTATCTGAGGAAGAAGATTATATTGATTTTGTTGAAGAAGAAGCGGTGACTTATTTTAATGTTCTTCATGATGAACCTACGTATTTAGAGACATTGAGAAATGTTTATGATTTAACAGCTAGCAAAAGAGTATTAGAAATAATTCAGCATTTTGAACATCATCATGGTCCCCACGGACATAGTCATTAAAGAATACAAAAAAGGAGGTAGGTATATTGAATTACAGTTTTAAAGATATTCATTCAAGGGCTCGAGTAGCAATTGAAACAGATAAGTATGTGATATACCAAACATTAAAATCAAAGCTGTATTTTAGTGGAAATTACCTACTTATGAAGAAAATACCAGAAACAATCGAAGAATTAGACTATTATGTTTCTGCGTGTAGGAATTTTTTTAGGGAAAAAGGTGTGAATTTTATTCACTTGGCTTCCCAAGAAAATATGACACTCTCTAGAAAATTAAAAAAATATTTGAAAAAAGAGAATTATACAGAGATAAATTTAGATTTATACTATTTAGATGTTGATGATTTTATAGAACAAAAAGATAGTGGATATAATATAAGTTATTTGACAAGAAAAGATTTGAATAATTATTTGGAATTCCAATATAAAGTAGACTTGGAATCTAGTGATGAGGAGTGGGCAGAGCATAATCAAGATCTTCTTTATGAAGATATTAGATCTGATAATATAAAACAACTAATTGCTAAAGATGGAGATAAAATTATTGGAACTGCTAATATTATTGTAAAAACAGATTTTTTTGAAATTGATAATTTATATGTAGCACATGAATATAGACGAAAAGGTGTTGCTATGCATTTAATTAACTATGCGGTGAAAAATGAACAGAAGAAAAATGTTTTATTAGTTGCAGATGCTAATGATACACCTAAATATATGTATGAAAAAATTGGTTTTAAGAAAAACTCTGAACAAGACTTTTATTTAAAAACAAAATTTTAAATAAATTAAACAGGAAAGGGGAATCTGCTCTTTTCTGTTTTCAATTTATAAAGTTGTATATTATTAGTGATAAATATATTGATGAATTGTAAGATGTGTAGTAAACTAAATATGGGAATGTTCGTGAAAAGGATGTGAATAAGAAATTGAAAAAAATAATGAAAAGAATATTAAAGTTTTTTATTGAATCACTAGCAGTGGTTTTAATTGTTTATGGAGTATTTTCAGCGGGTGGTTATTTAAAAGCGAAGAAAGTCGTGAAAAACAAAGAAACCACTCAGCAAATAGAACAAAATGAAAACAAAGAACAAAAACAAGAAGAGAAGAAAAAATTAGATACTATTGAGCTAGATAAGGCTATGAAAAATATTATATCTAAGTATAAAGCAAATAATGAGATAGGAATAGTTTATAAAAACTTTTCAACGGGATATAGGTTTTCAGAAGATGATGAACGTTATTTTGCAGCAGCAAGTACTATTAAGGTAGTCTATGCGATGAAAATATATGATCGAATAAATGCAGGAGAAATACGCAAAGATGATGATATTAAATACGATTCTAAATATTTAGAAGAGGGAGCTGGAGAAATAACTAATCAAGAGAAGAAAGATAGTTACAAACTTGATTATGTTATTCAAAATATGATTCAGTATTCTGATAACACCGCAACTAAAATGTTAATAGGAAATACTGCGACTGCAACAGATATTCTTGTAAAGTATTTTGCTAAGTTAGGAATAACACTACCTCCAGCAGAGGCTGCCCAAAATAGGATAACTCCAAGAATGATGGAAGCTGTATGGACAAAATTATATAATGAAAGAGACAAGTATCAAGATTTAATAAAATATTTGGAAGCTTCTAGTGATAATGAATGGATAAAACAAGGGATTCCAGATAAGAAAATTGCAAGCAAATACGGTGGAATAGATGCTAATATGCATGATACGGCCATTGTTTTTGGCGATCAAGATTATATGTTGTTAATATACACAAATAATCTTAAAAATTCTGCAAATAGCATAATAGATATTTCAAAAGAAATAAATAAGTTAACAGAAAATAATATGTAAAAGTTGAAAAGAATAATTAGGAATTATTTTTATAAAACTAGCTCTAGGTTTGTATAGAAATAATATTTCTGATTATTCTTTTTATTTGATGTATTTATAATGTACTTGAGGAAACAAATATGATATAATATTTTAGTTACATAAAAATGGTAGAACAACTAGATAGAAGGAGAACCAAATGACAACATTTGAAGAATTAGGAGTTAGTAGAGAAATAGTAGAATCACTAACTAATATGAACTTTGTATCTCCTACTGGTATTCAAACAGAAACAATTCCATATGTATTATCAGGAGTTGATATATTAGCACAAGCACAAACAGGCTCAGGAAAAACAGGAGCCTTTGGGATACCAATAGTGGATACAGTAAGAAAAACAGAAGAATTACAATCGTTGATTTTGGCACCAACGAGAGAATTAGCTCAGCAAGTAGGAGAGCAGCTACGTCTAATGTCGAGAGTTAAGGGGCTTAAGGTTAGTATAATTTTTGGTGGCACAAGTATTGAAAGACAAATACAAGATTTAAAAAAACGCCCTCAAATAATAGTAGGAACACCTGGCAGGGTAATAGATCATATTAATAGAAAAACTATAAGGTTAGAAACACTGACCCATTTAGTATTAGATGAAGCAGATGAAATGCTAAATATGGGATTTATCGAAGATGTTAGATTTATCTTATCAAAAATAACATCACGCCACCAAACGCTATTATTCTCAGCAACTATGCCCAAAACTATTATGGAACTTTCAAAAGACTTTATGAAAGATTATAAACTAATAAAAACGATGAGTGATGAGGATCTTAATCCGAATATCACTGAGTTTGCAACAATAGCGCGAGAAAACGAAAAATTAGAAACTTTAATAGGATTCCTAGATGTCCAAAATCCTAATTTAGCTATTGTTTTCGGTCGTACTAAACGTCGTGTTGATGAATTATCTAGTGCATTAATCGCAAAAGGATATTTAGCAGAAGGTTTACATGGAGATATAACACAGTCAAAACGTTTAGAAATTTTACGTAAATTCAAAAATAATTCATTACAAATATTAGTAGCAACAGATGTTGCTGCAAGAGGAATAGATATCAGTGATGTAACTCATGTTTATAACTTTGATATCCCTCAAGATACAGAGAGTTATACACATAGAATTGGTCGTACAGGACGTGCGGGGAAATCAGGAGTAGCTGTGACATTCTTAAATCCAATAGAAATGCCATATTTAAAAGATATAGAAGCTTCTCGTGGCGAAAGAATGAAAATGTTGCGACCTTATACTAATGAAGAAGTAAAAAAAGCGCGCTACAACAAAATGTTTGAAGAAGTAGTTTCAGAATTAGGTAATAATCATGTTGAGTTTAATAGTTTAGCAAATAAATTAATGGCAGAAGCTAATGCTGAAAAAATTATTACCGTGCTTTTAAGTAAGCTGATTAATGATAAAAAAGATGTGGATATCGAATTATCATTTGAAAAACCTCTTCCACGTAAACAGGAAAAAACGCGTAGAAACAGTCGCTCAAATGACAGAAGACGCCGAGATAATCGTGATAAAAAGCCTCGTAATGAACGTCGTAGCCCAGATAAAAAATTCTTCGATAAAAAAGGAAGAAGAATGCAGAATAAGTAGTAAAGATTTGATAAAGATCACGAGATTGTGGTCTTTATTTTTTTTATACTTTGATGTAGAATAATAGTAGGTAATGAGAAAAGTGCGTTTAATTTCAGTATGTGAGGAGATTATTATGAGAGTCGAACTAATATCAGTGGGAACAGAACTTTTACTAGGTGATATTGTTAATACAAATACAGCTTATCTATCTAAAGAACTAGCAGCTCTAGGAATAGGAGTTTATCGTCAAACAACAATTGGAGATAATAGTGAACGTTTGTTACAAACTTTAGATACGGCATTTTCAGAAAATGATACTGTTATTATTACTGGCGGTCTGGGGCCAACTGATGATGATATTACAAAAGAATGTGCAGCTCAGTATTTTGGACGTGATTTTTATTTTCATGAATATTCTTGGGTTAAAATATTAGAAAGATTAACACGTTCAGGCCGCAATATAATAACAGACAATAATAAAAAACAAGCAATGATTCCTGAAGGAGCAATTGTGTTAGAAAACTTTTGTGGGACAGCTCCAGGTATAATAATAGAAGAAGATAATAGAAGGATTATTTTAATGCCAGGACCACCGCGCGAAATGAAAGATATGTTTGAAAAAAGTGTTCGCCCATATTTACAAAAATTAAGTACCAACAAATTTGTCTCTAAATATGTAAGATTTTATGGCATAGGAGAATCATTATTAGAAACTAAAATTAAACATATTTTAGATAATCAAACTAATCCTACATTGGCATTATATGCAAAAACTGGTGAGGTATTACTACGAATCACAGCCAGTGCAAGTACTTTTGAAGAGGCAGAAGAACTAATAACGCAACAGTTAAAAGAAATAGAAAAACTTGTAGGAGAATATATTTATTTAATTGGTGATGAAGATATATCTAGTAGCCAAACTGAATTACATAGTGTTGTTGCGAACCTACTTATTGAAAATAATTTAACATTATCAATTGCAGAGTCTTTAACAGGTGGATTATTGACATCAATGTTAGTGGAAAAGAGTGGTATCTCAAATTCGTTGTTAGAGGGAATTGTTTGTTATTCTAATGACTCGAAGATTACTGCCTTAGGTGTTAAAGAGCAAACACTAGAGAGGTTTGGTGCAGTAAGTGAGCAAACGGTTCGTGAGATGGCTGAAGGTGTTGCTCGCCGTTTAAATAGTGATTTTGCAGTAGCAACAACAGGTATAGCTGGACCAAATAGGGATGCTAGCAATAAACCAGTAGGACTAGTGTATATTGGATTATATAGTAAAGGAAAAGTAGATGTGGTAGAATGTCTATTTACCGGAGATAGAGAATTAATACGTACAAGAACGTGTACTAGAGCGTTAGATGAATTGAGAAAAATTATTTTAAAAAGCTTATAGTTTTCTCTTGTAAAATAATGTACTTTTTTGTATAATTAATAAAAAGAATTTAAAGGAGATTTTTATGTATACAATGAACTTATCTAGTTTGGAGTCCCCGGATCCCAGGTTCTCGCAAGACGATGAATATTCCCAGGACTTCAATACAGAAATAGACTATGAAAACGAAATTTTATCAGATTATGCAGATGAAGGATATAATGAGATAGAATTTTCTACTCCAGATGAGGAGTTTTTAGATTACTCTAATGAGATGTTCCTTTATAAGGAATATTCGTATGATTTTGCAGATGACTACGAATATGATGAAGTTAGTATATCTAATGATCAAATAATGTTAGAAAATATCGGTGAGATTTAGTTAACATTAATAATAAAAAGGAGATTGGCTTATAAGCAAAAATTTTAAAAAAGTTTTTCCTTATAGGTCAATTTTTTGTAGAAAATATACGATAATTAAGTTTAATTTTAGCAAGTTTTAGTATAATTTTATTGCAGAATAGATTATAAATAAACTATGATAGAAATAGATATAAAAAGAAAGGAGGAGAAACATGCGTTGTAAAAAGTTTTTGGTAGGATGTTTAATGTGTTGCGGTTTTATATCACTTTCGGATAACCATATTATAAAAGCAGATTACTTTACAGATTATAATACAACTGTTTTAGACAGTATTATGAAGCCAAATATTTTTGACTTTGATATTTTCTCTAAAAGTAGTAGATACACTCCTCCTGAAATAAAAAATAGTATGTACTCAGAAAATATAAATGAAATTGATTATAATGCAGAGTTACTTAGCTATAAGAAAAATTCTTATAATTATTTAATATTCTATTCATTGGATGATAATAATATACCAAATGAGCTTTTTAGGGTTCCAATAGTTAATAGTGGAGATGGAAAAATAGTAGATAAGAAGTTATTAAAAAAACTTTTGAAACCTAATAATACTATAATAATGAATGTTATGAGTTTTGATATTGATGATAAGGGAAATATAGAAAATCTGAAACATTCACCGACTAGTAAAGAATATTATACTAAAAAGACATTAAATTTAGTTGTAAAAGAGGGGAATAAAGAGGTAGTCAATAGAATCATAAGTTTAGGGAATGAAGCAAAAGATAATAAAGTTCTTGTTTATCCTTATGAACTAGAACAATATTATCGTCCTAATAAATATTATTCATATACAAATGAAGAGATATTTGTTGATGGAGAGCAGAAAGAGCCAAATAAATTAGAGGTAGGATATACAGCTAAAAAGATAGAAGTAAGTCTTAGTAAAAACAAAGAGTATTGGAAAAATGTGAAAATAGTATACCCAACAGAATATAGTAAAGAAAATACTACATATGATGTTAAGAAAGATACTAGTTTAGGTGAATTTTTAAAAGAGAATGCTCTAAAAGAAAAATTTGATAGTAATAATGACTATGAGTTTATTGGATATTACATGAATAATAAGGAGCTTAAAACAGTACTTAAATCAAAAATTACAGATGATATAGAGATAAATGCTAAATTTAAGACAAAAATAATATTAGATAATGGTGAAAGTAAAAAAGAATCGATATTGTTAACTGGTGACAAGTTGTCAGGTGTAGATGAAAGCTTTTTTGATAAGCCTAAATATCATGTAGAAAACTATACAATTTACAGTAAAAAAGACAATAAGAAAATTAAAGATATAGAAAAATTAAATGACGAAGTTGTTGATGAGAGTGTAATAATCAAAGCAAATTACAAAGAAAATACTAATATTGTTAGTGTTCGCCAAGATGAATATAACAAGCGCTTTGGAAAAGTAGATGATTCTATTAGAGATAAAGATATAGAGTGGACTCAAACCAAAAAAATTGGTGAATTATTAACACAACTTAGGGAAAAAATAAAGCCTAATACAGGATATCAAGTATTTTTCAGAATAAGTAAAAAAATAGTAAATGAAGAAGAATATTTAACAAATGATGTTGTTCTAGAGATATATTTTAAAAAAATAGAAGAAGAATGGGTAACTGTTAAGTTCTTAGGAAAAGGAATTGATAAATTTTTATCTGATGGTCAGGAAGTTCTTGTAAATTCTAGGATTGATAGTATGATTAATTTACCTACTGCTACCGGAGAAACTTCGAGAGAATTTTTGGGATGGCAAGCTAATAGTGATTATTTAATTGTGGGTGAAGATTCTATCAAACATCGTGTTTCAAAAAATGCATTGCTTCAAACAAATGAATTAGGTTCAGTGATTACAGAAAAAGGTAAAAATTTAGAATTTACAGCTGTATATAGAAAATTGTTTAATGTTGAATTTGAAAAAACACCGGTGGGAAGTATTACCCTATCCAAAGAAACGGAAAATATGTTAAAAGTTGATGAATTCAACAGTATTGGAGATGCTACTAAAAATAATAAAATAATAGTAGTACCGAGAGCGGGTTATAGTTTATCATATTTCGTTGCTGATAAAAATGTTAAGGTTAATGTAGGTAATGGGACGAAAGAAATTTTCGCAGGACAAAGAATAGAAGAAAAAGATCTTTATAATATAGTTCCAACAACAGACTTGAAAATAACACCTATTTTTAAATGGACATTATCTTCTGGAAAATTAGAAGATATGATAGAAAATAATAAAATAAACACAGTGGAAGATGCACTTAATTTAGAGTTAGAATCAGCCGAGAATATAAGAAATATATTAGGGCCATTTTATTATTTAAGATAGATATAATATAAATTAAAATCAGAGAAAGGATGTACTCTGATTTTAATTTTATAATTAAGCAGATTTATTGAATTAATACACTGAATAATGCATAATAATCGTATAAAGATTGGACACGTTTCTAATCTTCTACTTTATAAAATTGTTATGAATAAATATAATACTATTATATATTAAATATAAATGTAATAGTTTATAGAGGGTATAAAGAGACAGATTAAACAAAAGAGGTGAAAAATATGGTTAAACATTATGACTATATAGCAATAGGAGGAGGAAGCGGTGGTATCGCTTCTATAAATCGTGCGGCAATATATGGCGCAAAAGGATTATTAGTAGAAGGTAATGAACTTGGTGGAACATGTGTAAATGTTGGATGTGTTCCTAAAAAAGTTATGTGGCATGCCTCACAAATATCAGAGAGTTTAAATCTTTATGCAGCTGATTATGGTTTTAGTTTTGATAATGTTGAATTTGATTTTTCAAAATTAATAGGGAATCGTTCGGCGTATATTGACCGTATTCATGGTGCATATGAACGAGGACTTAGTAACAATAAGGTAGATGTAGTAAAAGGCTACGCTAAGTTTGTTAATAAAAACACTGTTGAAGTAAATGGTGAACAATATAGTGCAGATCACATACTAATTGCTACAGGTGGGAAACCAACAATTCCTAATATTGAGGGAGCGGAGTATGGTATTACATCAAATGAAGTATTTGCTTTAAAAAAACTTCCAAACCGTATAGCAGTAGTTGGTGCGGGATATATAGCTGTTGAGCTTGCAGGAGTATTTAATGGATTAGGAGTAGATACACACTTGTTTGTTCGACGTGATCGACCACTTAGAACATTTGATCGTGATATTGTTAATACTTTGGTAGAGGTTATGGAAAAAGAAGGACCAAAACTCCACACACAAGCAATCCCTAAAAAAGTGATTAAAAATGAAGATGATAGTTTAACATTAGTTCTTGAAGATGATCGTGAAACTATAGTTGATATGTTGGTATGGGCGATAGGAAGAAGCCCACTATCAGCTGAACTTAATCTGGAAGCTGCAGGAGTAGAAGTAGATTCACGAGGATATATTCCGACTGATAAATATCAAAATACAAATGTAGAAGGAATTTATGCAGTAGGAGATGTTACAGGACGTCTTGCATTAACACCAGTGGCTGTAGCAGCAGGTCGCAGATTGTCAGAAAGATTATTTAATGATAAAACAGATGAACATTTAGATTATACTAATGTTGCAACTGTAGTATTTTCACATCCAGCAATTGGATCAATAGGTTATACAGAGGAAGAAGCAATAAAAGAGTTTGGAGAAGAAAATATTAAGGTTTATAAATCTACATTTACTCCAATGTACTCAGCAGTAACGTCTAACCGTCAGCCAAGTGTTATGAAGCTTGTTACTTTAGGAAAAAAAGAAAAAGTAATTGGACTTCATGGGATAGGATATGGTGTTGATGAAATGATTCAAGGGTTTGCTGTTGCTATTAAAATGGGGGCAACAAAACGTGATTTTGATAATACGGTAGCAATCCACCCAACAGGTTCAGAGGAATTTGTAACAATGAGATAAATAACAAAATAAACTAACTGTTTTAGTTTTAACTATAATAGTTAGTTTATTTATTTTAGTATAAAGTAAAACCCTATCTATAGTATCTAAAAGCAGATAAGAGATAGGGTTAAAATTCACCATTTTCTAGGAAATTTTTCAGTTTTTTCTGAGTTTCTTCACTCATTCTTATATGTCGATTTTTTAAATTTCTGGAATTGTGATTTTTAGTTAGTTTTGAAACAGTTTGTTTTCTTTCTTTTAACTCTTTGATGAATCTATGACAGTCACGAAGTATTGCTCCATAACCAAGCGCCATATCTCGTTCATCATTATCATCACTTACAACAATAATATCAATAAAATGTTCAATTCTAAGTTCTTTTGTTTTTTTCTCAATCCATTGATCAGCTTTTTCTCCAGTTTTTGTATAAACAATAGTAATAGGAGGTTCTTCTTTTATATATTCTTTTGATCTTGTTAAGTAAGCATCAAAAATACAATAAACAATATAATTATTTCCTCCTGCGTATTCGCGCAAAATATCAATAAGCATATCTCGTTCAGTAGGGAAAGTAGAACTTTTTATAAGCCCATATTCTTTCATACGAAAAAGGAGATTGTAACCATCGATAAATAAATATTGTTTTTTCATATAAACACCTCCTATGAGATTGTTTTTTTCATATCAATATGTTGTATTCCAGCTTCTAGGTAGACGGTGTCGTTAGCGCGCGTATAACCCAGCTTCTCATAAAACTTCTCAACATGAAGTTGAGAGCTAAGTTCTATAGTGAAAGGAGCAGGTACAGTAGATTTACTTGCAATTAATGTTATAACACTTTCACAAGCAGAAATAAGTTTAGCTCCTAATCCTAGACCTCGATGCTGTTTAGCTATTGCAACGCGCTTAATATGAATAACATTTGTATCTAAATCGGTAATACGAGCGACACCAACAAGTTTTTCATTATCGTAGTAACCGATATGAACGGTACTACTAAGATAATCTTTTTCATCAATTTCTATTTCAAACGGAACGTTTTGCTATTTTACAAAAACTTCTTTACGAAGAGCGAAACCGAGTTTTAAATCTTTTTCGTTATTTAAAATTTTAATCATTGAATTTAATTCTTTCATACATTATTATTCCAGCTGCTACAGATACATTCAGACTTTGAACTTTTCCTAACATAGGAAGATGATATAAGAAGTCACATTCATTAGTTACAACTTTACTCATTCCTTCTCCTTCATTACCAACAACAATAACTAATGGTACATCTTTTGCAATTTTAGTATAGTCTTCTGAACGTTCTGTAAGGGTAGTACCTGCAATCCAAAATCCTTTTTCTTTTAATTTTTTAATTGCATCAATAAGACTAGAAACACGGATGACAGGCATATGTTCTATTGCTCCGGCTGATGCTTTAACAGCGGTTTGACTAACTACGGCTGCACGACGTTTTGGAATAATTACACCTTTAACCCCACTAGCTTCTGCAGATCTAATAATTGCTCCAAGATTATGTGGGTCTTCAATATGGTCTAATAGTAACAATGTAGTATTTTTATTGATTTCTATTTTATTTAAAACTTCATCCAATTCAAAATAATTGTAAGGAGCGACGAAAGCTATAACTCCTTGATGGCGTTCTGTTGTAGAGTTGTCAAGTTTTCTTTTTGGTACTTCTTGACAAACAATTTTTTTCTCATTAGCAATGGAGAAAATAGCTTTAAGACGTCCTTTTTCAATTCCCTCTTGGAAAAGAATTTTATTTATTTCACGCCCAGATTTTATTGCTTCCAAAATTGCATTTCGACCAGCGATAACTTCTTTGTCGGCGTCTACTTCTATATTTTGATTATTCTTTTCTTCTTTATTTTTAGAACGTAATTCTTTGTAGTATTTATTGTTTTTCTTCATATAGATTTATGATGTAATTAAACATTTCCTCCAATCTTTCAAAGTTTTTTTCTAAATATAGGTAACCAAAAACAG
This sequence comes from Gemella sp. 27098_8_92, assembly GCF_041433685.1. NCBI lineage: Bacteria > Bacillati > Bacillota > Bacilli > Caryophanales > Gemellaceae > Gemella > Gemella sp. 27098_8_92. The sequence goes on from NZ_JAPWBZ010000005.1 coordinate 77,240, forward strand.
CTTCTAAACCAGTTGCAAGCTTATATTCCATAATGCTAGCATTTTTTGCTTTAGAATTATTTTTTTGGTTTTTCCCGCGAATATATATGCTTTCTTCAATATCTGTTAAAATATTATTTTCCAGAATATTTTTCATAAAACTAGCTTGAGCACGTGCAGAAACTAGTGTTGAAACTGTACGATGAAGATCATTAATTTTACCAAGATGATTTTTCATAACGTACTCTCTACTCATAATATCGTAGATACTATCTCCGATATATGCAAGTGCTAATGCTTGCATTTGTTCAGGGGATGAGAAGTTTTTTTCAGTAAATTTAAAAGTTATATTTTTTTCCATCTTACTCCTTGTTTTGTATCTTCAAGGATAATTCCTTGTTCTTTAAGGTCATCACGTATTTTGTCAGCTAGAGCAAAATCACGATTTTTTCGTGCATTTTCACGCTCTTCAATTAGTTTTTCTATGTGACTATCTTCTAAAGAGTTATCGTCTTTAACATTAATTCCTAAAATAGAGCTATATGTATCAAAAGCAGCTTTCAGAAGTTCAAGGGTTTCTTTATTAACTTCATCTTGTGCTGTATATGAATTAGTTATTCTAACAACTTCGTACCAAGATGATAGCGCGTTTGCTGTATTGAAATCATCTTGCATATATTCTTCAAATTTTGCAAGTTCATTAGAGACCAAAGCAACAACTTCATCATCTAATTTTTCAACAGTCATTTCATTATTTAATCTAAATTCTAAATTTTGGTATGAAGTTTTTAGTTTTTCAAAGTTAGTTTTAGCTAATTCAATATTTTCTAATGTATAGTTGATTGGTGTTCTGTAGTGAACAGTTAGCATAAATAAACGTAGAACCATTGGATCAATTTCAGAGATTATGTCTTTAACAAGACGGAAGTTACCAAGGCTTTTACTCATCTTAACATTATCAATATTAATAAATGCGTTGTGCATCCAGTAATTGCTAAATGGAGCGTGATTGTGACATTCAGATTGTGCGATTTCATTTTCGTGATGTGGGAAAGTTAAGTCTTGTCCACCAGCATGAATATCAATAGTATCTCCAAGAGTTTCTTTTGCCATAACAGAGCATTCGATATGCCAACCAGGACGACCTTCACCAAAGGGACTAGCCCATTTTACTTCACCAGGCTTTGCTTTTTTCCAAAGGGCGAAATCAAGAGGATCTTCTTTATGTTCACCAACTTCTATGCGTGCGCCACTAATTAAATCATCAATAGATTGTTTGCTAAGTTTGCCATAATCTTCTTTTTTACGAGTTCTGAAATAAACATCACCGTTAGATTCATATGCGAAACCTTCTTCAATAAGCTTGGCGATGAAATCAATAATTTCTTGCATGTATTCAGTTACACGAGGATTTTTAGTTGCGCGTTTACAACCAAGAGCATCATAATCTTTAAAAAAGGCGGTAATATATTTATCAGTTAATTCAGAAGTAGAAATTCCTTCTTCATTACTTGCTTTGATAATTTTGTCATCAACATCTGTAAAGTTAGAAATAAATTCTACTTCATAATCACTATGTTCTAAATATTTGCGAACAACATCAAATACAATTATAGGACGAGCATTCCCTATATGGATGTAATTATAAACAGTAGGGCCGCATACATACATTCTTACTTTATTTTCTTCAATTGTTTTTAAAACTTCTTTTTGTTTTGTCAATGTATTATAAAGTTTAATCATACATAACTCCTTTGCCAAGTAGTAATTATTTTTAAAAATAAAGACTAATAAAAAAATAATTAATATAAAAAATCATTACTTAAATTTTAACACAAAATCAGAATAAATTAAATTATAAATTTATATCCTCATATTCCTTGAAATTTTTCTATTTTGTATTAAAATCGAAAAATATTTTTAATATGATACTAAACGTTTTAAACCGTTAGTATTACAAGATTTTATGTTTTTGGTTATTTCTAAATATATACATAATATAACAAGTTTTCGGAGTAGTTTCGGGGAGTAAAAATAAATGTTGTGCCAGTAGTTTTATAAGTTAATAAGGGCTTTTTAATTAAGAAGCGGTATTTTTTTGCCTTAAGATATTTTTTAAATTTTATCCTAAAATAACTAATATAAAAAACTATTTGTAGTTAAATTTTATATAATAAAAATCTGAACATATACAACATTTGTAGTAGTTCAGACTTTAATTATAATTATTTATATACTTCTTTTCTATGTTTGAAGTTAATAGCAATTATTAGAAGTTTATCATCTTCAATTTTAGTTATTAATCTATAATCACCTATTCTATATCGCCAATAGCCTTTTTTATTTCCTATCAGTGCTTTACCTTTTATTCTAGGTTCAGTGGTATTTTGTAGATTTTTTTCAATCCAGTTAAATAAAGCTTTTAAGGTTTGTTTATCTAGTTTTTTTAAATCTTTTTTTATCTTATCATCAAATACAACCTTATACATTTATATTTCTAACTCTTTCTTTAGTTCATCAAAAGAAATTAGGTTAACTTCATTTCTTTCTTCACGTTCTTCAAAATCTTTAATTAACTGCATATCATATTCATCTTCTATTTTCTCAAGTGCTAATTGTTTAATTGCTGTTGAAAGTTTACCACCATAAAGGTTTGCTACTGAATTAAATATTTTTTCTTCTTCTTGATTTAATCTTACAGTTAAAGTAGTCATTGTTATTTCTCCTTTACATGTGTTACTTTTGTAATACAATTATATAATGATTATAAGTATTTATCAAGTAAAAATATATAATTTTTATAAGTTTTTTGTTGATTTCTAATTGCTTTTTTATGTTAAACTCTCATATTGATTTTTATTTTTCGATATGCTATAATCATTGATATAAATAGTTTTGTCTTTTAAAAAAGCTATCCAAAATTTTAATGGATAGTCCTTTTTTTATACCCTTTTTTTCCAATAATCATTAGTAGCGGAAAAAAATTGAGAATAGAGGGGGGCAGGTTGGTCGATAGAAAAAGCTAAATTTCATACTATTTTATAGGGGGGGAGTGTATCCAACAAAAAGGATATATTTTTCATCTCAATTTAACTAACTAAAATAAAAACTCTAATTAATTATAAAAGCTCATTGCCTTTATTATTTTAAAACATTTAACAACAAAATGAATTAAACTAATTATTTGTTTTATTAAAAAAATTAATAATTATTTGATTAATATAAAACAATAGTTATTTCTGTTTTCTTCTGCATTATCTTTTTATTTACACTTACCTTTTGTTTATACTTTTATAAATCTTTTTTTTCGTCTTAACTAATTAAATTAATTAAAACAATATAATATAATATTATCTACTAAATACTAATGTATATACAGTTTGTAGACTTCATGGAATTAGTGGTTAATAGATACTACATAAGAATACTCCTATATTGTCTTTGTACTTAAGATTAACTTGATATTATTGTGTATGTAAATCAGTTGTAAAACTTGCTGTATCTCACTAAACTAGTTTAAAGATACTTCAAATTAAAATGTTACTTTATTTTCCTTCAATTTATTTTCTTTCTGATTATTATCTTTCTAACCTCATAAGATATGTTAGATAGCTTCAGTTTTTTGTATAAGATTTTATTAGATAAAAAGATTTTCAATAAATATAAATAGTTCATAAAAGTAAGAATGTTTATTTATCAATGTTTTCATTTAATATTTATCTAGACTATTAAAAAATAAATAGGTGCAATTTGCGTATAAAAAGTAGATGTTCACTTATTAGGTGTATGCTATACTAATATATTTCTAGGGGTACAAAATAAAAAACTTACTAATTAATTATTAGCAAGTTCTTTTTATATTCTCCGCTTCTTCATATTAACCATTTAAACAGCTTCTAAGCGTTGTATATTTCAAATACTATATTTGTATTGGTTTAACTTTTAAAAGGCTATAGCGTTTAAAATAAGATGTTTTAATTGAAGTTTACTGTACAGAAATACTTATTTAATTTCTAAGTTTATATTTTACGCTTTATACGCTTTATAACTCTTTTTTATTTTTTAAAAAGTGTATGCTTCAAAAGTTGATATAATAGTATTTTTTGAGTTTTTTCACGCTTTACGCTTTAATTCTTTTTAAACTCTTATATATATAATATACACTATACTAACTATATACATATTATATTATATTTAGTTAGTGTATAAAGAGTAAAGCGTATTTTTTATTATAAAACCAGTTGTATCAAGGTTTTTAAAGGTACGCTTTATTTTTCTTTGTAAAAGCGTATAAAGCGTAAACCTTTATATAAAGCGATTTTAAAAGCGTTACTCAAGTTTTCTAACAAAACCTTTTAAACCTCGTTTACTATATGTACGTTTTATACTTTCGGATTTTTCCCAATTAGGTAGATTATTCATCACCTTATTAATTTCTTTAGCTAACGTGTTACCTCTTAAATCTGTATGGAAGCTTGAACCATCTCCCAGTAGAAAATGTAATTCACCAGTTGTGATATCCATTATTTTAGTCTGGGCTGGAAATGCACTATCTCCTTTACCATATGAAATATAATCATTTACATGGTTATAAAACATAAATCGGCTATTATTATTACTTATAATCTCTTTCCAGGTATTAGGCACATGCATATCTAGAACATCTATTATTCTTTCTTCTAAAGGGTTAAACTCTAATGCTCCATTAGTTAATTTCTCCATATACAACTTTGTTTCATCTGATATTAATAATGTTTCTTTGTTTAAATACCATTGATAGACTTCAGCCCATAACTGCAATATGTATTCATCTTCTATCTCCCATATTGGCTTTTTAATTCTATCTTTATCACAATACATTAACCAATATCTTCGGTTACCAGTCCTATCTTTTAGTATTTCTTTATTGTTAGTAGTGCCTAAGACTGTAAAAACTCTAGGATAATCTACAGGGTCTGTTGCATACTTTTTACGTACTGTATCTTTTGTAGCACTCAACCACGCTTTAAAGCTATCACTATCAGTTTTTATCATTGTACTAAGTTCAGATAGTTCAACTAGCCATGTTCTCATAACTTTGAATGTTGTTTCATCACTTAATTTATCAGTTATATCAGTGTAATGACCTAACGATAAACGCTGTAAGGTGGTACTCTTTCCTAAACCTTGTCCACCTTGTAAAATAATCATTTCATCAAATTTAGTACCAGCTTCAAATAATCTTGTAAGGCTTGCTAGTAGCCATTTTCTAGTACATTCACGATTATAAATATTATCTTCTACACCTAACACATCTATAAAGAAACTTTCTGCCCTTTGTTGTCCATCCCAGTTAGTAGCAAGTATCTTTTCTTTAATAGGGTGATACTTAAAACCTTCACTAGCACTAACTATTGCTGTTTCTAAGTCAATTGGTTTAGCTTTTAAATTAAACCTTTTTTCTATATCCATTCTAAGTAATTCTTTATCTCTCTTTTCTAAAGGTTTAATTTTTCCGTGTTTATCTATAATCTCTATAACATCAGTTAGTTCATTGTATTTAATAGCTACAATAGATAATATAATTTTTTCAAGATTTTCTAATGTTCTAATTACTTTCCCTCTTTCATCTATTGTTATTTCTAAGCTATCGTTATTAACTGCATAAGGTAGAGTTATTTTTTGTTGAGTTTTTTGAAACTTACTTAAAAAGGTATACCTATTCTTAAAATAGTCTATATTGCCATTCGCTCGGGCTATTTCTCCGTTAAGTTCTTTTAAATTATTCTCTCTCCATTCATTATTGTTTAAAGCTAACAACTCTATACAATCAATGGCTGTATCGTACTCTATTTCACCACTAACCACGCTTTTAGCTATAACTGTTAAACAAGATAAGTAATATTTATTTCTTTCTTGTAACTTGTCTTGTTCATTCTCAATATACTTTTTCATTATAGAAATAGCTTGATTATGTGATACCTTAGTAAATGTTTCGGTAGGCTTAATCGGATGTTTCTTCTCTTCTTTAAGCGCTTCTTGTACTGGATAAGGGTTCCCGTCTAAATGCTTAACAAATATATACTCATTACCACGTACTTCAATAGGTAAACCTTGTGCTTGCGACCATGTATAACTGCTAGTATCATAATTAAGCTGTATCAATGCCATAACATGTTGTATAGTCGCTTTGTATTCATCTTTGAGTATTTTCCTACTAGGTTCTAATATAAGCCTTAAACGTGGATTATTTGGCTTGTGTGAGATACTAGAGTAAAGTAAGTATTTATATTTCTGTAGTCGGCCTTGTATTGTGTTAACCGCTTCTTCAGATGTTTTCCCTGTATCTTCTATATCGATTACTATTAAATCCCTTGAATTTAAATTACTATCGTTTCTTGTGTAGCTTCCGTCCGCATTTGGTGTAATATCTCCACTAAGAAAATACAACATCTTACTAGCTTTATAATTCTTAATATTAGTATCTTGCTCAATAGTAGGTACAAGGGTATTAGAAAGGGTCTGTAACGGTGTTTCGCTATTAAATGCTGTTAGTTTATTGGTTTTATAGCCTGTTTGTCTGTATATCAAATTATACCACCGCCCTTACATTTCAATTCTCAAGGTAGTTTCATCTTTCTTATATGTATCTTTTAGTTTTTCTAATATTTTAACTGTTGTTTCAAAAGCACTTTGGGTTTGTATCTTTAAAATCTCTAAGTCAGTAGGTCTATCGATAATTTTTCCAACTTCTAACATTTCTTGATACTTTGTTAAAATCCCAATTTCTACATCAATAATTTTGTTTCTAAAGGTTTCACTATCTTTTATTTTTTGGCACTCCTCAACCATATATTTTAAGGTTGGTGCTATTGTTAAGTAAGTTTTAACAAATGATAATAACAATGTATTATCATGAAGCAAAGTTTCTAATGTTACTTCATTGGTGTTTTCTTTGTTAATTATCTCATTTGCTAACTCTTCTAATAAATAAAGTTCTTCAGTCTTAATTTCATTTTTATATTGTTCTATTTTCATTTTGCTTTCTCCATGTTTTCTTTGTATTCTCTGTATTCTTTGTTAAGAAGCGGTTTAATTATCACCTTTATTAATTTATAAAACTACTGGCACTTTGTTTTATTTTTTAAATTGTTCTATCTCGTAAATGGTCTACATCTATTAAATAATATTGTTTGATGAGTTATTAATATTTTGTAGTGCTTCTTTCACATCTTCTAGAGCGTCATATACTAAATAACTTAACTCATTTGATGAATGTATAGCAAAGTCTTCTGTTAATAAGTGTAAATTTTTACCGTTTCTTACCTTATCCCAATACTTCCGCAATTCTTCTTCTGTTATTTTTAAACTTTTAAACTCATCTGTTGAGAGTGTTTGAATTGTTCCGCAATGTGTAGATAATATTTGCATTGCAACTTGTAAACTTGCTAACCTTTGTATTATTTCCTCAATACTCTCTATAACTTCGTTTATTTGTTCTGAATTGCTTGTAACTTCGTTTAGTTCCATTTTTATTATCTCCTAATCTTTATTTTAAGAAGCGGTACTATAACCGCCTTTATTAATTTATAAAACTACTGACACTAGATTTTATCTTTTCTTTAAATCTTCTAATATTTTATAAACATCTTCAATATCGAATAAATGTCTATTTCCTAACATTGCATATTTTAAACCATGCTGTTTTAGTATTTCCATGCTACTTGCACCTATACCAATAAATTTTTGTAGCTCAATACGTGTAAAGTATCGTTTGTAAGGTTTTATTTTTTCAATATGTTCTGTTATTACTTCATCTATTAAAATGCTTATCTGCTCTTTAATTTTTATACTTTGTGCTTCTGATAGTACTACTTCCATATAATCATACTCCTTTATAGATACTGTCCATAAACAATGCTGTTATGTATACTAACGCTGTTATGAAAGGTATAAACACAACTGCGAAAGATAAGGTATTTATAAATAACTCTTTATTTTCTTCACTCATTTTCTTCATCTCCTTAATTTGCTTCATTTAACAGTGACAAACATACTTTTAGTATTTTTTTCTTGTCTTTTATATTTGTGTAGTTAATACATGCAGTAAGTAAATCATTAACCTTGTTTATTGCTTCTTCTCTTTGCTTTAATAACAAAGCTTTATCTTCTGTTGGGAAAATCTTACCTTTAAAACTATAGACTACATCAATCAATTTACTTAAATTTCTCTTTGAAATTTTTCTTGTTCCGTTTTCCCAACGTGCTATTGTACTTTGGTCTACTTCCATAATGTCCGCTAAATCTATTTGTTTTAGCTTAAATTCAATTCTAAATGTTTTAATTTCACTACTTAGCATTTTCTATTTTCCTTTCTTTTGAAATATGTTATAATTAAAGAAAGTATTTTTAGTAAAATATCTTTCTTTGAAACCTTTAAAGTGTACGGCTACCAACTAGAGCACTTTGAAAGGTTTTTTGTTTTATAGCTTGTTTTATTTTCTCATATGTAAAATTTAGCTCAAGTAAAGAAATTACATTGCTTTCTAATGATTTATATTCTTCTAACTGTTCGCTAGTTAATACATCATAAGCGGTTATAAACCTATCTATTTTTAATTGTTGTGCATTTTTACCAGTAATGGTTTTGAGTAGTAGGTTTGTAATGTTTTTGTAAGCCCACTGATTACAGTATCTCCAATTTTTTATAGCTTCTGTCAAGCTTTTTCTTATTGGTTTTTCAAGTTGTCTTTGAATTCTATACTTAGATACCTCATCCTTTAATTTATAGAATTCTTTTACTAACATCTTTTTAAACTCTCTTACTTTAGGTGTATTTCTTAAATAAGTAACCAATAATGTAGCTTGTTCTTCATTTAAAATATATACTTTTTCATTTTGACCACTCCTTAAAGCTTGGACATTATGTCCAACCTTTCCAAATTCTAAAAAATCCGCTTCATGTCTTCTTATAATTCTAGTTATAGAATGATGTTTCATATTTAAACCTTTAGCAATAATTGAAGACAATGTAAACGGCTCTTTCTTATCACTTAGTAAAACTAAATCGGAAAAATTAGTTTGAGTTAATTCCATTTTCTCACTTCCTTTATAATATAGTTATTATGCTAAAGAAAAAATTTCAGTCAATTCTACGTTTAAAGTTTCTGAAATACGTTTAGCCATTTTAGGGCTTGATATCTCATCTCTTAAAATTTTTCTTAGTGTCTCATCACTAATACCGCTAGCACGTCCAAAAGATGTTTTATTATAACCTTGTATTGCAAGTGTTTCAGTTAATTTTTTAACGTTTACTTTAAATTTCATAGTTAAATCTCCTTTCTTTGAATTTTAAAAGCAATATTTTGCAACTTATCAACTAAAAACAAAAGCAGATTACCCACTTTTATTTAAGCAATATTTTGCAACAACTTTATATTAATAGTATAACACTAAGAAAATAAAAAAGTCAACACTTTAAAGTGCAATATTTTGCAACTTTATTGTGTACTTTTTGAAAAAACAATGTTATAATCTATTTTAGGAAGGACTGAAACAAATGAAAATAAACATAGATAAGCACAGTGTAGGCTTACGTATAAAAAATATAAGATTAAAATTAACTGACACACTTGAACAATTCGGGAAACGTTTCAATGCTGATAAAAGTAATATACTAAGATGGGAACAAGGTAAAACACTGCCTAATAAACAAAGACTATCTTCCATAGCAAAACTAGGCGCATTAACGCTAAATCAATTGTTATATGGTTCTATTAATGAATTTTTAGAGAATAATATAGAGGAACTAATAAAAGAAAGTAATTATCCAATTAATTTAAAAGATGGTAAACTAAGTGAGCAATTTAAAAAAGAAGTTCTTGATTATATCTTTTTTAGTTTTAAAGAATATAGTAATTATCAACAAAATGAAAATCCTTTAGAAAATATTGATTATTTTTCTAGTAAGGCTTCAAGTTTTGTTAGTGAGTACATCGATAATGATATTGATATGTTTTTAGAATTGTTTTCACAATACAGTAGGGAAACAGGAGAAATATTAAAAATATTTCCTACAAAAGAGGATATAGAGAGATTTAATATTTCTAGTAAAACATTAGAGAAATTAACTACTGTTGATAATTTAATTAGTTACTTAGCATGTATAAATGAAGATGGTATAGTTGAAGATTATTTCATGTTGAAGTATCTTTGTAATTTAGTAATAGTGAAGGTGAAGAATGATGGTTTTTATTTACAAGAAAGAGTAACATTGTTTATTACGTTATCGGATATTATTCAAAATAATATAAACTTACATACAGATAATTACATAGGTTTTGACTTTATATTTAAAGAAAATACTTTTGTTTTAGATAAGTATAATCTAAGTGAATATGATATTGTAATTGGTTTAAAGATAGAAGAAGAAAAAACATTGTATTATTTAGCTAACTATACATGTATAGAAGATGTACCACTAAATACAGAAGCTCAATACTTTATCTTAAATCATGATAATTCTTACTTCATAACTAAGATAACTGAAATACCTAACTGCAAATATATAGCTCCTATTATTGGTAAGCTAGAATAAAACTTTAGATATTAATCAACCATCAACTAATAGTTTGCAGTTCAAAACTACTTATTGGTTATCAACTAATGATTTACTACCACTTAGAGAAGCGGAGATATTTAAACCTTAGCTGCTCTATAGTGTTTTACTTTTTATAAAAAGGAAAAGCACCAGTAAAATACCAGCGCTTTAATAAAAATGAAAATATACATAAATATGTAATTATATAAAAATATTCTAAGACTATACTAATATTATATCATGTAAACCTTATAATATCAACGTTTATAGGTTTACTTAAAATCAATATGTATTTAAACCGCTTCTAAGCGTTAGTTTATTCTTTTGATATAATTACATTAAAAATATTTTCAGACACGCTCACATCTAAAATACAAAGCCTTTTCTGTCTATTTACTAGATAATCATTTATTAATTTATAAAACTACTGGCACTAGTGAAAGGATTGATAAAAATGATAAATCAATATGTAAATAAAAAAGACACTAAAAAATATTATGAGATTAAAAATCACTATATAGGAAAAGATATTTTTACTGGAAAAGAAAAGCGTATAAGTAAGAAAGGATTTAGAACTAAAAGAGAAGCGGAGCAATATATAATTAATGCAAAGAGTGAGTTTTTAAATGGTGGGTTCAAGCCTAATCAAGATTATACATTTCAAGATGTATATGATGTATGGGTTAAAGAATACGAACCACAAGTTAAGCAAACCACTTTCAATATGATGAATGTGCATATAAAAAATATAGTATTACCTTATTTTGGAAATTTTAAAGTTAATCAGATAAATTTACCAATTTGTCAGAAGTTTATTAATGAATTATCAAAGAAGTACAAAAAGGGTACTATAAGAGAATATAAAACAAAAGCTAGTATGATTTTAGATTATGCTGTTAAAATGGATGTAATTAAAGTAAATTATCTGAAATATACCAAAGTACCTAATAAGCAAGAAATAAAAAAAGATAATTTCTACACTAAACCAGAATTAATAGAATTTCTTCAGATAGTTAAAAACAACTATGATTTTAAAGATTTTGTAATGTTTAGATTACTTGCTTTTACTGGCCTTAGACGTGGTGAACTTATCGCTTTAACTTGGAAAGATATAAATTTTAAGAATAAAACTTTAACAGTAAACAAGAATGCTGTAAAGATAAATAAAAAAATTGTTATTTCAGACACCAAAACACAAACTAGTAATAGAATTATTTATATTGATGATGAAACATTGGATATTTTGAAAGAATATCGCTCACAAAATAAAGTATTTGAAGTAGAGAAGAATATTTTCAACCTAAAAAATCTTGAATATTTCACATGGAAGTTAAAATGTATTTTTAATAATTTCCCTAAATTAAAAAAAATTAATATACATGGGTTCAGACACACACACGCTACTTTATTATTTGAAAGTGGAGTTACTGCAAAAGATGTTCAAATAAGACTAGGCCACGCTAATATCACTACGACACTGAATACTTATACTCATATCACGGAAGATAAAAAGAAAGATGTTACAAAGCAATTAAGTAAATTCATGACTATGTAAAGATAACTGAAACAAAACGGAAAGTAAAAAAATAAAAACCTAATAACAATGGTTTTCCTTGAAATATTTCTATTTTGTATTAAAATATAAGTAGACAAAATTAAAAAGGGTAAAAATAGATGAGATTATCAGATACTATATATACAATTGAAGTTCATAAAAGGTTTAAGAATATTTTTCTTTTAATAATAGGAACAATTTTATTTGCTATTTATGCCGGATTATTAATTCCAGTAAATAATATAGGTACAGGTGGAGCATTAGGGTTAAGTTTAGTTTTAAATAAGGTAATAGGGATAGAAATAGGGACAGCTCAATTTTTATTGAATGTACCTCTATTTTATATTGGGTATAGATATATAAGTAGAAAATTTGTTTTATTAACTATATTTGTTATCAGTGTATCATCATTTCTTATAAATAATCTTCCAAAGATTATAAAACCTGTTTATCTAGGGGATTCTTTAGTTGCAGCAATATTTTGTGGAATAATATCAGGTCTTGCAATGTGTTGTCTTTTAGTAGGAGGAGCCTCAACAGGGGGAACGGATATTACAGGTAAATTTATCTCGAAAAAGATGAAGTTTAACTTACCGACCGTTTTTCTAGTTCAAGATATATTAATTTATACAATAGTATGGATTTTCTTTGATATAAAATATGTTATGTATGCGCTTGTTATGAGTTTTGTGCGTAATCAAACTATGAAAGGAGTTCAAAAGTTTTTCTCAGCTTATATTCAATGTACAATTATTTGTAATTGTCCAGAAAGAATGGTTGAACTTATAAATAATACCCTACATCGTGGCTCAACAATTATGGATGTAGAAGGTGGTTATAGCCATGAGAAAAAACGTATGATTGTCGTTGTGATTCAGCAAAATGAAATGTATTTATTGAAAAAACTAGTATCAAAAAACTGTCCTGAGGCTTTTATTACGGTTACAGCAGTTAATACAATAGTAGGTAATTTTAAAGAGCATTCGTATAGTCTATAAAAAGTAAAAAAGGATTTAAAGTATAAAAGATATTTTTATTAAAATTAAATTTTTAATGGATAACCTTACTTTAAATCTTTTTTACTTGATACATTAAAAAATAAATATTAGTATTTAAATTTGTAGTTGTTTAAAAATAAAATAATTATAGTTATTACAAACATTTGCTTATTGACCATTTTTGATATATAATATCAAGTGAAATGAAAATTAGGAGGTAAGAAACATGAATTTGATTCCTACAGTAATAGAGCAGACTTCTCAGGGGGAGAGAGCCTATGATATTTATTCAAGACTTTTAAAAGATAGAATTATAATATTAGGATCTGATGTAAATGATCAAGTAGCAAACTCTATAACAAGTCAATTATTATTTTTAGAAGCACAAGATAGTGAAAAAGATATTTATTTCTACATTAATTCACCAGGTGGTAGTGTAACGGCAGGTTTTGCAATCTATGATACAATGCAACATATTAAATGTGATGTTGTAACAATTTGTATGGGAATGGCAGCGAGTATGGGAGCTTTCTTACTTGCAGCTGGAACTATTGGTAAAAGATATGCACTTCCAAATGCTGAGGTGATGATTCACCAACCATTAGGAGGAGCACAAGGACAAGCAACAGAAATCGAAATAGCAGCTAAACATATTTTGAGAACGCGAGAAAAATTAAACAAAATTTTAGCTGATAGAACAGGTCAAACAATAAAAGCTATTGAACGAGATACAGAACGCGACAATTACTTATCAGCGGAGGAAGCTTGTGCTTACGGATTAGTTGATAAGGTTATGTATCCAGAAAATGGTAAACTGCAAAAGAAAGAAAAAGTAAAAAAAACGCAAGCAAAAAAAGTGGCTAAAAAAGCAGATGAATAAAAAATAAAAAAGAAGTTGACTTCTGTCAACTTCTTTTTTATGTAGGTAATAGAAAATATAAAAATAAAGTATTAAAAACTAAAAGCTAGGCTCGAAAATATTTCAAACCTAGCTTATTAAAATTATATTTTCCAAATTTTTCCGATGGCATTACGTACTTCATAATTATCCATAAAGTACTCAATATTACCATTGAAATTACGCTTAAACTGAAGAACTCCGTAATCGCTAGAATTTTCATCGTTGAAACCTTGTGATGTACCAAAGAAGTTGAAATATTTAAAGCCATTATTAATTGCATATTTCATCATATAGAACAACACCGCATATGGTCCCTCATAACGATGGAATTTTTGCATGGCACCGCTGGTGAAGTAAATTATATCTTGTCCAGATTCAATAAAACTTGCACATGATAAATTAATGATATTGCCGTGTTCTTCTTTTAATTCTTTTATTTTATCAATTTTTTTATACCAAATAGCAATATTTTCATCGTATTCACGAAGACGGTTAATTGCTTTTTTTGCATTAACTTTGCCTTGTTCAAGTTTTTCATTAAGTTCTTCACGTTCTTTTTCTAGATTAGCAATTGTAGTTGTTGTAGTTTCTACGAATAAGTCACAATCAATATAAGAAACTAATAGATGAAGTTTATTACCAATGTTATTTTTTAGTGATTTAAAATAATCATTGTCACGAATTACAAAGTCAATTCTACTTTCTGTATCACGATTAATTTCATCGAAAATCTTCGCATCTTCTTCATTGAAAATGTCAATTTCGCGGACAAGAACACCTTCTTTAGCTGTTCTATTAATTGTATAACGTGCAATTTGAGAAACATTCTTTAGTAGATTATTTTCTGTTATATCTTCATCTAGATATTTAGAATATACGCAACGTGATGCTAGTGTTGGATTGGTAAATAAATCATCATTAAGGGGATGATAATCAAGCTCTAATAACGCATTATTTGTATTTATCGCCAGGCCGTTTTCGCCTACAAATTCTATATCATTGTAAAACTTCTCATTAAGAAATGGATTAACACGAACACATAAGACTCTGATATTTTTAGCGAAGTATTTTTTTAATTCTTTAAAATAAAAGTTTACCAATTCAATGTTTGAATAATCCATAATTGGCCCATGTTGAGCTGTTACTTTATAAAAGTATTTTTTGTACTGAAAATAAATAAATAAACCATAGGCAAGTATTTTATTATCTTCTTTAACAGCAAGTATTGTAGTTTTCAAACCATTGCTGTTTGCCATTTTACTATATTCAGCTGATTGAGGGAAAAAATAACGTTCATTGTTATTTTGTTGAAATTTCTCTAATTCCTCATTACTAATTTCAGTAAATATCATTAAAAATTTCTCCTTTACTAATTTTTACTCAAGTTCAAAATTACTTATAAAATTATATAACAAAAATGAAAAAAAAAAAAGAAATAACCTTTTTTAAAATGATGAAATGCTTAATAAATGATATAATAGAATTGAATTAAATTAAATGGGAGGCAAGACATTTTATGAAAGAATATCAACTTAGAGGGCAAAATTATAAGATTAGGTATAATGATTTTCCAGGAGAAAAAATACCTATTGTTTTTATTCATGGATTAGGCTGTGCGGGATCATTTGACTATGTAGAAATAGCGATGAAAAAGCAATTCGCAGATCATAGAAGAATATTAATTGATTTACTTGGGGCGGGTTATAGTGATAAACCTTTAGATTTTGTTTATGAGGTTAAAAATCACGCTAAGTATTTAAATGAGTTTTTAGAAGATTTAAATTTAGATAAAATAGTTCTTTTTGGTCATAGTCTTGGGGGAGCTACTTCCATTGAGTTGTGTTCATTATGTCAGGAAAAAGTAGAAAAACTTATTTTGACAGAACCTAATTTAGATCCTGCGAAAAAAGGGCGTAGTAGTTGGGCAGTAGCACAATATACAGAAGATAATTATAAAGAAAGGATAAAAAGTTTAATAGAATTATGCGAAAGTGGAAGAAATACTATGTGGGCGGCAACTTTACGTAATTGGTTACCAGAAGCAGCGTACCAAATTTCGCGTGATGCAGTTGTTGTGAGAGAAAATTCATGGCGTGATATGTTTTATAGTTTTGATGTTCCAAAGTACTTTATTTTTGGAGAAAAAACTTTACCAAGTCCAGATTATGAAGAATTACCTAAACATGGAATCATTGTAAAAGTTGTAAAAGAAGCAGGGCATTCTATGGCGTGGGAAAATCCGGAAGGACTAGCGGAAACAATAGCTAGCTGTTTATAGTTATATATAGATAAAAAAGCATGGATTTACCATGCTTTTAATAATTACATTTTTTTAATTTTAATATTACTTACCATTAGGTAAGAGCATACTATCAATAATATTAGCATAACTATACTAGGTAATTTGAAAAGTGCAATAATAGCTAATATTGTACCACAAGTTGTTATAGGAACACCTTGGTAATAACCGTTTTTCATTTTAGTAACGTTAAATCTAGCAAGGCGATAGGCTCCACAACAAGTGTAGATACCACATAATAATGCAACTACGACAGTTACAGTAATACTCGGGTTATCATAAAATAATACTTTTTCAAAAATAAGCATAGCTGGTGCAACACCGAAACTAACAACATCACATAAAGAATCTAAATCGTGACCAATTTCAGAAACGACACCAAGTTTTCTTGCGACGATACCATCATATCTATCAGCAAGCATAGCTAAAAAAATAAAGACAGTGCCCCAGACATAATACCCATGAGCTGTAGTTAATATTGATAAAAAACCACAGAAAATATTACAAAGGGTAAGATAATTTGGTATGAAATTTTTATTCATTAAAGTTATCCTCCAATATTGATACTCCTAATTATATTACAAAATAGAAAGAATGTCTAAAGAAATGAGAAGGATAATTTGTAAAAAACTATAGTAAACTTTATTATTTGCTCAGTTATATATTGTTTAACAGACTAGAAGCTGTTATAATAAATTTGTAATTAATTATGGGAGGGTATCATGAACGAAAAATTAAAAAAACAAAGTATAAAAAAAATAGCTAAAGAATTATTTTTTATATCTTTAGGCTGTGCAATTTACTCATTTGCATTATTACATTTTAATGTTCCTAATCAACTGGCAGAAGGTGGTGGTACAGGGATTGCGCTATTCCTGTTATATGCTTTTGGACTTCCTGTATCTATGGGAACATTATTAGTTAATATTCCATTGCTTATACTTGGGTATAAGATGTTAGATAAAAAAACGATGATTTATACAATTTACGGAATATTAATGCTAACATTTTGGATTAAAATTTTTGAAATATATCATGTTGTTATTGATATAGGTGGAGATCGTCTTCTTGCATCTGTTTTTGGGGGTATTATTGCAGGAATCGGCCTTGGAATGGTTTTTGTTTTTGGAGGAACTACTGGTGGGGTGGATATTGTTGCCAAAATAGTCCATGTATATTTTGGATTTTCGATTGGAAGAATAATTCAAGTTTTGGATGGATTTATCCTACTATTATCTTTTATGGTATTAAAAAGTTTTCCAGCAATCTTATATACATTAATTTATATTTATATTTGTACAAAAATTATAGATTATCTAATTGAAGGTGGTATTCCAGGAAAAGCTGTAATGATAATGTCGCCTAAAATTGAGGAAATTACTCAAAAAGTGTCTGATGATATGGGGCGTGGATTAACATTTATTAAAGGACAAGGAAGTTATTCACGTAAGGATATGAATATAGGTTATTGTGTTGTGTCAAGAACGGAAATTAGCAAACTAAAATCATTAATTTATACAATAGATCAAAATGCCTTTTTAACTATAACAGAAGTGCATGATATTATGGGAGAAGGGTTTAGCTTTGATCAACCGAAAAGAATAAAGTTTACTTTTAAAAAGGAAAAATAATAAAGGGAGCAACGTTTAATCGTAAGTAATATACGAATAAATGTTGTTCTTTTATCCTAGAAAGGAGGGGACATGGTTAATAATTTTTATATAAGAAGTGTAATAGTGGTTTTACTAGCATCGATATGCTGTTCGTACTTTGGGCAAGTGTTATTATTCATTATTTCTAAAACAAAAGACTATTGGAATTATTTAATCTATTTTACACCATTAATTTTGTTATTTACAAAATACAGTAATAAGTATGCCAAAACTACTAGTATTAGTATGAAATATTTTATAGAAGAAGCAATAAAAGATAAGAAAAAAATTAGTTGGTACTTTCCTATTTTATTAACCTTAAATACGTTGTTAGCACACGGGTTTGGAGCTAGCGTAGGTCGTGAAGGGGTTGCTGTTCAGTTAGGGGGAGCAATAGGAAAAAATCTAGGAAGTGTTGAATTCAGTAAAAAACAATGTACTTTTTTAATACGCTTAGGAATGATTAGTGGATTTGCTGCACTATTTCAGACCCCATTAGCAGCGTTATTTTTTGTTTTAGAAATTACATTTAAAAAAGTAAAAATTAATTTGAATACTGTAATAGAATTCATTATATATTTAATTGCTAGTTTTTTCTCTGCCGAAGCTTCTAATTTTTTAGGATTAGAAAAGTTTTTTGTCTTAGTGAAGGTTGAAAAAATTGACTACATATTACTTATAAAAACATTACTTGTAAGTATCTGTTTTATTTTTGTTGGAGTAGTTTTCGTTACTTGTCAAAAGATTTTCAAAAAAATAGTAGCAAATACTGAAAAATGGCGTTGGATATTACTAACTATATTTATACTAATAAGTGTATTAGCAAGTTTTCGTTATAGTTCGTTAGGAACAAATTTAATTGAACTTTCACTAGAAAATGGCTTGGCATTTAGTTATGATTTTATATTGAAACTTATATTGACTGCTCTTTGCACAGCTATAGGATTTAGTGGTGGAGAAGTAACACCATTATTTGCAATAGGAGCTAGCTTAGGAGTAGTACTAGCTGGATATATAGGCTTACCAATCATATTTACTGCTGCACTTGGTTATTGTTTAGTTTTTTCATCAGCGACAAAAACATTCGTAACTCCAATATTTTTAGCATTAGAAGTTTTTGGTAGTACGACAGCTATACTAACAATATTACCAGCAGCATTAATTTATTTTTTGAATAGAAAATATAGTATTTATAAGTAGTTTGTTTAAAACTTTATGTGAGTTGAAAAAAATATTTTAAGTAAAAAAAATACCAATAGAAGATAGATTTTATTTTCTCTTGGTATTACTTTATTTTCTATGATATGATAACCTATTATGTTATTAGGCGAAAAAGATAATCACCTATTTTTTTAGTGTCCAACTTTTTTCAATCATTGGAAGTAATTCTTCTATAGTAGCTTCATTACCTTCAAGAGATGTATAGTGTATTTTTCCATCATTCGCTCTGAAAACCCATGTAACAAAGTACTTTCCACTTGTTGTTATAGAATTAACAACATAAGCGTCATATTCGCCAATTTTTGATTTAGCACCCCAAACCTTTTGGAATGCTGAAGTGTTTTTTTGACCAGATAGTACAGAATTTGCTACATAGATAGGATCGATAGATGCATATTCTGTTTCAGATATTCCAAGTTGACTCGGACGGAATATGTTTAATGTAACAATATTATATGAAGATCCATCACTATACTGAATATCATTTCCACCTTTTACATCTTTGAAACGGAACCAGTTTTTAGGAACTTTAACATAACCATATTCATCAGAACCAATTATTTGTGTATTTTCTGTTTCTTTATTTGTTTCAGATTTTTGTTTATTAGAAGCGTCTGATGTAGAAGTTGATTCAGTTTTAGTTGATGTTGTCTCTTTATTTTGTGTGGTATTTGACTGGCAAGCCGTAAGTGTTGTTGTAGTTAATAATGCGATTAGTATTCCTATAAATTTTTTCATAATATTTTTTCCTTTCTTTATCTATAAATTTATTATATCATATATAAAATATAATAAAAGAAAGATTTACATGTTTGAATACCTTATTAAATGTATAAACAAAAAAAACAGAATCGATAATTATCGACTCTGTTTTTTGTTATAAACCTAGGATATTTAATATCTCTTTTTTATATTTCAATTTATTTTCTTCTCTGTTCTCATTATCAAGAACAATTTTAATTTCAGATACTATTTCACCAGGTTTATTTTTGATAATATATATTCTGTCACTTAATTCTATAGCTTCATCTATATCATGTGTAATAAGTAGTGTTGTTAATTCTAATTTTTTGCTAATTTCTAAATACCAAGAGTGTAATGAAATTTTAGTAATTGCATCCAGAGCACTAAATGGCTCATCAAGAAGGAAGAGTTCTTCTTTGAACATATAAGTTCTAAGAAGTGCGACCCTTTGACGCATTCCACCACTTAGTTCGCTAGGATATTTGTCTTTATATTCATATAGATTAAATAACTTTAGATTTTTGATAGCTTCTTCTTCCGCTTCTTTTTTTCCTACCTTTTTTATAAGAAGTGGAAGTATTATATTTTGTATAACTGTCTTATGTTCTAAAAGTAGATCTTTTTGAAGCATATAGCTAACTTTTCCTTTAAAGTTTTTATCCCCTTGGATAGTTATTTCACCAGTTTGAAGGTTATTAATTCCAGCGATAACGTTAAAAAGTGTAGTTTTTCCGACACCACTTCCACCAAGTATAGAAACTATTTCTCCTTTATCGACATGAATATTTATATCTTTAAGTATGTAGTTGTTTGGATAATTGAAAGATAAGTTTTTTATTGATAAAATGCTCATTATTTTATGTAGTCGTTGCTAAATCCAGTATTGTCTGCTAAAGGTTTTTCAACGATATTATTATCGTTAATCCAACGGTAAAATGCATTCCATCTATTAGCATCAAATTCACCCCAACGGTCTTTATTTGTTGCATATTGTTTTGATAAGTATTTTTGTGATTCAACAATAAAATTACGTTTATCTTTTAGTTCAGGAGCATTTTTAATTAAAATATCAGCAGCTTCTTCAGGATGTTCCATAGCGTAGACATATCCTTTCTTAATAGCTCGAAGTACTTTTTTTGCTTCTTCTTTGTTTTCTTTTAAGTAGTCATTGTTAGCAATAATTACTGGTGAGTAATAGTCAAGATCTTTATTGAAATCTTTTAGATAGAAATAATTAATATCTAGATTCATACTCTCTGCTAGTTTACCATCCCATGCATAGTAAATCCAAGCAGCATCGAAAAGTCCGTTTTCTAATGGTGTGATTGAATTAGTATCTGTGTTAGGAGCAAGATTAAGTTTACCTGCATCGCCACCTTGTTTTGTGATTAAAGATTTTACCATAGCAAGTTCAACTGGATCATTCCATGTCCCATATTTTTTACCTATTAAATCTTTAGGTTCTTTGATATTATTTTTTTTCAAAGAAATAATACCTGATGTATTATGTTCGATAATAGCTGCTACAGCAGTTATACCAGCACCTTTAGAAAGTTTGTTAGCCATAGAATCTTGGTAGTAGATTCCAAATGGAGCTTTATTATTAATAATAAGATCTGATGTACTATCTTCTGGAGCTGGTTTAATATCAAGGTCAATACCCTCTTCAGCTAGATAGCCTTTTTCTTTAGCTACAAAAAGTCCTGTATGATTGGTGTTAATAGCCCAATCCAGAATAAAGTCTACTTTTTTTAATTTTTTTTCTTCTGTATTTTTATTTGCTGTGCCACATGCTGTAAGTGATATTGCAAGAATAGCTGCAAATAAGCTAATTATTATCTTTTTCATGGTTATCTCCTATATATTTCCATTTAATAAATTTTTTTTCACTTAGTTTAACTAATTCTATACTTAGTAAACTAATAACAGATACTAGAATAATTATTGCAAACATAGTATCGTACTCAAATAATTTTTTTGCTTTAATCATATAAACACCAAGACCTTCAAATCCTCCAAGCCATTCAGCCACGACTGCTGCGATAAATGCGTATGAAACACTTACGCGTAGTCCAGCATAAAAATAACTAAGACTTGTAGGTATTTTTACGTGCCAAAGAATTTGGAATTTACTAGCCTTCATAAGTTTTAATAAGGTTATCATGTCCTTGTCACAGTTTCTAAAACCATCTAAAATACTAACGACAATTGGGAAGGTGGTCGTAATTACTATTAAGACGATTTTAGGAGTTAATCCATATCCAAGCCATAGAACTAAAATAGGCGCAATGGCAATAGTTGGAATAGTTTGTGTTAAAACCAATAAAGGATAGACAGCTTTATTAAATAAAGGGATACTATCCATAATTAAAGCAAGAATCCAAGCTATGATTATGCCTAAAGATAGGCCTATAATAGCTTCAAGCAGGGTGATTTTGCTGTGAAAAATTAATAATTGATAATTTTTAACGAATGCTTTTGCTATCTCAACTGGAGTTGGAATAATATATTTTGGGAGTAGATTCAAATACCCAGCCCCTTGCCAAATAATAAGTAAAATAGCCATCGAGATAGTAGCGGCATATTTATTAATTAAACTTGCTAATTTTTTCATCTATAGTTAATACATCTCCATAATTAATTTTCACGTTAGCGAATATATTGTTAGAGCCTTCACCCGCTAGCTCTAAACATTCTTTAAGAGTAGTCATAAGTTCATTGAATTCACCTTCAATTACAGTTTCAAAGGGGGTGACCACAACATTAGAATGTTTTTTTTGTAGATAATAAATAACATTATCTATAGTTTTTATTCTCCCAGGTGTATTATCACTTAATGGAAGAATTTGCAATGCAATACTGCAATTTATCAAAATAAAAAACCTCCTTACAATTTTAAGGGGGTCTAAGTTAGGTCTTTAAGATTATATACCTACGCTGGCATTACCCAGATCAGGTTCGGTCGAAATTAAATATTTCCTCTCAGACTGTTTACAGACTCCCGTACCTATGATTATAGCATACCTAAATATAAAAGCAATATATCTGTTTGACGTTTGCAATTTTTAAGAAAAAGAGCGGATATACACAGTATATATAATGAGAATTTTATTGAATAGAAAGTTTTTTAACTATGCTTAATGTAAGAAAATTATAATATGTAACTAAAGATAAAATAATAAGTATAAAGGTAAATTGTATTTGTATATCTTTTTTGCTTTTTATTTTAATATATGATAGAATTAAACATCATAAATAATAAAATAATAACGAGGGATTTTAACGTGAAACTTTTAAAAGATATTTTTGAATGGATAGTTGTTATTGTTGCATCAATAGCTATCTATTTAGTATTAAGCACATATGTTATAGCTCCTTTTACAGTAAAAGGGCACTCAATGGATTATACATTTGCTGATAATGATAGAGTATTTGTAAATAAATTCAGTAAAACTTTTGAACGTGGAGATGAAGTAGTATTTCATGCTAACGAAACAGATGACTATATCAAGCGTATTATTGGGATTCCAGGTGATACAATAGAGTATAAAAATGATGTACTATATGTTAATGGCCAAGTAGTAGAAGAACCGTACTTAACGAAAAAAATTCAAGAAGCAAAAGCGTCAGGAAACTCTCCATTAACTCCAGATTTTAATATAGAGTATTTAAGTAGTACAAAATCAAAAACAGTTCCAGAAGGAACATACTTTGTACTAGGAGATAATAGACAACATAGTACTGATAGCCGTGTTTTTGGATTTGTGAAAAAAGAAGCAATGATTGGGAAAGTTAGTCTTAGATATTATCCATTTAATACCTTTAAAGTTTTCTAAAAATGTTCTTAGCTAAAGAATATTTTAGTTGATAAAAATACAAAATTATGCTAGTATAATATACGGGCACTCTAAGTGAGTGAAAGAAGAAACTACCCCCTGCGGATTTTCGTAGGGGGTTTTATATTTTTAAAGAAGGAGATAGACATGACGAAATATATTTTTGTAACAGGTGGGGTTGTATCATCATTAGGTAAAGGTATTGTAGCCGCATCAGTAGGAAGAGTATTAAAAAATAGAGGATTAAAAGTGACATTACAAAAATTTGATCCATATTTAAATGTTGATCCAGGAACTATGAGCCCATATCAACATGGAGAAGTTTTTGTTACAGAAGATGGAGCAGAAACGGATTTAGACTTAGGGCATTATGAAAGATTTATTGATGTAAATCTAGGCCAATACTCAAATGTAACTGCAGGACGTGTCTATTCTTCAATTATAGAAAAAGAACGTCGTGGAGATTATTTAGGAGGAACTGTACAAGTAATTCCACATGTAACAAATGAGATAAAATCGCGCATTCTTTTAGCCGGAGAATCTAGTGACGCTGATGTAGTAATTACAGAAATTGGCGGAACTACAGGTGATATTGAGTCACTACCATTCTTAGAAGCTATTCGACAAATTAGAAGCGATTTAGGGCGCGAAAATGTATGTTATATTCACTGTACATTACTACCATATATCAAAGCAGCAGGAGAGATGAAAACTAAACCTACGCAACAATCTGTAAAAGAATTACGTGGATTAGGTATTCAACCAGATATTATTGTCGTTCGTAATGAACTTGCATTAACAGATGAGCTGCGTGCAAAAATTTCTCTATTCTGTGATATTCCAAAACAAAATGTTATTGAAAGCCGTGATGTAAGTAATCTATACGAATTACCATTAAACCTAAAAGCTCAAAAGATTGACGATATCGTTCTAAAACATTTTGGACTTTCAGCTCCAGAAGCGGATATGACAGAATGGTTAGCATTGGTAGATAGAGTTGATAATTTAAAAGAAAATGTAAGAATTGCTTTAGTTGGTAAATATGTAGAGCTTCATGACGCATATATTTCAGTAGTAGAATCTCTTAAACATGCAGGATATAAATATAATTCAAAAATAACTATTGACTGGATTCAATCAGAAGATATAACAGAAGAGAATGTTAATGATTACTTAAAAGATGCAGATGGAATACTAGTACCGGGAGGATTTGGAGATAGAGGTGTTGAAGGTAAAATCACAGCAATTAAATATGCTCGTGAGAATAAGGTACCATTCTTTGGAATCTGTCTAGGAATGCAATTAGCTGCTGTTGAATTTGCACGTAATGTTTGTGGCCTAACAGGTGCGCATTCTTCAGAGTTAGATTCTAATACATCGTACCCGATTATTAATTTATTACCAGATCAAGAAGATGTAGTAGAAATGGGAGGAACACTTCGTCTTGGAAGCTATCCATGTACATTAACAGAAGGAAGTGTAGCTCACAAAGAATATGGAGAGCTTAATATAACAGAACGTCATCGCCATAGATATGAATTTAATAACTATTACCGTGAACGCCTAACGGATAAAGGTTTAGTATTATCTGGTGTTAGTCCAGATGGAAGATTAGTAGAGATCTTGGAACTACCAGAACATCCATGGTTTGTTGCTGGGCAATTCCATCCAGAATTTAAATCACGTCCAGAAAAAGCTCATCCATTATTTGCAGGATTCATTAAAGCAAGTTTGGAAAATAGGAAATAACTATGAATTTATTAGAAATAATAGATTGTCTTGAAGCACGTGCAGATAATGCTCGTGCTTTAGATATGTCTAAGTATATGAAAAACAAATTCGAGTTTTTCGGTGTGGGTGCAAAAGAAAGAAATGAGATTTGGAAACCATATTTTAAAGAAGCGAAGAAAACTAAGAAAATTGATTGGGAGTTTATAGAAATTTGCTTTAAGCATGAAAAAAGAGAATGTCAATATACGGCTGCATATTACTTAAAATATATGCAAAATTCTTTATCAGAAGATGATATTCCAAAATTGAAAGAATTAGTATTAACCAAAAGTTGGTGGGATACAGTTGATATACTTGACAAAGTTATAGGAAGTATAATTTATAATAATAAAAAATTATATTCTATTATGTTAGAGTGGAGTGAAGATGATAATATTTGGTTGCGTCGAGTTGCTATAGACCACCAGTTGCTGAGAAAAGAACATACTGATATTAAACTTTTAGAAAAAATATTAATAAATAATCTTAATCATAAAGAATTTTTTGTAAATAAAGCGATAGGATGGGCGTTACGAGATTATTCGAAGACAAATCCTTTGTGGGTTCGCAATTTTATTGAGAGCCATAGAGAAAATATGGCTTCATTGAGCATAAGGGAAGCTAGTAAATATTTGTAAGAAATATTGAGAAAACTATTCAAATTTATGAATAGTTTTTTTACAAAATATGTATTTTCATTATTACATATCTTACATATCTAAAATTCTTGTTGGAAACTAATTAATAACTGTTACATAAATTTTATTTATGAATAATTTAACCTACAATTAGAATTTGAAATTTATGACTTAGTATAATTAATCGATAATTATTATCAGTTATTAGTAGAATTATATCTTAAAATAGGATACAATATTGTTATAGAAGCCAATAAGGAGGGGCGATATCATGAAAAAAGAAATGGGACATAAATTTTTAAAGAAATTAGGAAAAACTAGACTTAGACCTGGAGGAATAAAAGGAACAAGTTTTTTGCTGGCACATGTTGATATAAATGAAGGGCAAGTGATACTCGAAGTTGCATGTAACAAAGGATTAAATTTACTGAATCTAGCTAAGAATAATCCGGGGGCTAAATTTATAGGTATTGATATCGATAAGGATGTCATAAAAGAAGCAAATGATGAATTAGAAAAAACAGATTTAAAAAATGTTAAGTTTATCTGTGATAATGCTTTTAGGATGGAATTTGCTGATGAAAGTTTTGATTATATAATTAATGAAGCAATGTTAACGATGTTTAGTAATAAGAGTAAGATTAAGGCTTTAGAGGAGTATTACCGTGTTCTAAAACCAGGTGGATTATTACTAACTCACGATATTTTATTATTAAATAATTATGAAGAGACAAGAAAACAGTTATCTGATGCTATTAATGTTAGTGTATCACCATTATCTAAAGATGAATGGTTGAACTTGTTTAAAGAGACAAATTTTAGTACGGTAAATTTACTACATGATAAATTGACACTTATGACTGTTTCAGGATTAATTGCTGATGAAGGGGTTATAAATTCACTGCGAATTACTAAGAATGGTCTTAAGAAAGAAAATCGAAAACAGTTCTTTAAAATGGGGTTAACTTTTAAAAAGTTGGAAAAAGATATGAATTTTATTTGTTTTGTTAATAAAAAAGTTTTATAATAGTAATAGAAGAATGCTGATAGCGTTTTAATAATATTTAAAGGAGAAATAAAAATGAAAGTAGGAATAATTTTCGAAGAAGCAGGGTTATTAAAAAACCATGATAGATTTAAATTAGTTAAAAAAGTAGGTAAAAAGGGTGATTTAATAGCTAAACATAATCATCCAGAGGCACTGGTCCTTTTTTCAGTAGTAAAAGGTAAAGTACAAGTACATTTAAATGATGATGAAGTCCATATTGTAGAGCCTGGAAAAGTTCTTCACTTTGATGGAGATAACTTTATTAATGCTGAATTCTTAACTGATGGTGAATTTTTTGTTACTTTAGTTAATAAATAAAGTAATTAATATGGTCTGTAGAAAAATCTAAATTACTTTTAGGGAGGAAAATATGTTAAATCAAGTAATTTTAATTGGCAGATTAGTTAAAAAACCTGAACTACGAGTTAGTGAAGGCGGGGTAAATTATATAAAAGCAACGTTGGCAGTTCAGTCGGAGTTCAAGAACAAAGATGGAGACTATGATACTGAATTTCTAGAGTTTACAGCTTTTGGTAAGTTGGCAGAAAATACTTCAAAATATTGTGATAAGGGTAGTTTATTAAACGTAGTGGGCAGCCTTAATAATAATGTTTATAAAGATAAAAATGGAGTTAATCACTATCAACTTTCTATTATCGCAAATAAAGTTTCATTTTTGAGCAAAGCTGCTAAAAAAGAAGAAAAACAAGCAGACGATGTATTCGTCTTAGGTCAATAATTTTATAAAAAAGTGATTTAGATTATGAAAACCTTTAGTATATATGAGTATACTGAGGGTTTTTATTTGATATAGTTTACAATTTAAAATACTAATTAATAGAGAAATAATTAGAAATATGATAGAATTTTATAGTTAAGCAAAATAACTATTAAGGAGTTTAGCCATGGAAACAAAGTTATTTATAAATGGTCTTGAAGTTTTTTCTAATCATGGATTGTTTGCTGAAGAGAAAAGATTAGGACAAAAGTTTATTTTTGATATAGAATGTTTAGTAGATTACAGTAAAGCAATGGTTAGCGATGAGATGACGGATAGTGTGAGCTATGCAGATATAGCAGACATTGTTTATAAAACTTCTACAGAAAATACTTTTAATTTATTAGAACGCTTGGCAGAAGAAATAGTAAAAAATATTTTTAATACTTTTCCAGAAATAAAGGAAATAAAGCTGGCAATTAATAAACCTTCTGCTCCAATAAAATACCACTTTAAAGAATGTGGTGTAAAGTTACTTATAACGCGTGAGGAGTATCTAAATTTATAATGATTATTTTAGGACTTGGAACAAATATAGAACCACGTGAAAGGTATTTAAAAAAAGCACTAGAAGAAATATCTCAAAGAGGATTGGACATAACTAAACAAAGTAAAATCTATCAAACACCGGCCTGGGGTGGTGTAGCTAATCATGACTTTTTAAATATGTGTATAGAAATTGATTGTGATTTGAAAGCCTATGAATTATTGGATATAATCCAAGATATAGAATTAGATTTAGGACGTATACGTCTCGAACACTGGGGCAATAGAACAATAGATATTGATATTATAGAATATAATGGACAACAGTTTAATGATGAAAGATTAATTGTTCCTCATAAATATCTTCATAATAGAAACTTTGTATTATTACCTATTTATGAATTATATGGTGATGTGAAGATAGGTGGAAAAAGTATAAAGACATCGTTAGAAAATATTGATAGTCCTATAGAAGTATATTCAGAAAAGATATAGAAGAAAGGATATAGAATGTTTAAAATAAGAGAAGTAGAAATACCTAATAAGGTAGTTTTAGCCCCTATGGCAGGGGTTTGTAATGCGGCTTTTCGTTTAACAGCTAAAGAGTTTGGAGCGGGATTAGTTTGTGCGGAAATGGTTAGTGACAAAGCCATTTTATTTAATAATCAAAAGACTATGAATATGTTATACATAGATCCGAGGGAGCGTCCACTTAGTCTTCAAATATTTGGTGGGGAAATAGATACATTAGTAGAAGCGGCAAAGTATGTAGACAAGAATACAGAGGCGGATATTATAGATTTGAATATGGGGTGTCCAGTACCAAAAATAACAAAGGTAGATGCAGGGAGTAAATTACTTTTAGATCCGGATAAGGTTTATGAGGTTATTTCTAGATTGGTAGATGCGGTATCTAAACCTGTCACTGTAAAAATGCGTATGGGCTGGGATGATGAGCATATCTATATTATGGATAATGCAAAAAATGCTGAGCGAGCAGGGGCTAGCGCCATAACTATCCATGGGCGTACGAAAGTGCAAATGTACAGTGGGAAAGCTAATTGGGATGTAATTCGTGATGTAAAAAAAGAGTTAAAAATTCCTGTGATTGGGAATGGAGATGTTACTACGCCTGAATTAGCTAAAAAAATGTTGGATGATACAAACTGTGATGCTGTTATGATTGGACGAGCGGCTTTAGGAAATCCTTGGATGTTGTATCGTACAGTTAAATATTTGGAGACAGGTAAGTTGAGCGACGAACCTACACCAAGAGAAAAAATAGATGTTTGTTTATTACATTTAAGACGACTTATGGAAATAAAACCAGAAAGGGTAGCTGTTCATGAAATGAGAAAACACGCATCATATTATATGAAAGGTATTAAAGGAGGAGCTAAAGTAAAAAAAGAGCTAAATCAATTAAATACCTATTCAGAAATGGAAAACTTATTTGGTGAGTTTCTTGATTATTTAGAAAATGGGATAGTTACGGAGAAGAAGGAAATTATAATTTAATGTATTAATTTTTATAAAATAAAAAACTTTATAAATTCTTGATATTTTGATTAAGTTGAAAGATAGAAAATTATCTTAGATACAAAATAAAAGTAGTGACTGTTTTATTTTAAAAATAGTTAACCATAAAATAGATGGTGGTTAGAACTTAGAATAAAGTATAGGCAAGGCCAATTTAATGTGTTATAATTAACTAGAAGAAATTGTTGTGAGGAGGTAGGAATTTATGAATAGAAAATCAAAAGTTATCGCAACACTAGGCAATAGTACAGAAAGTATTTTAGAGTTGATTGTAGCTGGTGCAGCTGATGCTGTTTTAATAGATACTTATTATGGTGAAGAAGAAGAAAATATTTCAAGAATAGAGAAAATAAAAGAACTAAGAGAAAAGCTGAATAAAAATACAGCTATAATATATGATATTGATCATATTTATGCTCAAAGTAAGTATAAACTTATCAAGATAGAAGAAGAGAGCGTAGATTTTGCATGTAAACATGATGTAGATTTTATCGCTTGTCCATTTGTAAGTAATATTGATGAAATTCGTAAGGTTAAAGACATCCTTACTAGCCGTGGTAAAAAGGATATTGGCTTA
The DNA here is from genome assembly GCF_041433685.1 of Gemella sp. 27098_8_92. Classification (NCBI taxonomy): domain Bacteria; kingdom Bacillati; phylum Bacillota; class Bacilli; order Caryophanales; family Gemellaceae; genus Gemella; species Gemella sp. 27098_8_92. The sequence goes on from NZ_JAPWBZ010000005.1 coordinate 107,840, forward strand.
ATTGTGAAGATTGACTGTAAAGAGGCTTATGAGAATATTGATGAAATAATTAGTTTTGCAGATTCTATTATGATTAATCGTGATGAATTAGGTATGGAAATGCCATATCAAAATCTTCCAAGTATCCAAAAAGAAATAATAAGAAAAGCTAATGATTCTACTAAAGAAGTTATTTTAACGACTCAAATGTTACACTCAATGATTTATAATCCGAGACCAACTCGAGCAGAAGTATCAGATGTAGCCAATGCAATTATTGATGGTGTTGATGCTATTATGCTTATTGAGGAGACAGCAACAGGTAACTATCCTAAAGAAGTTCTTGAGACGGTAGACAGAATTATAAAGTATATTGAGAAACAAACTATTGCTGGAGAGGAAGATGGAGAATATAGAAAGCATAAAATGGATATTGCGCATGCCATTTCATTATCAACAAAACATTTACTAGATGCTATTGATGTGAACAATATAGTAACTTACACTAAATCAGGAACTACTGCTAAGTTTATTGCTAGATATAGACCGAAAGTACCAGTACTTGCAGTTGTACCGACGAAGGAAAAAGCACGCAAATTAGCACTAACTAGAGGAATTACAGCGTTTATAGAGCCGAAAACATTAACAATGGAAGAAATGTTAGAAAATGCTACACAATACTCAAAAGAATCAGGGTTGGCAAAAGAAGGTAACTATATCTTAATTACTGCTGGGCAACCAGATTTAGGTAAAGATAATGTACCACCAACAGATTTTGTTAATATACGACTAGTTTAGGATATATATTATAGAACTAGTAAAAAAAGAATGTTCATTAAGAACATTCTTTTTTAGTTATCATCTTTTAAACTAATGTAACTAATAATAGTGCATATTAGCATAATAAGTGTAGTTATATAAAATGGAGTTAAGAATTTCTCTAAATGTAGGGCTTCAGGTAGTTTAGTGAGAATAATAGGAGTTAAAATAACACCGATATTGCCACCGACTAACATGATGCTCGTACTAAAGTTAATAAATTTATTCTCTAGCTTATTAGAAATGTAAAAGAAGTTGAATGACATAGCACCAACAAAACTAATTCCAATAAAAAAAGCACCAACAAAAAATAGAACTATATTATTAGAAAATGAAAATATCATACTCCCCAAAGTCATAAAGCTTAGCATAATAGTTAATGTCAGGTTTTTAGCTCTTTTTACTAAAAAGCCGAATAATAAACCAGAGAAGATACCGCTAATTGCAAGAATAGTTAATAAGTTTGTTGCTGTGGATGGATGATAGAAATATTTTTCAATCAATAATGTAGGAATCTTAATTGTAGCCCCCATATAAGAAATACCGATAAAAAAGGTAAGTATTGTTAAATAAATAGTTTCTTTGTGAAATTTAACACTTACTTTTTTATTATAGATATTTTCAGAGTTCGGAACAAAAAATAAAAATAATATAAATATAGGTAGAGCTAAGGCATAAACTAAAAAGGTATATTGCATACCTAGTATTACTAGATACCCTGAAATAAATGTTGTTAATGCTTTACCAATATTTAAAAATGCAGTACGAAGACCAATCATAGTACCACGAGTACTATCATCAAAAAAGTCGCTGATTAAGCTAATTGATAATGAATTAAAAAGTCCAATTCCTGCCCCAAGAAACAATCTGCTAATTAAAACTAATTTGAAATTAGATGTAAAGACAGGAACTAATCCAAAAATAAATATTATAATAAGTCCCAGTAAAACAGTATTCTTTTTCCCTAAAAATTTTATGACTACATTGCTAAGTAAAACGAAAATTGTAATCATCATAGCGGGTATAGTTGCAAGTGACTCTACAGATGCTAGCCCAATATTAGAATTTTGTTCATTATAAAAATTATAAAGACTTGGGATAACAGGAGAAATTGCTAAGTGGGACATCAAAAGTATAGATATGCTAAGTAATGAAAACTTAGCTGTCAGATTTAATTTCATTGTATTCTCCTTAGAATGTTATATTAATAAATATACCATACAAGTATAAAAAAAATAATACTGAAGGTCAAGTTTTAGTAGATAGAAATAAAATTCAGTAAAAGTTATGTGATTTTATAAATTATTATTTTTTCATACTATGTTGAAATTAATACAAAACAATTTAAATCAAGTCTTGTTATTAACTTTATAATGAGATAAAATATAAATAATATTATTTATGGAGGGATATAAAAATAATGGCAAAAGTAGAAGTAAGAAGAATAGTAATGGATATGGTAGAAGAAAATTGCTATATAGTATATAAAGATGGTCGTGGACTTATAATAGATCCAGGCGAAGGATTCGAAAAGATACAAAAAACTGTAGAAGAACTAGGTGTTAAGATAGAAGCAATTCTTTTAACCCATGCACATTTTGATCATATTATGTCTCTTGATGAATGTAGAAAGTATTATAATGTTCCAGTATATATTTCACCTTATGAGAGGGATTGGTTAAGTAATCCTGATTTTAATGGTTCAACAATGTTTAGATTGAGAAGAGCACCTATGACAGAAGTTGCAGAATTCGAGTTTGAGGAAAATAAAAAATATGAAATTGCAGGAATGAGCTTTACAGTTTTACCAACTCCGGGTCATTCACCAGGTGGAGTATCTTTTGATTTTGGGAAATTCATTATTGTAGGAGATGCATTGTTTAGAAATGGATTTGGACGTTATGATCTTTATGGTTCGGACTTTAATGCTTTAAAAAATTCACTACATAATGTTTTATTTAAACTGGATGAAGAAAAAATAGTTTATCCTGGACATGGAGATGATACTACAATAGGACGTGAACGTCATTTTAATTTAATAGGAAATTAACAATTATAGAATAAAAATAAGTAAAAGGTTAAGTAAAATTGTGAAAAAGTACGTAGGAAAATGGTTTATATATTACAAATTTTTTAATGTTTTATGGCTCGGTTTAATTTTGATTGGAAGCATTTATGCATTATTAATGCTTTTAAATATTGATAGTATTGCAGGTTTAAGTATCTAATCGTATAGTAGATATACTGATAGGAGGGGTATTTTTAATACTCTTATTGGTATTTTAGTCCGAAAAAATTATAAAGATAATACTCTTTGTGAAATAATGAATTGACAAATAAGAGCAGGACAAGTAATATTCTACATTATAGTTCTTTTTTGTTGACAAAAGAATGGAACTGTATTAGAATTTACTATACTGATAAAAGAAATATAAATACTTATCAAGAGTGAGTGAGGGATAAGGCCCGATGATCTCCAGCAACCTAGTCATTTGACTAAGGTGCTTTCCTTAGCAAAGTTTACTTTGAACGATGAGGTATATAAAAAGACCTTATCTAACATGATAAGGTCTTTTATTTTGTGCTGGCAAAGCTGACAAAATAGTAAGGATAAAAATGATAGTTTTGTATTAATATCAGACAAAACAAATAAGAGTTAGGAGAAAAAAATGGCTAAAACATATTTATTTACATCAGAATCAGTAACAGAAGGGCATCCAGATAAAATTGCAGACCAAGTATCTGATGCAATACTAGATGAAATCTTGAGACAAGATCCATACGGGCGAGTAGCATGTGAAACATGTGTAAATACAGGACTTGCTGTTTTGATTGGAGAGGTTTCGACAACAGCAAATGTAGATTTCCAAAAAATAGTTCGTGATACAATTAATGAGATTGGGTATAATGATCCAAATAAAGGATATTCTGGAGATCATATTTCTGTATTGGTAGGGTTAGATAAACAGTCTCCAGATATTGCACTAGGAGTAGATACTTCATTAGAAACAAAACAAGAAAAAGAAGAAAATGAAGTAGGTGCAGGAGACCAAGGTTTAATGTTTGGTTTTGCAACGAACGAGACGTCGTCTTATATGCCATTACCAATTTATTTAAGTCATAAACTTGCAAAACAACTTGCAACAGTAAGAAAAGATGGAACATTGAATTATTTAGGACCAGATGGTAAAGTTCAAGTAACTGTTGAATATGATATAAATCATAAAGTAAAACGTATAGATACTATTGTTGTATCGACTCAACATGATGCAGATGTTTCTCAAGAACAAATCCATGAAGATATTAAAAAATATGTTATTACTCCATGTTTAGATAAAGGATTACTAGATGAAAACACTAAATATTTTATCAACCCAACGGGTCGTTTTGTAATTGGTGGACCGGTAGGAGATGCTGGACTTACTGGACGTAAAATTATTGTCGATACTTATGGAGGATTTTCACGTCATGGTGGAGGGGCATTTAGTGGTAAAGATGCAACAAAAGTTGACCGCTCGGGTGCATATATGGCACGTTATATTGCGAAAAATATCGTAGCTAGTGGAATCTGTGATAAGGTAGAAGTTCAACTTGCTTATGCTATTGGAGTAGCACATCCGGTATCTATTTTTATAGAAACATTTGGGACTTCAAAAGTAGATGAGGGAGAAATTGTTAAAACAATCAAAAAAGAATTCAAATTAACTCCAAATGGAATAATAGAAACACTTAACCTAAGAAAACCAATTTTCAAAAAGACAGCAGCTTATGGACATTTTGGTCGTGAAGATGAAGATTTCACATGGGAAAGAACTGATAAAACAGAAGCATTTAAAAAATTATTGAAATAAGATATAAAAATATAATCCGACTAGTATTATACATACTATTCGGATTATATTTTTGCATATTGATTGAAAAAAGGCTGATATTGGTGTTTAATATAAACAAGTGAATGCGGTGAAGAAAGTATGTAGGAGGTAGTTATGAATCTATATGAACAAATTGGTGAAGAGAATATTGATCTTTTGGTAAGCTATATGTATGATGATATAATCCCTAATGATGATAGAATAAATTTATTGTTTTCAAATGGCTTTGATAAGATAAAAATAGAACAAAAAAAATTTTTTAGATTATTTTTAGGAGAGCCAGGCCATTCTATTTTTGCTACACCCGACTTGAGGAGAAAACATATGAAGTTACCAATATCTATAAGAGAAGCTAAATATTGGCTGGAAGACTTTGAGTTAGCATTGGAAAGACTCGATATAGATCCATCAATAAAAAAATTTTTTAGTCAAAAGATAAATTCATTGACTATGCAAATGATAAATACCATTTAATAAAAAAACGGATTAAAAATGATTAACATTCTTAGTCCGTTTTAATTATTTTTACGCGACAATTTCATCTCCGTCATTTCTAGAAAAAATTTCTCTTAGAGTTTCAGGTGTTGCTGTAGAGATAAATCTTATAGATGCCTTTATATTATATAAAAATGCTTCATCTTTATGGATTCTATGTGCAGAAATTGCCCCTTGGATACTAGTAAACAACCATTCACTAACAGGATTGCATACTTCCTCCGGTAAATCTCTATCAAATAATCCATCTGCAAGAAGTAAACGCCAATTTTCTAATATATCGCTGCATTTTTCAGCGATAATCGGTGAAAGTTCTGAAGTCTCCATAGCTAATAAAGTTAACGAAAATCCACTATGTTTGCACGCTCTTCCTTTAGATATAAAAAGATCAAAAACAGCAGTTAAATATTCCTCTAAAGTCCCTAATTTTGGAGAAATTGTTCTGAATTCTTTTTTTACATTGCAATTTATTTTATCCAATGCCTCAATGTAAATTTCATCTTTTCCTTTTGGAAAATAATAATAAACGCTTCCTTTAGGGGCTTTAGCTTTTTTAATTATATCCTGAACACTTGTCAGAGAATAGCCCTTAGTTCAAACGTTTTGGACAGTTGTTAAAATAATATTTTCTTTTACTTTATTATTTAGAGTCATGTCGTTCACTCCCTTGTTAATTTTTATATTCTAATTATACAATATTTATATAGGAAAAATCAACAATTTATAATAAATTTTTTGAAAATATTTAGTGGAAAGGCTTTTAAATAGCATATGATAACGGATAACATTTTTTCTAGTTAGAGAAGATAGTTTTAAAAATTTATAATTGAAATAATAAATTTTAATAATAATATATAGATAATATAGGTCTTTTAGGTTTATATTTTTGATTGAATAAAGTTTATTATTGATAAAATATTATTAATTTTTATTAGTAAATAAAATTTAATAGTGTATAGTTTTATTTAACTAGTTCTTGTCGAATATTTGTATTTAAAGGCTTTTTATAGTACAATATAACATGATATTTAGTAAGGAGATGGCTATGTTAAAGAAAAAAATGTTTCAACTTTGTGTTGAATTAACGAATGGAAATTTAAGTTCAAAAGCTTTAAAAAAATTAACAAAATCTAATTTGAGCAGATTGATGATTCAGCCTTTTGCAAAAATTTATAATATAAACACTGATGAAATTTTAGATGAGATAGATGATTTTAAAAACCTAAATGACTTTTTTATAAGAAAATTGCGTCCAGGAGCACGACCAATAGACCAAGGTGAGGATAGTCTTGTAAGCCCAACTGACGGTGTTATTTCGGAAGTAGGAACTATTAAGGAAGATAGAACTTTTGTAGTAAAAGGTCAAACGTATAATATTCAAACATTAGTTGGTGATAGCGACTTAGCTGACAAATACAAAGAGGGTACATATATTATTATTTACTTGAGTCCTAAAAATTATCATCGTATTCATTTTCCAATGAATTCACAAATAAAAGATGCATATAGTCTTGGGAAATATTCTTATCCAGTTAATAATTTAGGATTAGAATTAGGGGATAATATTTTGAGCTACAATTATCGTCAAGTGTATAAGCTAACAGGAAAAATTAACTATACACTAATACCTGTGGGGGCACAAAATGTAAATTCAATAGTACCGACTTATGATAATATCTATGTGAAAAAAGGAGAAGAGTTAGGATATTTTGAGTTTGGTTCTACAGTTGTATTATTATTTGAGAAAGATAACATTCTTCTTGAAGAAAATTTAGAAAACAGAGAAATCAAGATGGGAGAAAAAATAGCTACAGTGTTGTAAGCTATTTTTAAGTAGGTAAGTTATGTTATTAAAGAAGTTTTTTTCACCAGATGATTTTGTAGAAAAGTATGAGTTTATAGATGTTGAATATATGAATATGCACAATAAGAAGGTTATTATTTCAGATTTAGATAATACTCTTATTTCATGGGATAGCAAAAAAGATACGAAGGAGCTTAATCGTTGGTTAAAGAAAATGAAACGAGCTGGTTTTGATATTATCGTTGTGTCAAATAATAATGAAGAACGTGTAGAAGAATTTTGTAAACAATTGAATCTTCAATATGTTGCAGATGCTAAAAAGCCGTTAACACATGGTTTTAAAAAGGCACTTAGCAAGTTAAACAGAAAACCTGAAGAAGCAATTATTTTAGGAGACCAAGTTTTAACCGATGTATTTGGTGCAAAAAGTCTTGGAGTTATGAGTGTGTTGGTAAAGCCAATTTCAAAAACCGATGCTTTTAAAACACGAATTAACAGATTTTTTGAAGGGATTATAGTACAAAATTTAACTCGTAGAAAACTATTTCCAAAAATGAAGAAAGTTAATTATAAATTAAAATTAAAAAAAGAGAAAGATGGAGGCCATATTGGATAATAAAATTTATTGTATAGGCTGTGGTGCAGAAATACAAAGTGAAAATCAAAATAAACAAGGTTATTTACCAAAAAGTGTGGTTGAAAAAAGTATTGAAGAAAATAATCTAGTTTGCAAAAGATGTTTTCGTTTAAAAAATTATAATGAAGTTTCTGATGTAGAGCTTGGAGCAGAAGATTTTTATAAACTTATAAAAACTTTATCTAAAAAAGATGGCCTTATAGTTAAGGTCGTTGATATCTTTGATTTTTCGGGAAGTTGGATAGAAGACGTTATAGATATTGTTGGTAATAATAAAGATATTGTATTAGTTGCTAATAAGCTAGATTTATTACCAAAATCTGTTAAACAAAACAAAATTAAGCAATGGTTGTTTAAAATGTTGAAGGCAAAAGGTATCAAAGTTAAAGATATCTTATTAATAAGTGCTATTAAAAATCATGGGATTGAGGAAGCGGCAGCGCGTATTGATGAATTGCGTAATGGAAAAGACGTCTATATTATTGGCGCAACTAATGTTGGTAAGTCTACTTTTATTAACAAATTAATAGAGCTTACTACAGGAGATAGGAACGTCATTACGACTTCTCATTTTCCAGGAACAACTTTGGGAATGATAGAGATTCCTTTAGATCGAGCAACAAGTATTTATGATACACCGGGTATAATCTTAGATTACGACATTGCTCATTATTTAGATGCTAAGAGTTTAAAATTAGTTATGCCAAAAAAAGAAATTAAGGCACGTGTATTTCAGCTTAATGCTGAACAAAGTTTATTCTTTGGTGGTATGGCAAGAGTTGATTTTATAAAAGGTGAACGTCAAAGCTTTACTCTATATGCATCTAATTTAGTTGATATTCATAGAACAAAACTAAGTAAAGCAGATGCGCTTTTTGAAAAACATTTAGGAACATTGTTGAAACCACCATTCGAAGATAATATATCTATTTTTAAAAACCAAGTTAAGAAAAATTTCAAGATTGAGGATAGGAAGATAGATATTGTTATTTCTGGACTTGGCTGGATAACTGTTAACAGCGATAGTGGTTGTGAAATAGATATTTATGTTCCGGAAGAAATCGAAGTGTTTGTGAGAGAATCGATTATATAAAAAATAATAATTAAAGAAAAGAGGACGAAATGTTAAAAGGAAAACAAAAAAGACAATTAAGAGCGTTGGCACATCATTTAACACCTATTTTTCAAGTGGGAAAATCAGGGGTTAACAGTGAGATGGTTCAAGGTATTCGAGATGCATTGGAAAAGCGTGAATTGTTAAAAGTAAGTATCCTTCAAAATTGTGAAGAAGATAAAGACGAAGTTGCAAAAGTTTTGTCAGAACGCACTTCATCAGAACTAGTTCAAGTAATTGGGCATACTATTGTATTGTATAAGCAAAGCTCAAAAGAAAAATATCGCAAAATAGAGTTGGTGAAATAATATGGCAATAGCCCTATATGGAGGAAGCTTTGATCCAATTCATATTGGTCATTTGATTACAGCACAAAATGTTATAGAAAACTACGATGTAGAAAAAGTAATTTTTATTCCATCACATGTTACACCTCTTAAAAATCGGGAATTAGAAGCTAGTGATGAAGATAGGTTAAAAATGACATATATTAGCACAAAAAATAACAATAAATTTATCGTAAGCGATTATGAAATATTAAAAAAAGATAATATCAGTTATACTTACAATACTCTAAAATATTTTAAAGAAATTTATCCAGATGAAAAAATTTATTTTATTGTTGGAACAGATAGAGCGAAAGATTTAAAAAAGTGGTATAATATAAAAGAACTATCGGAACTAGTAACATTTATTTTTACAGCGAGAAATGAAGAAAGTTTAGAAGAGGTAATAGCTTGTGATAAGTTTTATAAAACTATTAGCTATGAAGTTATGACCTCACCCATTATAGAAATTAGTTCGAGTTTAATAAGGGATAATATAAAAAATAATAAAAGTATAGATTATATGGTTACAGATGAATGTAAGGCATATATAGAGGAGTTGGGTTTATATGGAATTTCAAGAAATTCAAAATAAAGTAAAAGAGATATTACCACAAAAAAGATATGAGCATACACTTAGGGTAGTGGAAGTGGCAAAAAATCTTGCGAAAATACATGGCGCAAATATTGAGCGCGCTGCTCTTGCGGCATTAGTTCATGATGTATGCAAACCTATGGATGAAGTACTTATGAAAAAATATGTAATACTTCATAATTTAGATGTAAAATTATTGGATTATCCTGTTGAGGTTCTTCATGGGCCAGTGGGAAGTGCCTACATTGAAGAGGCATTTGATATAGCAGATGAAGAGGTTAAACTTGCAGTAGCAAATCATACTTTTGGTAGAAAGCATATGACGCTTTTAGAAAAAATTATTTTTATTGCAGATTATATTGATCCTCAAAGGAAACATCCACACCTACAAGAAGTAACAGAAGTAGCACAGTATGATTTAGATGAGGCGGTTAGGCTTTCTGCGAAATATACATTAGTATATTTAATTGATAATGATGAAAGAATTTATCCATCATTATTAGAATGTTATAATTACTATAATATTAAAAATTATCGTGTTGGATTCAAAGAAAAGAATAAAGAAAAGATTTTATCAGATGAAAAAACTATAACAATTCGTAATAAGAGTGAAGCTCACTTTAAAAAAGGTGATTTATTAGAAGCAACAACTTATGAAGATCCGGATACGGTGTTTGCCACATTAGAAGTAGATTTGGTAAAACCTGTAACTAGAGATACTTTAACAGAGCGTTATGCAAAATATTATGGTGTAACATTGGATGAACTAATTGATAAATTAGCTAAAAGATATCCAGATGATGATGTATTATACGTTGTTATGTTCCATATAATAAAAAAATAAGAAAGAGGATAAAAATGCAAATAGAAGAATTATTAAGAGTTGTCGTAGATGCTTGCGATGATAAACATGGGTATGATATTGTGGCATACGACTTAACAAGTACGGGAGTGTTATATGATTATTCAGTAATCTGTCATGCTCCAACTAGTAGACAAGTAGAAGCAATCGCAGAAGAAGTGCGAGAAAAAGTGTTGGAATATGGTGCAGAAATTCATAGTACAGAAGGACAAAGAGAAGCTAAATGGGTTCTTATGGATTTAGGAGATATCATTGTAAATATTATGACGCGTGATGATAGAGAATACTATGAATTAGATGCTCTATTCGAGAAATACCCACTTAAAGAGGTATAATATGTACGAAAATTTAAGTATTGTTTATGATAAATTAATGGATGTCGATTATGATACTTATGCGAATATAATAAATCAAGAATTAGAGGATAAAAAAGGTCTTCTAATTCTTGATTTAGGTTGTGGTAGCGGAACGATGATTCCTTATCTAAAAAAATATGGTGAAGTATTTGCAGTGGATAATAGCGAACAAATGCTTTCTATAGCGAGTTCAAAATCATCGGATAGTAATTTTTTTGCTATGGACCTATTAGAAATTTCTAACTTGGGATATGAATTTGACTTCGTTCTTAGCGCATTTGATGTCTTTAATTATTTACCTGATTTTACAAGTTTTAAAGATGGTCTAAAAGAGGTTTATTGTTCATTGAAATCGGGTGGAAAATTTATTTTTGATATTCATACCCCTAAAAAAATGAAGAATATGATAGATAATCAAGTGTTTGCTTACGAAACTGATGAAATTAGCTATCTTTGGTTTGCCTATGGAACAGGTAAAGAATTAGAGGTGGAAAGTGAATTGACATTTTTTATTAAGCAGAAAAATGGACTTTATCGTCGCCTTGAACAGTTTCATACACAACGTACATATGAAATAGAAGATATCATTTCAGCAGCTAAGGAAATAGGTTTTAAAATTAATAAATATTTTTGTGACTTTGAACTAGATAATAAAGATTATGAAAATTCTGATAGAATAATTTTTATATTGGATAAATAATATGGTATTTGATTTTAAAAAAGAATATAAAGAGTTATATAAACCAAAGGCTAAACCTAGTATAATAAATGTAGAAAAAGCAAATTTTATTGCTGTAAGAGGAGTAGGAGATCCTAATGAAGAAAATAGTGAATATAAACAGTCAATAAGTCTTTTATATCCTATTGCTTATGCAATTAAAATGAGTAAAAAAGGTGATTACAAAATTGATGGTTATTTTGATTTTGTTATTCCTCCACTAGAAGATTTTTGGTGGCAAGAAGGAATTAAAGGAGTAGACTATGCTAATAAAGATAGTTTCAATTTTATTTCTTTAATACGTATGCCTGACTTTGTTACTAAAGAAGTTTTCGAATAGGCGATTGAAGAAATGACTCGTAAGAAAAAAGAGGATTTTTCGAAAGTAGAGTTTTTTACTTATGATGAAGGTTTATGTGTGCAATGTATGCACATTGGGCCGTATGATAATGAACCGATAACAGTAGAGGCAATGCATGAGTATATGATTAAACAAGGGTATGAGTTGGATATTACAGATAAAAGGTTTCATCATGAAATTTATATTTCTGATGTTAGAAAAATTTCTCCTGAAAAGTTAAAAACAGTATTAAGACACCCAATTAAGAAAAAATAAAATTTAAACTCAATTCAAAATTAATATTTGAATTGGGCTTTTTAAAATCATTGACATAACAATAGTTACATAGTATTATAATTACAGATGTAGATGATGGATTTAAAGGAAATTTAAGAGAAAAGTATTATAATGAAATTTGGAGATTATATTCTATGGAAATAAACATTTCAGAAGCCGAGTGGGAAGTTATGCGTGTACTTTGGAGTAATAGTAATGTGACCAGTAAATTGGTTATTGAAACCCTTAGTGAAGAAAAAAAATGGTCAGCTTCAACTATAAAAACATTGCTTTCTCGTCTTGTAGATAAAAATATTTTACAAACAAAAAAGATTGGTAATAAGTATATTTACAAAGCTATTTATTCAGAAAACGATTGTCTTGAAACTTTAACAAAAAATTTTGTAGGAAAATTTTGTAATAAAAAAACAAAACGAATTATTGAGTATGCAATAGAGCAGGATAATTTAAGTAAAGATGATATTGAAGAAATACTAGTAATACTTACAGAAAAACTCAAAAATGCCAAAGATATAGTTAAATGCAACTGTATAAAAGGTCAATGTACTTGTGGAAATGCTAAAATTAAGTAATTAGAGAGGTTTATTATGGAAATAATTAAAAAAAAGATTTTAATAACAGGAGCATCTAGTGGATTAGGTCGTGAGTTAGCATATCAGTTTGCTCAAAAGGGAAATGTAAAATTAATTTTAGTAGCTCGTAGAAAAGAGGCATTAGATAAAGTAGCTAAAAAGTGCCAAGCCTATAATTCAGTGGAGGTGAAAATTTACTCAGTAGATATAGGGGCTCAAGATCAAGTAGAAGGATTAATAGAAAAAACGGATAATTTGGATATTTTGATAAATGCTGCTGGCTATGGTATTATGAAAGATTTTAGTGAGTTTACCGATTATGAAGTAGTGAAGATGATTGATACAAATGTTATTGGAACTATTCAGCTTACAACAGAAATAGCTAAAAGAATGCGTGAAAAAAAATCAGGGACAATTGTGACAATAGCTTCACTAGCAGGAAAAATAGCAACGCCAAAAACATCTGTGTACTCAGCAACAAAATTTGCGCTTATTGGTTATTTTAATGCGTTACGTTTAGAAGTTAAAAAGGATAATGTTCATGTTATGACTGTAAATCCTGGACCAGTCGCAACAAACTTCTTTAATATAGCCGATGAAGATAAAAGTTACTTAAAAGCAATGGGTGATAAACCACTAACACCAAAAGTTGTTGCTAGAAAAATTATAAAAGGTATAGAAAAGAGAAAACGTGAAGTTAATTTACCACTTAAGTTGGTATTAGGAGTTAAGTTAAGTCAATTATTTCCAAGATTAAGTGATAAAATATTATTAAGTATGTTTAAATAAAAAATGGAGTCAATAAATATTTCTACAAAAATAATATTTGTAGAAATATTTATTTTTTCCACATAATTATATAAAAGATTCCCCCGCTGTTTAAATGGTAAAATAGCTTAAAATATGATAGAATAAAGTATTGATAAATCAACTAAAAAATTTCTCTTGAAGGAGATTAAAGGAGATTAACATGATAAATAAACTAGGATGGAAAATTGGCGGAGAGCAGGGAGAAGGGCTTGAAGCAACAACTGAAGTATTTTCTACAGTTCTAAACTCGCTAGGTTACTATATGTATTCTACTAGGGATTTTGCAAGTAGAATTAAAGGTGGACATAGTAATAGTAAAATTTGTATTTCAGAAGAGCAAATAGACGTTATTGACTATAAAACAGATATTCTTATTGCTTTTGATCAAACAACATTAGATAGTTATGTTGATGAATTAGATGAGAATAGTATTATTATTGTTGATGAAAAGATAAAGCCAGAAATTTCAGAGGAAGTTACTGGATTAGTAGCAGTTTTTCCAATTACAGAACTTGCAAAAGAAATATCAGCACCAATCATTAAAAACATAATAACACTAGGTATTTGTTCAGCATTATTAAATATAAATAAAGATATTTTTTATAATATGATTGAAGCAAAATTCTCTTCAAAAGGTGAAGAAATTGTTGCGATAAATATTCAAGCCTTTAATAAAGGGCATGAGGTAATGCAAAGTTTTATGGCAGAAAATAACTTAGGAGAAAAGTATTATCTTAAAAAATTAGACAAAAAAGAGAAAAATAATATGTGGCTAATAGGGAACCATGCAGCAGGATTAGGTGCTCTAGTTGCAGGATGTCGTTTATATTCTGGATACCCAATTACACCAGCTACAGAGATTATGGAATATTTATTTGAAAAATTACCAACTGTAAATGGTGCATATATTCAAACAGAAGATGAGATTGCGGCTCTTGGAGTTGCTATTGGGGCAAACTTTGCCGGTGTACGTGCTATGACAGCAACGTCTGGTCCGGGGATTTCTCTTATGACTGAATTTTTAGGTATGGCAGTTATGTCTGAACAACCAGTTGTTATTGTAGATGTTCAAAGAGGAGGTCCGTCATCAGGTCTACCAACAAAAGTTGAACAATCTGATATTTTCCATGCTGTTTATGGCGGAACTGGTGATGCTTCGCGAATTGTTTTAGCACCAACTACTGTAGAAGATTGTTTTTATACTATGATTGATGCATTTAATATGGCAGAAAAATATCAAACACCAGTTATTGTATTGATGGACTTGCAACTAGGTATGAATAAACAAACTGTTTCCGATTTTGATTTTAGCAAAGTAGAAATCGATCGTGGTAAACTTCTAAAACAAGAAGAAATTACAGAAGAGGATATTATTTATTTCAAACGTTATGGACTTGATTCACTTGTATCTGAACGTACTATTCCAGGACAAAAGGGTGGAATTCATAACGCTAATAGTTACGAACACTCAGTTGTAGGATTGCCATCAGAAGTTAAGAAAAATACAATAAAACAAAAAGATAAACGCTCAGAAAAAATTGAAACAGCATTTATTGAAAATCCATTTATTTTAAACGAATATAATGAGGAAAAGGATATTCTTTTAGTTGGTATAAATTCTACTTATGGAGTATTAAATAAAGCAGCTAAACAGTTGAAAGAGCAAGAGATGAACATTGATACTATGCATTTACGTCAAATTTATCCAGTTGCTCAGAAGGTTAAAGATACTTTTGATAAATATAGAAAAATCTATATTGTTGAACATAATTCTAATAAACAATTACGAACAGTAATTTCAAGTAAGTATCATAATTCAGAGAAAATTTCGAGCTTATTGAAATATAATGGTGATATATATTATACTCACGAACTTATAGAGCAACTATTAGAGGAGGAGAGATAATATGAAAGTAACAATGAAAGATTATAAAAATAATGAAAAACCAGATTGGTGCGCTGGATGTGGAGACTTTTCCGTTTTGGCCGGAATCCAAAGGGCGGTAGTAAATCTTGGTATAAGACCAGAAAATGTTGTAATCTCGGCAGGAATTGGGTGTTCTGGGAAAATAAGTGGATATACAAAAGCATATGGTGTTCAAGGACTTCATGGACGTAGCCTGCCGGTAGCCCAAGGAGTAAAACTAGCAAATCAAGATTTAACAGTTTTTGCAATGGGTGGTGATGGTGATGGATACGCTATTGGTATAGGTCATGCTGTTCATGCCATGAAACGTAATGTAAATATGACCTATATTGTTATGGATAATCAACTTTATGCTTTAACAAAGGGACAAATGTCACCTAAATCGGCAGAAGGGTTAGTAACTACAACTACACTTGAAGGTGTAATGGAAAAACCATTATCAGCATTGAAAGTGGCTTTATCTTGTGAAGTAACTTTCTTGGCTCAAGCATTTACAGGAGATATGAAAGGTATGATGGCCATTTTTGAGGAAGCTGTTAAACATGATGGATTCTCATTAGTCAATGTTTTCAGTCCATGTAAAACATATAATTATTATAATACTCCAGAATGGTATAAAGAGAATTTAATAAACCTTGACGATATTGAAGGATATGATAATACTAATAAACTGGAAGCATATAGAATTTTAGAGGAGTATAATGATTTAGTAACAGGGGTTATATATAAAAACAATAATAAACCAAAGTATGAATCAATACTAAAAAATTATGATCAGACTAAACCATTGGCACATCAGAATTTGGAATTTGATCAAGAAATGTTTAAAAATCTATGTGATGAATTTAGATAAAGAGGTAGAATATGAAATTAAGAAAATTTTTATTACCACTAGCAGTAGCTGGAACAATGTATTATATTTATAAAAAATCAGAAGAGCAAGAATTAAATAATGAGCATATCGATAGATGTCGTAATAGTTTAATAGCAGAAGGATATACAGTACTAGATAGCTATACATTAAACTTAATAGAAAATGAGTATTTAATGTTTTATTTTAGAGATAATGGAAAAGATTACGAAGTGCGTTTTGATAAACATACTGATACTATAGAATATATTAAAGAGGTATAAGTAATGAATAAATCAATAGAAAGATTCAAAGAATTAACAATGTTAGACGGAACATCTGGTTTTGAAAGAGAAGTTTCAAATTATTTAGAAAAGAAATTATCTAAATATGCGGATGAAATCAGGTTTGACAACTTAGGTGGAATCTACGCAATCAAAAAATCAAAAAAAGAAAATGCTAAGACTGTTATGATTGCGGCTCATATGGATGAAGTAGGATTTGTAGTTACGAAAATTTTACCAAATGGATTTTTAAAATTTGAAACATTAGGTGGATTCCGTGAAGATGTGTTATTAGCTCAGACTTATACTGTAACATCGTATGATGGTAAAAAATTTACTGGAGTAATAGGCTCTATTCCAAAACATTTCACAGCAGGAGTTGCTCAAAATGTGAAAATTAGTGATATGACGATTGATGTAGGTGCAGAAAATCGCGAAGAAGTTCTAAAAATGGGGATTCATGAAGGAGCATTTGTTACGCCGAAAACAACTTTTGAACAACTTACAGAAAATAGAATTATGTCAAAAGCTGTTGATAATAGATATGGATGTGTAATTATTACAGAAATTCTTGAACAATTTGCAGATAAAGAGTTAGATATTAATTTAGTAGTTTGCGCAACAGTTCAAGAAGAAGTAGGACTTCGTGGAGCTAAAATAGCAGCTAATATGATTAAACCAGATGTATGCTTTGTAGTTGATTGTAGTCCAGCCAATGATATGGACGGATCAGCGACAAGTAACGGACGTTTAGGAGGAGGGTTTTTAATACGTTTAGTTGATAGAACAATGGTTCTTCGTCCAAATATGCGTGAAAAATTAATTAGACTTGCAGAAGAAAATGAAATCAAATATCAGTACTTTACATCACCTGGTGGCACTGATGCTGGGGAGATTCATCAAGCATTAAATGGTGTACCGACTGCAGTAATTGGTATTTGTGCAAGATATATTCATACACATAATGCAGTTTTTGATATCCGTGATTACTATGCAGCAAAAGCTATTTTAGGAAAACTAATTGAAACAATAGATGATAAATTTATTGAAGACGTAAGAAAATAAGAAAAATAGGTTATCATAAAGTAAACTATATGAAATAAGAAATCGAGATATGATTATACATACCTCGATTTTTTGTTATTATCTATTTTTAAATTTTCTACTACGACGATATTCCTTTTGATTGTCGTAGGGCTCTTCATATTGATAATTACTTTCTTGATAGTCGTATTCATCAATATATGGTTCCTTCTCATAATTCTCATAATATTCATCTTCTAAGTATTCTTCGTGAATAGTAGCGTTTATTTTAACAATTATTCCAAATAGAATACTATTAGCAATAAGGGAACTTCCCCCATAGCTTACAAATGGCATACTAATTCCAATTACAGGGATTATGCTAAGAGTAGAGAAGATATTGATGAAAAATGAAAAACAAAAACTACACATTGCTAATAAAATAAAGTAGTAGCTATAATTACCTTGTTCACATTTTTTCACTATACTAAATAATCTTAGTATAAAAATAAAGAAGAATACTAAGAAGAAAAAGGCACCGATAAATCCAAAATTCTTTGCCAAAATAGAAAAGATAAAATCATTGAATTGCTCATCGATATAATTCTTATTTTTAGCAAAGGTTCCTGTTAATCCACCTCGTTTTATTTCGGAAAGTACCTGAGTAATCTGATACGAATAATCTAGTTTATACGCCTCAGGATTTAACCAAGATAATATTCTCTTTAATTGATATCCTTTAAGTCCTACTAAACCAAGAACTCTTGGGAAATATAGTGCACCTAAAATAATTATTCCTATACCAACAAGAACAACTGAATAGATATTTAATAAAGTTTTTTTATGGATACTGACTAGAAATACTAATCCTAAAAATAGAAAAATAAAGAATAATCCATTACCTAAGTCATTTTCACGAAGAACCAAAATGAAGGGGATCGCGATAATTAACAGTAATTTTATGAGTTTAATAGAATCGGTATTTTCTCTAAAACTTTTTTCTTTTATTAGTAAGCTAATCATAGCTACTGTTGATACTTTGGCAAATTCTGATGGTTGTAAAGTAAACAATCCAAGGTTATACCAACTACGTGCCCCATTAACAATGGGTGCTATAGAAGTTGGAACTAGAAATATACCTATCAATAAAGTTAAACCAAGCAAATAGAAAAATATAGAGAATTTTTCTATATAGTCAACTGGAATTTTTTGAAATATATATATTACCAAAAATCCTAATAGATAAAAGATGAATTGTTTAATAAATAATTTTGGTGTTTGATTATTATTATATTGTGCTAGCATTATTAATGTAAGGCTAGTAATCGCAAATATAAAATAAAAAATCATTATTGATAAATTAGTTTTATTTTTTATAAAATTTAACATAATTCAACTCCTTTGAAGTAATTATACAATAACAGAGTAATATAAGCAACTTAAATTAAAGATATCTGATATATCTATATTTTTTTTTAATAAAGATAAGTTTATATATGAGCTACATGTATGAGGCTACTATTTTCTTTAATATTATGATAAAATTATTATGTTATAGAATTGATATAGGAAAAATTTGTAAGGAAGGAAATTTTCAAATGAAATATACGCCGATGATTGAACAGTATTTAAAAATAAAAAAAGATTATCAAGATATGTTTTTATTTTATCGACTTGGTGACTTTTATGAACTGTTCTTTGAAGATGCAACTCGTGCATCAAAAATTTTGGAAATAACTTTGACAGCACGTGATGGTGGTGCAGAAAAAGTCCCAATGTGTGGAGTACCATTTCACGCTGCAGCTAATTATATAGATGTGCTTGTCAATAATGGCTATAGAGTAGCTATTTGTGAGCAAGTTTCGGAACCTGGTCAAGGAAAGATTGTTGAAAGAAAAGTAGTTCAAGTAATTACGCCAGGAACATACATGAACTATAAAAACTATGATGAAAATAATTTTTTAGCCAGTGTATATAAAAAAGATGGTAATATTTATTTTGCATTTTGTGATATTATGACAGGGGATAGCCGTTGCACAATTTTGAAAACAATGGATGATTTGCAAGATGAAATTTTGAGAAATAATATTAAAGAAATAATTACTATTAAAGACCAAGAACTAAACGTTAGTGCATACATTACAGAAGTAGAAGTAGACGAAAATATAGAAAAAGAGAAAACATCTAATCTAAGTGACAGTAATCTTCGTATTTGCTGCAATATCTTGTTAGATTATATTGAAAAAACACAAAATAAAGATGTTAACAGTCTAAAAAACTTTGAAGTATATTTTAAAGATAAGTTTGTTTATATGACAAACTATTCACTAAAGAACTTAGAAGTAACACAAAATATGGCGAATGGTGGGAAAAAAGGTTCTTTATTGAGTATCATTGATAAAACTTCGACAGCTGCAGGTGCTAGAAAACTAAAAAAATGGTTAGAAAATCCACTTTTAAATCTAAAAGAGATTGAACATCGACAAGAAATTGTTGGAGATTTTGTTAAACATTATTTTGAAAAAGCAGACGTAAAAATAAATCTAAAAGAGGTTTATGACCTTGAACGTATATCAACAAAGGTTTCATATAATATAGTAAGCCCTAAAGAGTTATTGAATCTGAAGAAAACTTTAGAAAAAATTCCAAGTATAAAGAATATATTACTAAGTTTTAATTCGAAAAAATTAGTAGAAATTGCGAATAATATTGATGAATTAGAAGATTTACATGAATATCTAGAAGTTACTATTAACGAAGAAGCTGGACAAACTGTTAAAGAAGGAAATGTAATTAAATTAGGTTTCAACTCAGAATTAGATAGTTATAAAAATGCTAGTAAAAATGGTAATAGAATTTTACTAGAAATAGAAGAACGTGAAAAAAATAGAACAGGTGTTAAAAACCTAAAGGTAGGTTACAACAAAATTTTTGGTTATTTCATAGAAATTTCTAAAGTAGGCTTGAAAACTATAGATCCAACAGAACTTGGTTACCATAGGAAACAAACTTTATCTAACTGTGAGAGATTTATTTCAGAAGAATTAAAAGAAGTAGAAGAACATATCGTTAATTCTAAAGCGAAAATTGAAGAGTTAGAATTACTGTTATTCCAAGAAGTTAAGATGAAAATACATAGCTTTATTCCGAGATTACAGCGAGTTGCTAATATTCTTAGTGATATTGATGTATTTGTTTCATTATCAGATGTAGCAGAAGAATATAGTTATACAAAACCAAAATTTAATAATGATAATATAATTGATATTATTGAAGGTAGACATCCGATAGTAGAGCGTAATGTAAGTAATGATGGGTATATTAGTAATGATTGCAAGGTAGATAAAGATAATAATATTCTATTAATAACAGGACCGAATATGTCTGGGAAATCTACTTATATGCGTCAGCTTGCACTTATAGTTATACTTGCCCAAATCGGATCATTTGTTCCAGCAACATCAGCTAATCTCCCGATTTTTGATAAGATATTTACTCGTATTGGGGCGAGCGATGACCTTGCTGGGGGGAAATCAACGTTTATGGTAGAAATGATTGAGGCGAAAAACGCCCTTGTTGAATCAACTGCCAACTCATTACTTATTTTTGATGAAATTGGGCGCGGAACATCTACTTATGATGGTATTGCACTTGCACAATCTATTTTGGAGTATATTAACGAAAAAATTAAATGTAAAACACTTTTTTCAACACATTATCATGAACTGACGAAATTAGAAAACAGAATGAATGGAATTAAAAATATTCATGTGTCTGCTAAGGAAGACCACGGTAAATTAATATTCCTTTATAAGATTAATGATGGACCTATAGAGAAGAGTTATGGTATTCATGTTGCTCAACTTGCACATCTTCCTGAAGAAGTAATAGTAGTGGCAAATAATATTTTAAAAGAACTAGAAGGCCATAATATAGGCTCAGGTGATTTAATCGGAAAAGGGTATTATGAAAATATTGGAAATACTGGGGAAACTCAGGCGGTAAAAGATAAAGCTAACCAAATGCAATTAGTACAACATTTAGAGAAGAAAGTACAAAAAGAATTAGAAGAAAAGCTACGATTAGAGTACGAGGAAAAACTTCAAAAAGAACTTAAAAATAAGGTAAAAGAAAAAACTAATGGAAATTACAAAAAGCTTCAACTAGATTTTGATAATAATGATGAAAAATTTGAATTTATTAAAGAAAAATTAACAGGTTTGAATTTCTTAGAAACAACACCAATAGAAGCATTTAATCTTCTTTATGAACTACAACAAAAACTCAATGAAGGGAGGTAGTTAAATGGGGAAAATAAATATATTATCTGCAGAATTATCTAATAAGATAGCAGCAGGAGAAGTGGTAGAACGACCAGCTTCTGTTGTTAAAGAATTAGTAGAAAATTCGCTTGATGCGGGTAGTACAAATATAAAAATTATAATAAAAGAATTCGGGATAGAACAAATTAGGATTATAGATAATGGAAGCGGGATATCAAATGACGATCTCGAACGCGCTTTTTTAAGACATGCGACAAGTAAGATAAGAGAGGATTATGATTTATTTCATATAAAAACACTTGGTTTTCGTGGTGAAGCCTTGGCAAGTATTTCCTCTGTTAGTCGTGTGACTATTAAGAGTTGTGCTGGCGAAGCTCAAGGAAAGATGCTGGTACTAGAAGCAGGAAAAGTCACTAGCGAGGAGTATTACGCTCCGATAAAAGGAACAGACCTTAGCGTAGAAAATTTATTTTATAATACACCAGCACGTCTAAAATATTTGCGTAATGCACATACAGAACAGGCTAATATAATAAATGTTATTTACAAATTTGCTTTATCTTATCCTAATGTCTCATTTGAGTTACATGTAGATGATAAAATAACATTTAAAACTTATGGTGATGGTGACGTTCATAAAATATTATCAAAAATATATAATATGAGTGTTGCTCGAAATATGATTAGTTTTTCTGGCAATAACGATGATTATAAAGTTTATGGTTATATTTCTGTGCCAGATGAAACACGTGCTAGTAAAAACTATATTAATATTTTTATAAACGGTCGTTATATTCGAAATTATATAATTCAGAATTCTATTATAGATGCCTATGGAACATTGCTTATGAAAAATCGCTATCCTCTTTGTGTAATTAATATCGATATGGATCCAATCTTGTTAGATGTTAATGTTCATCCGACAAAGCAAGAAGTAAGATTATCAAAAGAAGCAGAGTTAATTTCACTTATAAAAGGAGCAATTTCAGAAAGATTAGCTAATTATACATATATTCCTCAAGGTATGAATAATGTACTAACTAAAAAAGAAAAAGCAAATATAGAGAAATTTAATTTTTTAGATGAACTTGACAATAAATTTGGAATGCAGACTGAAGAAAATAATACATCTCTTTTTAATAAAGGACAAAATGAGGCTAATTTTGTAAAAGAAGATGACCTTGTTTTTGGAGAAGATAATGATATTCATAAGTTACAGGAAGAACTAAATTCAAATAATGAAAGCCATATAAGACGACAACAAACAGAAATTAGTGGTATGGAGAGTAGCTTACCAGATTTAAGTTATACAACACGTCCACGTGAAAATTATAATAAGTATGGTGGTAAACCAACGAAAAAAGAAATTGAAAACTTTATGAATTTCTCAAAAAGAGAAGAAATTGGAGAGGCGACTAAAGAGGAAATCTCTGATACAATAGTAAAAGATAATAGCCACTTTGATGAAATAAAGAATTTGAAAATTGTTCAGGATGAAAGTATGGAAGTCAAGACTTTACCAGATTTAAAAGTTCTTGCTCAAATATTTAAAACATATATTTTATCAGAGGCTGATAATAAACTTTATCTTATTGATCAACACGCAGCGGCAGAACGTTATAATTATGAGAAGCTTCAACGAGATTTTATAGATAGAAAGAACTATAAAAAACAAATGCTTATACCGATGACGTTTGATTTTTCAATAGAAGAAGCAGCAGAAATTAGAGATAATTTTGAAAAATTTACAGAACTAGGTATAGACTTTGAGGAATTTGGTGATAATTCTTATGTTGTTCGAGAATTTCCAGGTTGGATAGAAGAAG
Organism: Gemella sp. 27098_8_92; assembly: GCF_041433685.1. Taxonomy (NCBI): domain Bacteria; kingdom Bacillati; phylum Bacillota; class Bacilli; order Caryophanales; family Gemellaceae; genus Gemella; species Gemella sp. 27098_8_92. The sequence continues at coordinate 131,629 of NZ_JAPWBZ010000005.1, forward strand.
ATGAAGAAGAAATGATTAAAATTATTGTTGAGAAAGTTTTAAATAATAATAAAATTACTTTTAATGAACTGCGTAATGATGCAATAGCGATGGCGAGCTGTAAAATGTCAATAAAAGCTAATCAAATTTTAAGTGAAGTAGAGATGAACAAAGTAATTAGTGATCTTTATAAATGCAAAAATCCATTTACATGTCCACATGGGCGACCAATTATAACAAAAATGGAGAAAAAAGATTTAGAAAAAATGTTTAAACGTATAGTATAGGAAGTAAAATGGAAAAGATACCTTTAATAGCGATAGTTGGACCAACAGCTGTGGGGAAGACGGCGTTAAGCATTGAACTAGCAAAAAAGTTTAATTGTGAAATTATTTCAATAGATAGTGTTCAAATTTATAAAAAATTTGATATAGGTTCTGCCAAAGTAACCAAAGAAGAAATGGATGGTGTAGTCCATTATTTAATTGATGAATTAGAGCCAACAGTTACTTGTTCGGTTTATGACTTTCAAAAAATGGCGCGTAGCTTGATTGATGATATTCATAAACGAGGGAAAATACCATTGCTAATTGGTGGAACGGGTTTTTATATGAATGCAGTGCTTAATAATTATGAGTTTACTGATTTGGAAGAAAAGACTTATGATGTTGATGTAGATATGGCGAGAGACTATTTAAAGAGAAACTATCCAGATACTTATAATAGTATTGATTTAGATAATCATCGCCGAGTTATTAATGCTTATAATTATGTAGTAAATGAAAATAAATCGGTGACAACTAATAATAATGGAGATACTATTCTTGAGAAGTATAATCCATATTTAATAGTTTTAAATACAGACCGTGAAATTCTTTATAAAAGAATTAATAAACGCGTTGAACTAATGTTTGAACAAGGTCTTGAACGAGAGGTTAAAGAAATAATTGCAGAGTATGGTAAAGACTTACAACCACTTGGAGCAATAGGTTATAAAGAAATGATACCTTATTTTGAAGGTTTAGTTTCTAAGGAAGATATAATCAATGCCATTTCTCAAAATTCAAGGCGATATGCAAAACGTCAACTTACATGGTTTAGAAATAAGATGAACGGAGTTTGGTACGATAGTCAGAATTCAGACTTATTAACGAAAGTAGAAAAAGATATAGAGAACTTTTTAAAATATAATAACTAGAAAGTTTAAGTAAAATTTAATTATAGCTTTAACTTTGTATAAAGCATCATGTTTATAATAAATATATAGAACTCAATAATATTTTTTTCATAATAAATCGGGGCTCGTCAATTGGCGAGCCTTTCTTTTTTTATAATGAATAGTCGTATTGAATAATTAATTATAATTTATTTACTAAGTATTTCTGATATAACTAGAGTTTTTGTTTTTTCTATGCTAAACTATTAGTATTGTTAATTCTCAAAAAATCAGGAGGAGAAAATGAGTTCGTTTAAATATATTAAGCCCAAGTTTTTTAGCGTGATGAAAAACTATACAAGAGAGCAATTTATAAAAGATATTATCGCTGGATTAATAGTAGCTATTATAGCATTACCTTTATCGATTGCTTTGGCGATAGCATCAGGTGTTAATCCAGAACAAGGGCTTTATACTGCGATTATTGCAGGTTTTTTTATTTCATTTTTAGGAGGAAGTAGGGTTCAGATAGGGGGACCAACAGCCGCTTTTGTTGTTATTATCTATGGAATTATAGCAGAGCACGGTATTCCAGGACTTATTATTGCTACTTTGTTAGCAGGAGTTATGTTAATTTTAATGGGATTATTCCACTTTGGTGATTTAATCAAATTTATTCCGAAAACTATAACTATTGGATTTACATTGGGTATTGCCATAGGTATAGTAGTAGCTCAGATTAAAGATTTTTTAGGTCTTAATATGGGAGCTGTTCCTGCAGAATTTTTAACTAAATTAGTAGCATATAGTCACAATTTAGGTAGTATTAGTTATATAACTTTGGCAATTGGTATTTTGGCATTATTAATTCAAATTTTTTGGTCAAAAGTATCAAAAAAAATACCTGGTTCTTTAGTAGCAATTATAGTTACAACGCTATTAGTAGCAATATTTAAACTACCAGTCAAAACTATTGGGGATTTATATACTATTAAAGCAGGACTTCCAAGCTTTTCTATGCCTGTATTGTCATTCTCGTTAGTTCGTGAAATGATATTACCAGCTTTCACAATTGCGATGTTAGCAGCTATAGAGTCTTTACTTTCTGCAGTAGTTTCTGATGGTATGATAGGAAGTAAACATAAATCGAATGCCGAACTAGTAGGTCAAGGTGTTGGGAATATTTTATCTGCACTTTTTGGTGGAATCCCTGCAACCGGGGCTATAGCAAGAACGGCAGCGAATGTAAAAAATGGTGGAAGAACTCCGGTTGCAGGAATGGTACATGCGCTAACTTTATTGTTGATTTTATTATTTTTAATGCCGTATGCCTCTTACATACCGATGAGTTGTCTAGCAGCTATTTTAATAATAGTTGGTTATAATATGAGTGGGTGGCGTACTTTTGTACGCATAATAAAAACTGCCCCAAAAAGTGACATAGCAGTTTTAATTATTACTTTCTTATTAACATTATTCTTTGATTTAGTAATAGCTATAGAATTTGGCATGGTACTAGCAGCTTTCCTTTTCTTAAAACGAATGTCAGATATAGCAGAAGTTCGACAATGGACATATATAGGGTCTTCAGAAAACGAAAAATTATCAGAGGACATTGATTTGAAGTATGTTCCTAAAAATACTATAGTATATGAAGTTTTTGGAGCACTTTTCTTTGGCGCTGCTAATGTTTTTACTAGTTTTAAACATGAAGAAGGAAAGAATGTTTTAATTCTTAGAATGCGTAATGTCCCAGTAATGGATATTTCGGGGGTAGAGGCATTAGAAGAAATATTAGAAACTTGTAAAAAACGAAATTTAACACTTATTTTATCTCATGTTAATGAACAACCTTATCATGCTATGGAAAAAGCTGGTTTTGTCGAAAAAATAGGTGCTGAAAATATTTGTGAAAATATAGATGCATCATTAGAAAGAGCAGAAAAGTTAGCGAAGTAATACTTTAGCAGTTTCTAATATAAGTTAGGTAATAAATTACTACAATATTTCTCAAATATATAATAACAGTAATGAATTCTATGATTTTTTCAGTAAGATATTTTAGTAAAATTTAATTTTTTCTATAAAAGAATTAAAAGTTTTTGGTTTACAATATATTCTATAGTAAAGCTCATCTTCGGATGAGTTTTTTACTTTGTGTAAGAGTTACTTGCTAAAAAAATATTTACATAATTACAAAATGAAAACGTTATTTACTTTGTGAATATTCTGTGTTACTATAATACTAGGCAGCAAAAATATAGCTGTCTGTTAATTCTTGATTTTGGGGAGGAGTAGAACTTGTTTATTGATGAAATTAAATCAAAAATTTCTCCATTGTGGGAGATGGGGTTTAATACGCCTTTTGTTCAGGAACTAATTAAGGGGGATTTGTCGAAAGAAGCTTTTGAAAGATACTTGCAGCAAGATAGTATATATTTAGAAAATTATGTGAAACTATGTAAAATTGCTATAGGTAAAGCTAAAACTAATAAAGAACGAGAAGTTATTTGTTCTCTTATAGAGTTTTCCAATGATACAGAGCTTCAGACTAGAGCAGAGTCTTTAGATTCAGATAGTATTTCGACAACAGAGACAGAAGCATTTCCTGAAACAGAAGATTATATCAATTATATAATGAGTTTTTCTCATGACAAGAATAACTATAAATTAATGATTGTTCTTATGAACTGTATGTTGAGTTATGATTACATATTTACTATAGCTGCAGCTCGAATGAATAGTTCTCAAAATATATATTATAGTTTTGTAGCTGATTATACTACTGAGAAATACAAAACTTTCTATAGGGGATGGATAGATTATATAAATGAGGCTTATCGAGATATTTCAGATTATAAAAAAAATGAATTGATTAAAATATTCGAAGAAGCTAGTATTTACGAGTTACGATTTTGGGATAGAGTTTATATAGGATAATCTAAAAAATTATACAAGGAGTATCTTATGGAAATTAATACTAAAATGTTTGATGGATATGCTGATAAATATGATCAGTGGTTTTTAACTAATAATAAAGTATTCGAAAGTGAGCTGAAATTACTTCACGCTTGTCTTAACCCGCTAAAAAAAGACAAAATTTTATCAGTTGGTTGTGGAAGTGGACTTTTTGAATCAGCTTTAAAAAGCGAATATGGAATAAATGTAGAATATGGTTTGGAACCCTCTACTGATATGGCAGAAATTGCTGAAAAGAGAGGTGTTAAGGTGGAAATAGGCGATGCTGAAACTACTCAACTAAAAGATGAAGAATATGATATTATTTATCTGAATGGTTGTTCAACTTATATCGCTGACCTGGGTAAAGCATATAAAAATTGCTATAATGCATTGAAAAAAGGGGGACATCTTATTCTTTTAGATGTTCCAGTAGAAAGTGCATATGGAATATTATATAGCTTTGCAAATTATGCTGATGGTTATGATGAAAAACTTTTTTCAAGACTTGCACCAGCACTTCCATATCCTATTGAGCTAGTGAAGTCAGGAATATTTCACTCTCCATTAGAGAAGTTAAATATTGTAAGAGACGAGCTTATGATGAAAAATATTCGTTTTATGCAAACACTTGTTGCTCATCCGATTTATACAAATGATAGCGTCGAAGAGCCAATCGAAGGTTACGATAAAGGTGGATATGTTGCGCTAATTGCAGAAAAATAAAATCAATTTAAATACATAAAAATTATAAAGGCTTTTGGCATTCACACATTTATATGTTGAATGTCAGAGGCCTTTTTAACTATTAAAGGAGTACACTGTTTTAAGCTGATTTGTTGAAAATTAGTAATGATAGGGTTAAAATTATATTATAGTTAGGAGAATTTGTAGGTTTTAACATAGGATGTAAGGGGGAATAATATGATTAAGTATGATAATGTATCGTTATGCTGTTCAGTTAAGGGTTTAATATTAGACAATTTAAGTTTTGAAATAAAAAATGGTGAGTTTTTTGTTCTTGTAGGACCAAGTGGTAGTGGGAAAACAACAACTTTAAAATTAATAAATAGGTTAATAGAGCAAACTGATGGAGATATTTATTTTGAAGATAAAAGATTAAAAGACTATAATTTAAGAGAATTACGCCTTGAAACAGGATATGTCTTACAACAAATAGCATTATTCCCTAATCTTACGGTAGAGGAAAATATTGCTCTTATACCAGAAATGAAAAAATTTGATAAAAAACTCATTGCTGAAAAAACGAAAGATTTACTAGAAAAAGTTGGATTGAATCCAAAATTATATATGAAAAGATATCCTTATGAATTGTCGGGTGGAGAAAAACAACGTATAGGCATACTTAGAGCTATTATTGCTAATCCTAAAGTACTTTTAATGGATGAACCCTTTTCTGCTTTAGATCCAATAAGTCGCACTCAGCTTCAAGATTTGATTAAGCAACTTCATAATGAGTATAAAATGACGACTGTTTTTGTTACTCATGATATGGATGAAGCCTTGAAGCTAGCTGATAGAATTTGTATCTTGCAGGAGGGAAAAGTTGTTCAAATTGCGACACCAAAAGAGATGCGAGATAATCCAGCTAATGATTTTGTCCGAGAATTTTTCAAAGTAAAGGGGTGTAATTAATGAATATAGCAGATACATTTATTGAACGTAAAGGTGAATGGGGAACAGCTCTTTTTCAACACCTTCAAATTTCATTACTATCTCTACTTATTGCGATAATTATTGCTGTACCTCTTGGGATAATTTTGTCAAATAATAAGAAAATCAGCGAGTGGTTTTTACAGATTACAGGGGTCTTTCAAACTATCCCATCGCTTGCCCTTTTAGGTCTATTTATTCCTTTTATGGGAATAGGAACAGTTCCAGCTGTAGTGGCATTAGTTATATATGCACTATTTCCAATATTGCAAAGTACATTAACGGGACTGTCAGAGATAGATTCTTCTTTAGAAGAAGCGGCAACAGCATTTGGTATGACAAAGTGGGAGAAATTAAAAAAATATCAACTTGCTTTATCGATGCCAATCTTAATGGGGGGAGTTAGAACTGCTAGTATTATGATTATAGGTACGGCGACTCTTGCAGCACTTATAGGGGCGGGAGGACTTGGTTCATTTATATTACTAGGAATCGATAGAAATAATTCTGCACTTATATTGATTGGAGCAATTTCTTCTGCAGTACTTGCAATTATTTTTGGTGCCTTGATTAAATTGTTACAAAATAAAAAGCCAAAAACAATTGTTGTAACTTTATTGTCGGCGGTAGTAGCTGTTACTTTAAGCTTTACACCATTAGCAAAGACATCTAATGATAAACTTGTGATTGCAGGAAAGTTAGGTGCTGAGCCAGAGATTTTAATTAATATGTATAAGATTTTAATTGAGAATGAAACAGATATAAATGTCGAAGTGAAACCTAATTTTGGGAAAACTAGCTTTTTATATGAAGCTTTAAAAGGTGGAAGTATCGATATTTATCCAGAATTTACAGGAACTGTTACAACAACATTATTAAAAGAACCGGTGACTAATATTTCTAATGACCCAAAAGAAGTATATGAGATTGCTAAAGAGAAAATTTTAACTCAAGATAGATTAGTATATTTAGAACCAAGTAAGTTTCAAGATACATATGCTCTTGCTGTTTCTGAAAAATACGCTAAAGATAACAATATACAAAAAATATCAGACCTTAAGAGAGTAGAATCTTCATTAACAGCTGGATTCTCGCTAGAATTTAATGATAGAGAAGATGGTGTACTAGGACTAAAAAAACTCTATGGACTAAACTTAAATATTAAAACTATGGAACCAGCTTTAAGATATCAAGCTATAGCAAATGGAGATGTTAATATCATCGAAGTATTTTCTACTGATAGCAAATTAATTACTAACAAATTAAAAGTATTAGAAGATGATAAAAAATTATTCCCACCTTATCAAGGGGCTCCATTACTTAGAGAAGAAACATTGAAGAAATATCCTCAATTGGAAAAAATTCTAGGAAAACTTGCTGGAAAAATAACAACTGAGGAGATGACTAAGATGAATTATGCTGTAGATATTGAAGGTAAGAGTGCTTATGAAGTAGCAAAAGCATATTTACAAAAAGAAGGTTTAATAAAAAAATAAACTAACAAATAATTATTAAGGAATAATTTACCAAGTTAATTAAATATATTACAACAAAAATAGAAATTCTTAAACAGCACGTTTAAGAGTTTTTATTTTTCCGCAATAACTTTATTTTTCTCATGTTTTTTGTTAAAATTAAGAGAAGATTTTATGAACGTAATAATTTTAGAAAGTAGGTGGAAAAGTGAAAATTACTAATATTACAAAGCTAAAAGTAAAGTATAAAATTGAATTAGAAAATGGGAAGTGTTTTTATGCCTCTGAAGATACGATTATAAAATATGGGCTAATAAAGAAAATTGATTTAACTAATGACCAACTTAAAGAAATTATTTCACATGAAAGTATAGAGAGTGCTTATAGTAAAGCTGTACATTACTTGCAGTATGGATTGCGTACAACACAAGATATAGTCGACTATCTTACAAAAAAAGAAATCGCACCAAATGTTATTAATGAAGTAATTAAGAAATTGATGGAGATTGGATATCTTAATGACGAGCATTACATCGAAGCAGCTGTAATGGATTATTTTAATCTAAATAATAAAGGTCCATATTGGATAAAAAGAAAACTGCAAGAAAAAGATTTAGATAGCGATATAATAGACAAATATATTTCTAAAATATGCACGAAAGAAGCTATGATAGAGATACTTTATAAGATAATAGAGCGTGAGTTTAATGTTAGACGAGAATCAAAAAATAAAAAAGTTCAAAAAATCACGCAAAAACTTTATACAAATGGCTTCACATCTGATATAATAAGAAAGGTGTTTGATATATTTTTCGAAGATTATGAGGAAGAGAATGAAGATGATATATTAGAAGAGCATTTTAGAAGAGCTTATCATTCTTATAGTCGTCGTTATGAAGGATATGCATTGAAACAAAAGCTAATTGAAAAACTTATAAGAGATGGTTTTTCATACTATACAGCTAAAGATTTTATTGAAAAACAAGATTTGTAAAGGAAGAATTAAATGAATAAAAGAAATGAAAGGCAAAAGAAAATAAGAAACTTTTCTATCATTGCGCACATCGACCATGGTAAGTCAACACTTGCGGATAGAATTTTAGAAAAAACAGGAGCTCTTGAGCAACGTGAAATGAAAGCACAATTGCTTGACTCTATGGATATAGAACGTGAAAGAGGAATTACGATTAAACTTAATGCTGTACAACTAAAATATACAGCAAAAAATGGTGAGGAATATATCCTTCACCTAATCGACACGCCAGGGCATGTCGACTTTACTTATGAAGTTTCGCGTTCACTTGCGGCATGTGAAGGAGCAATTTTGGTAGTAGATGCAGCGCAAGGTATTGAAGCACAAACATTAGCTAATGTTTACTTAGCATTAGACAATAACTTAGAAATTATTCCAATTATTAATAAGATTGACTTACCAGCTGCAGATCCTGAAAAAGTTAAAATTGAGATTGAAGATGTTATTGGCCTTCCAACTGATGATATAGTTCTTGCATCTGCTAAGGCAGGTATTGGTATTGATGAAATACTTGAACAAATTGTTGAGTATATTCCTGCACCATCAGGAGATGCTGAGGAACCACTTCAAGCATTAATTTTCGACTCATTATATGATGCTTATCGTGGTGTTATTGTTTCTGTTCGAATTAAGAATGGAACTGTAAAAGCTGGTGATAAGATTAAAATGATGGCTACTGGTGGAGTATTTGAGGTTACTGAAGTAGGTATCCACACTCCAAAAGAAAAAATTGTAGATGAACTTACTGCAGGGGATGTAGGATTTATCTGTGCATCTATTAAAAATGTAAGTGAAACTCGAGTGGGGGATACTATTACACTTGCTAATAATCCAGCAAAAGAAGCACTGCCTGGATATAGAAAACTTAACCCTATGGTATTCTGTGGATTATATCCAATTGATTCATCAAAATATAACGATTTACGTGAAGCATTAGAAAAATTAGAACTTAATGATTCTGCATTACAATATGAAGCAGAGACTTCTCAAGCACTTGGATTTGGATTTAGATGTGGATTTTTAGGAATGTTACATATGGAGATTATTCAAGAGCGTATTGAGCGTGAGTTTAATATCGATATTATTGCAACAGCACCATCGGTTATTTACAAAGTTGAAAAAACAGATGGCACTATGGTAGATGTATCGAATCCATCAGAAATGCCAGATCCACAAAAAATTAACAAAATTACAGAGCCTTTTGTTAAAGCGAGTATTATGGTACCAAACGATTATGTGGGCGCTGTTATGGATCTTTGTCAGAAGAAACGTGGTATTTTCTTAAATATGGAATATATCGATGATACAAGGGTAAACATTACTTATGATATACCTTTATCAGAAATCGTCTTTGATTTCTTTGACCAGCTAAAATCTAATACAAAAGGATATGCATCATTTGATTATGAATTAACTGGTTACAAAGATAGTAATCTTGTTAAGATGGATATCTTATTAAATGGAGAACAAGTTGATGCATTAAGCTTTATAGTTCACCGTGAGTTTGCATATCAACGAGGAAAAGTTATCGTTGAAAAACTTAAAAAACTTATTCCAAAACAACAGTTTGAAATTCCAATTCAAGCAGCTATTGGGAATAAAATTATCTCTCGTGAAACAATTAAGGCGATGCGTAAAAACGTTCTTGCTAAATGTTACGGTGGGGATATTAGTAGGAAACGTAAGCTATTAGAGAAACAGAAAAAAGGTAAAGAAAGAATGAAAGCTGTAGGTAGCGTAGAAGTCCCTCAAGATGCCTTTATGGCTGTTCTAAAAATGGATGACGAATAATGAAAGGTGAAATTCGCGGAGTATATATTCATATTCCATTTTGCAAATATATATGTTCATACTGTGATTTCAACAAATTTTATATCCAAAGACAACCAGTAGATAAGTATATTGATTGTTTGATTGATGAAATAAATAGTATGGATAAGATAGATAATATTGAAACTATCTATATAGGTGGAGGAACACCGAGTGCTTTAAATGATGAGCAATTACATCGTCTTTTGACAGCACTTAGAAAAAAAATTCCACAACAACTTCGTGAATTTACTTTTGAAGCAAACCCTGAGGATCTTGTTGATTCTCGGGTTGCTTTGGTAAAAGAGTACGGAGTTGACAGGATAAGTATGGGCGTTCAAACTTTTAATGATGAACTTCTTAAGATATTAGGACGTGGTCATGTTGCAGGAGATGTAGATAGGGCTATTACTAATTGTAAAAAGTATGAAATTAAAGATGTTAATGTAGACTTAATGTTTTCATTGCCGAAACAAACTATGGAAGATTTATTTGATAGTATGAAAAAGGTTGTAGGGTACGATATTAGCCATGTTTCGTGTTATTCATTGATATTAGAACAAAAAACAAAATTATATAATCAAGTACGAGATAAAAAAGTTACCTTACCTTCAAATGAAACAGAAGAAAAAATGTATGATGAAGTGATAAACTTCTTGACGGCAAATGGTTATAATCAATATGAGATTAGTAATTTTGCAAGGCCAGGGCATGAAAGTGTTCATAATAGTAGTTACTGGGAAAATATAGAATATTATGGACTTGGAGCAGGTGCTCACGGATATATTGATGGAGTACGTTATGCTAATCAAGGAGCATTAAAATTTTATATTGATAGTATGCTTGAAAAAGGGCATGCTAGACGTGAAGAACATACGGTAACAGATAAAGAAAAAATTGAAGAAGAAATGTTTTTAGGTCTACGACTTTTAAAAGGTGTAGATTTAAATAGTTTTGAAGAAAAGTACGGAAAAAGAGCAGAAAAAATCTTCAAGGAAGTAATCGATAAAAACATAAAGATAGGCTATTTAGAAATAGATGATAACAAGCTGTGCTTAACAAGAAAAGGGTTATTTTATGGGAATGAAGTATTCTCAGAGTTTTTATTAGATTAATGATAGTAAATTTTAAATATTATCACTTAATCACAGGGGGTTTATTAGATATCTAACAATACTCTATAAGGACTTTTTAGATATCTAGTAAACTGATTGTGCTTGATAAAATTGATTTTTGTAAAACTATACTTCCGAAATTATTTCCGAGAAAATATTAAAAATAAAAAGAAAGGAGAATCATTATGGAAAGAACATATATAGAAAAACTACTAAATAAACTAAATACTGAATATGGATTTAATTTGAAATTTGGTGAGAATTTTAAAATGGCTTTTTCACACTCATCATATACAAATGAGAAAAAAATAGCTAAACATTTGAATTATGAACGATTAGAGTTTTTAGGTGATGCTGTTGTTGAGCTTACAACAAGTGAATTTTTATTTAAAAAGTTTCCAGAGCTAGCTGAAGGTGAATTAACAAAACTGCGCGCCTCTATAGTTTGTGAAAAGACACTGGTAAAATATGCACTACAACTTAATCTAGATAAATGTATTTATTTAGGGCGTGGAGAGGAAAAAATGGGTGGACGTTCACGAGCTGCGTTACTTGCTGATATTTTTGAATCTTTCACGGGAGCTTTGTACTTAGAAACAAATTTAGAAACAGTAAAAATATTTTTAAATAATACCTTATTTACAGAAGTCGAAGACTATGAATACAGTAGCTTCGTTGATTATAAAACTATTCTTCAGGAGTATGTATTCAAAATCAAATTAGGTGAGATAGAGTATAAGGTGCTAGATTCAATTGGGCCTTCACACTCAAAAACTTTCATTAGTGCTGTTGAAATTGACGGAAAACAATATGGTAGCGGTACAGCAGCAACAAAAAAAGAATCTGAACAATTATCAGCTAAACAAGCTTTAGATAAACTAGGATATGATGGTATCTAAAGTAATCAGAAGAAAATTTTAAAGGAGAATAAGATGAAATTAGTAAAAGTCGAAGTAACAGGCTTTAAATCTTTTCAGAAAAAAACAACTTTTGAATTTAAAAATAATTTAATTGGCGTTGTCGGACCGAATGGATCGGGGAAAAGTAATATAATTGATGCTATTCGTTGGGTTTTAGGGGAGCAGTCTGCAAAGAACCTTCGTGGTAGTAGTATGAAAGATGTTATCTTTTCAGGGACTGAAGATGTGAAAAGAAAAAATTTTGCTGAAGTAGCAGTTACTTTTAGTAATGGAGAAGAGTCATGCGAAATTAAACGTCGTCTTTATCGAAATGGTGATAACGAATATTTTATTGATAACAAAAAAGCAAGATTAAAAGATGTTACGAATATGTACCTTGATTTTGGTATTAATAAAGAAAGTTATAGTATTATTACTCAAGGTAAGGTAGAAGATATCATTTCTTCTAAACCTGTAGATCGTCGTGCCATTATTGAAGAAGCTTCTGGTGTACTGAAATATAAAAATAAGAAAAAAGAAACTAATTCAAAATTGGAAAAAACAAATGATAATTTGCTTCGTCTTAATGATATATTTTCAGAAATTTCTACACGTTATGAAGTTTTGGGAGAGCAAAAGAGTAAAACGGAAAAATACTTGGAATGGTCCAAAGAACTAGAAGAAAAAGATATTCTTATTAATATTTATAATATAGCAGAGTATCAAAAAAAATTAGAAGTTTTATTAGCTGATAAAAGGATAAAAGAACAGGAAAAAACCGCTCTTGAAATTAAACAGGAAGAACTTATAAAGGATTTAGAGGAAATAAAGAATAGTTTAGTTACTCTTGATAGAACATATCTTAAGTATCACGATGAAGAATTAGAGCTGATTAAGAAAAAAGAAGGTTTACAATCAGAACTTAATGTAATAGAAGAACGTAAGAATAATAGGAATCTGCGTAGCGAAAAGTTAGCTGAAGATTTAAAATATTTGTTAGAAAGAAAAGAAAATCTTACTAAAAAGCTTATAGAACGTCAAGAGTTAGATAGTATTAATAGAGCTAAGATAAAATCTCTAACAAAGGAAATAGCGGACTTAGAAGAAGGTGGAGAGTATAACTTAGAAAAAATTGAAGCCTCTATAGACAAGCTAAGAGATGAGTATTATGGGCTAATTACAGAAGAAACAAGATTAGAAAATGGTATCGAATATGCTAAGAAAAATATAGAAAGTGCAGATGAGAACTATAAAGAGTTGTTAGAAAATATTGAGCGTCAAAAATCAATATATAATACTAAACTTACTGAGTTAGATAAAGCTACAAAAGAAAAAGAAGAGTTGAGCTCTAAGTTAACAGTATTGGAAAATAGCTTAAATGCTTTATTAGAAGAAGATGTTTTATTAGTATCTAAAGAAAAAAATATAGATGAGCAACTACGTACAGGTTATAATTTCAAAAGTAATTTAGAAAATCGTAAAAAATTCCTAGAAGATCAAATTAACAATTTGAGTTTTTATAACATAGGTGTTAAAGAGATTTTAGCTAACAAGGAAACTATTGGTGGAGTTCATGATAGTGTTGCTAATATAATAAACTTTGGTAATGAATATGCGACTGCATTAGATATAGCCTTAGGTCAAGCTCAACAAAATATTGTAGTTGATAGTGAAGCCACTGCAAAAAAATGTATTGAATATTTGAAAAAATCTAATAAAGGCCGTGTAACGTTTTTACCACTAAATAATATTAAAGCAAAAGCTATTGCCAGTGATATTTATAGTGTTTTAGTAAAAGAAGAAGGTTTTATTAATATTGCAGAAAATCTAATAGCGGTAAATGAAACATATAAAAATATTATTTCACATCTGTTAGGACTTACGATTATAGTTGATAATATGGATAATGCCAATCGTATTGCGCGTAGAATAAATTTCAGGAATCGTATTATTACTCTTGATGGACAAGTTATAAATAGTGGAGGTTCTATTACAGGAGGGGCGATTAATAAAAATACGAACTCTTCTATTAAACATAAGGCAGAGCTAGATAATCTTGAGGATAACCTTGGAAAAATAAATGATAAAGTATCTAAGCTAGAGACTGAAAAAACTAAGTTTGAAGTCAAAAGAAAAGAGTCTGTAGAAAACATAGTAGAGTTGAAAAATGCTAAAGAACAAAATACTCTATATATAAAAGAACTTGAATTAGCTATAAATCATAAAAATGCAGAACTTACTGATATAGCCGCTCATATCACATCTAATGAGAAGAAATTAGAGGTATATAGAACAGAAGATAATAATTTAGAAAATATATCAGAACTTACAGATGGACTTAAAAAAATTCGTGAAGAATTAACTATTTTGAATAAGAAAATAGAAGAAGAAACTGCTAAAAAACAAAGTGCACAGAGTGCAGAAGAGTTATTTGTTGAGAAAATAGCAGAGCTAAAAATAGAAAAATCTAAGCTAGAAGAAACTTTAAAACATATAACGGAAAGCATTGGAAATTATCAAAGCGATATTGATGATGTATGTAATCAAATAGAAAGGTTAGAAGCTTCTAAAAGTATAGAAAACCTTAGTGCAGAAGATGAAAAGAATATTCTTGAAAATAATACAAGGGTAATTAGTCAATGTAGTGAAAGACTAGGTATTTTAAAAAATCTTTTATCAGATTTAGATGCCGAAAAAACTGGTCTTTTTAAACGTGAAAAAGAAATTACTACATCACAGCAATATAGTAATGAAGAATTACGTTTGAAAATTTCAGAGTGTGAGAAATTAACAGTAGCTCAGACGAAGATTGAAGTTAAGATTGATGAGTATTTGGAAAACTTAGTTACTAATTATAGTGTGACCTATGAAAGTGTTGCTCACAAATTAACTGAAGAACTAATCACAGAAGTTCCTTCATATAAATCAGATGTAATTAGATTGCGTCGAGCTATAATGGAGTTAGGAAATGTTAACCTTAATGCCATCGAAGAGTTTAATGAAGTAAAAGAACGTTATGATTTCTACAATGAACAGATTACAGACCTGGTAGAGGCTAAAGCTAAGCTAGAAGAAACAATTGCAGAAATTGACAAAGAGGTAAAAGAAAGATTCTTAGAGACGTTTGTTCAAGTAGCTGAGAACTTCAATAAAATATTTATAAAATTATTTAAAGGTGGTTATGCGGATATGACGCTTGAAACACCAAATGATATTTTAAATACCGGCATTGTTATTGAGGCTTCACCTCCAGGGAAAAAACTTCAAAATCTTTCGCTATTATCGGGTGGGGAGAAGTCACTTACCGCAATAAGTTTATTATTTGCGATTCTTCAAGTGAAAAATCCACCGTTTGTTGTTCTTGATGAGGTGGAAGCGGCACTTGATGAAGAGAATGTTAATCGTTTTGCGAAGTTTTTAAAACTCTATTCAGAAGATAATCAATTTTTAGTTATAACACACCGTCGCGGTACTATGGAAGCTATGGATACATTGTACGGAGTAACAATGCAGGAAAAAGGAATAAGTTACATTCTTGAATTAGAGTTAAAAGATATGATAAAAAACTTCGAAGAGGTTATAGAGTAGAGAAAAATTATAATTTATAATTCAAAGAAAAAAGACACAGTTAAATTTGGGTGTATAATAATTAGTGTGGAAAGATAAAAACCACGCTAATTATTTTTTTATTTTAGTAAAGAATAATTAGAAACAAATAATTGTACATTTAATTATTGAAAAAAGCCTAATCAATAAAAGATTAGACTTTTAAATAAAGATTATCTGATTATTAAAATAAAATGTTTATCAGTTTAGCGATTGGATAAAAATTGATTTTAAGTTTAATAAAGAGATAACTTATGTACTCTGGTATGAATACATATTATTAATATAACATTAGTAATGAGGAAAAGCAAGTATTCCTATATCAATCTTGCAGACGGAGAAGACGCTAGTTCTATAGTTTTAATTATTTGAATAGGTTGTATAACTTTAAAGTGCGTTAATCGGTCGAACGGTAGTTTATAATTGAGCGATAAAGTAATTCGCCGTAATGTTTAAACTAGCGACAAAAATTACTCGCAAAGATGTTATAAAATATCAAATATGTATTAATAAAAAAACTCTTTTCTTTTTATCACTAATAAAATTAAGAATATCTTTTAAAATTCCTAAAATAAAATTTTAGGCATTTTTTATTTGTGATGAAAGAGTGAAAAGAGAAATAAATTAGAAAATCAAGTTAGAAAAATAAAATTAAAAATAAAAAGGAGATTAAAAAATAATGAGATTTAATAAAATAGTAGTTGATGTAGAAAAAATGTTAGGTAATTTAAAATTTACGAAAGTTCGTACTAAAGATAGATATGGTTTTCCAGGTCAAAAAGAACATATAGTAACATTATATTCTGATAAAATAGGGGAAACTTTTGAAGTACCATTTTTAAAAGAAGTTAATTTTGAACCTGACACACCAGTAGAATTAGTTGGTGAAGTAACATTGAAAGTATCAGCAGTAGAATTAAAACAAGGTGATTTAGAAAGAATCGATATTATGCATAAAATTTCTGCTGAAGATATTAAGCGTAAAGGTTCAGCAGTGGTTGGAAATGATAAAAAGTAATTAATTTAAAATAAGAGGTTATATAGTTAGAACAACAACGATATAACTTCTTATTTATTAATAATTATTAGTTGGTAAGTAAGAAATCTGCCGAATAGTAGCTTGCGAGTAAGGCTGTGAGTACGGGCGTTAAGCCCGCACGCAACAAAGACGAACAAGCAAAAAGCTACTAGGCAGGCGTGCCTTTAGGCACGCTTAACCCCCAACTAACTAATAAGGGGGGTTAAAATAAAAAAAGTATAAATGGTGATTGATTAAAACATTGATATAGAGCTATTTTTACTTTAAAAGGTTTATACTTTATGAAAAATTATATTACAATTTCTGAATGTGCTGATTTTTGTAGTTTTATAAATTATAAAATATCAAAAATAGGACTTAGAAAATTAATTGATAGGTCTAATCTATCAACTAAGAAAGAAAATAATATAATTTTTGTTGATAGATTAGAGTTTGTTGAATTAATACTAAAAAAAAGATATGAAAAAATAAAGAAAACAGTTAAATCTAAAGTAACAGATGCAGCTGATAAAGTAAATGATAATCTTTTTATTGGTTTGGACTGGTTTCAATGTACATTTTATGCAATGAGAAAAAGTTATTTTGAAAAAAGAGATGTTATTAATATGTTTGCTACACTATTAAGAATAAGTGAGAATGATATAGTATATTCTGAAAAGCGATTTTATAATTATAAATTTTGTTTAGAATATAAAGGAATCCATTTATTTTTTGGTGATGAAACATATAATCATTGTAATTTACAAATAACAGGTGAGGGTTGCAAGCTTTTAGATGAGTTATTATTTGAAAAGGAAGAAGATTATTTTGATTTTTTCAATACAGTAATAGCTTATAAAGGTAAGATTACTCGATTAGATATAGCTATTGATGATTTTTCACCTTTATTTGAATTAGAGGAATTAGAAAAAAAAATCCGTGAACATAATGAATTGATTGTTACAAAATTTCAGAGTTTTAATTTTATGCATGAAACAAAAAATGGAGTTTCAAAAGGAATGACTATTTATTGCGGAAGTAAGAAAAGTAATTTGTTTTTACGTTTTTATAAAAAAGGCATACAATTACAACAAGAAAATGAAGATATTGATTTAAACTTTAACAGATTTGAAATAGTAATGAGAGATGATAAGGCAAATTCATTTTTTAAGCAAATTTCAAAGTCAAAAAAATTAAAAGAAAAATCAGTATCAGTATTAAATAGTTATTTTTCAGTATTTGAAACAGAAGAAAAATTAAAGTATTGGGATAAATGGGAACAGTTAATACAAGGTTCAATGAAATTTAAGTTTGAAAATGTTAAGAAACAAAAAACAATAGAAAGAAAAAAATCATTTTTAATTACACAAGCCTCTACTTCTTTAGCATTAGTTCTGCAGGCAGATCAAGAAGCTAAAGAAAAAGGATTGTTAAATAAAGATTATGATACGATAGGCGAAATAGTATCTTTCGCAAAAATTAATGAAAAAGAAAAGGAAAAGTTAATAGAAGATTATATAAACAAAAAACAAAAAGTTATAGAAAATTTATATTAAAAAAACATTGGTACATAATATTAATGTTTTTTATTTTTGCAAAAATAAAAAAAGAAAAAGAAAAAGTGAGGAAAAATATATGAATAAAGCAACAAAGATTATTTTAACAACAGTTATTGCAGGTGCAGTTTTGGGAACAGCGGGAAAAGTTAAAGCTTCTGATGATGAAGTAGTAAATAAACCAGTAGAAGATGTACAACCACCAGTAGTTGATGATAAACCAGTGGTACCAGAACAACCAAAAGAAACTGAAAAACCAAAAGATGAGGTTAAACCAACAGAGCCAACTACACCAGAACAACCGCCAGTAGTTGATGATAAACCAAAGCCAGAGGAAAACAAAGATAAGGAAAAAGAAACTGAAAAACCAAAAGATGAGGTTAAACCAACAGAAGAAAAGAAACCAGAAGAAAATAAAGATAAAGAAAAGGATAATAAGCCTGAATTAAAACCAGAAGAAGAAAAGAAAGCAGAAGAAAATAAAAAAGATATTCTTGAAAATAAAAAAGATAATACTAAAACATTAAATGAATTTAATAATGTGGTAGATATTACTAAAAATAAAGAAGAATTGAAAGGTGTTATTGAAAATACAGAACGTTTAACACTAGAACAAAAACAAGTTTTAGGTCAAAAATTACAAAATGCTAAAACATCAGAGGAAATTAAAGAAGTAAAAGAACTTGCTAAAACAGGAGAATCTACTAATATTTTATCTAGTATTTTAGGTGCATTAGGATTAGCAGTAGCAGGATTTTTAAAAAAAATTAAATAATAAGAAAAATTTAAAGATATATGATAGGAGTTAGAAGAAAATATTATGAGTACACAAAAATATACATTAAGAAAGAGCAGAAAATATAAAAATTTAGTGTCAGTAGGGTTAGGATTAGCAACAGCAGTAGCAATAGGATTAGCAACAGATAATGAAGCTTTTGCTAGTAATGATGTTGTAAATAATTCTACAGTTGAGAGTATTAAACAAAATATCGAAAAAACTGAATCTAAAGTAGTAACTAAAGAAGAAGTATCTACAGCAAAATTGAATTTAGATACTGTAAAAGGTCAAGTAAAAGAACAGTCAAACGTTGTAGATGGTATTAGTAGTGAGTTGTCAAAAGTGTCGAAAGAAAAAGCTGAATTAGAAAAACTTTCGAAAGAATCAACACCAGAAAATGTAGAAAAGGTAAATAAAGAAATACAAAATAAGGATACTGAAATAAAATCAGAAAATGAAAAATTATTGGTTTTAAAAGGTCAGGAATTATCAAAACAACAAGAAAAACAATCAGCACAACAAAAATTAGAATCAGCTAAAAAAGAATTAGAATCAGCTAAAAGTAAAACAAAAGAAGCAGAAGCTAATTTACAAAATGCAAAAGATGTTTTAAATGGAACTAATGCAGATAAAGTGATTAAAGCATTAGAAGAAGCTAATAAGCAATTATTATTAGCAAAAGAAAATGTTGTAAATAAAGAAAAAGCATTAGCAGAAGCTAAAAAGCTTGATAAAGAAAGACAAGATAAAATTGATAATTTAACTTCTGAAAAAGATAAATTAGAAAATCAAGTATCAGAGCAAAAACAAGATTTATTAGTAAAAACAAAAGAAGCAGATGCAACTCAAAAAGCATTAGAAGAAGCTAAAAAAGAGTTAGTTAAGGCTCAAAATGATGTAGATAGTATTAATAATATTGTTTTAAGTGATGAATATGTACAGGCTTTAAAAACTTATATGGATTATAGTTTACCTGAATCTACAAGAGAAAAAGCAAAAGAAGTATTGAAATCAGAAAATGAAAAATTATTGAAATTAAATACTTATAAACAAAATAAAAATGATGATGATACATTGTTAGATGTAAATAATTTATCAGATGAAGTAAGAAAAGAATTATCATTATTTGCAAGTGATTTAGTTAATCAAATTAGAAAACAATTCGGTACTAAAAATACTGTAGTAACAAGTTCAGCTATAGATTTTGCTAAAAAAGTTGCTGATGAATATGTTAATAGTAATTTTGGAATACAGAATGGACATAATGAAGCTGGTATATCTAAAGTAGCTAGTGAATATGGATTAAGTCAAGGTCAATTTTACGAAAATCTTTATGGATTATATTCAGAGAATAATCAAGTAACAAAAGGTTCTTTAAAAAGCATGATTTACAATGGTATTGTTAAGTTTATGTTAAATGGTACAGAATGGTTACACGCTCAAAGTATTGCAGGTATTAATTATAATAATCCTCAAAAAGATTATTTAGGTGTTGATTTTTCTGTGTCAAAAGGTACAGGAGTTCATTTTATAACTGTAAGTGAAGAAGAAGTAAATAATGCAACTAAAAATAATTTTGATACAAAAGAAATACCTCAAACTCGTACACCAGAACAATTAAGAGTAGTATTAGATACAGCGAAATCTGATTATGCTTTAAAAGATAGTAATAATTCTCAAAAACAACAAGAAAAAGAAACTGCACAAAGTGTATTAAGTGGTACTCAAAATGTTTTAAAAAATGTTGTAAATAATTTAGATAAGGTATTGGCTATAAGAGAACTAACTCAATCAGCACAATTAAATTTACAAGAAGCACAACAAAAGTTAGAAAGAGATACTAAAATTCAGGAACAAGCACAGTCAAATTATGATAATTTAAGTGCAGATATTAAAGTAAAACAACAGGCAGTAAAATTAGCAGAAAAAGAATTACAAGAAGTAAAAGGTCAAGAATTATCAAAACAAGTTGTATATGATAATTTTAATTCTGATGTTAATAAAATAGATTTAGATTTAAAATCAAAACAACAAGAAATAAAAGACCAACAAAAAGTAATAAGTAATTTAGAAAATAAATTAGAGGAAACAAAAGTTTATCTAAATAAATTACAAAATGCTCCTGTATTGTTAGAAGAAGCAACAAAACAACAAAAAGTATTAGAAGAAAAATTATTGGTAGAGAAAACAAAATTAGAACAATTAAAAGTTCAAGAAAAAGAGTTACAAGCTAAATATTCATTGTTATTGTCAGAATATAATAGACAACAAACGTCATTAGAATTAGAAAAATTATCAAAAGAGTTAAAAACTAAAGGTAATTTAGAAAATGATAATGTTTTAAGTGTAGGTACTCTTGCTAAAACAGGAATAACAACATCATCTAGTATTTTAGGTGTATTATTGTTGATTTTAACATTTGGACTTTATAGAAGAAATAGAATTTAGTATTTGTTTAGAACAAGGGTAGAAGAAATTTTACCCTTTTTTTAAATTAGTCACGAGAGTGATCAAGTAAAAAAGAAAGGATAAAAAATGGTAAAATCAGAAGAAAAATTTACATTAAGAAAGAGCAGAAAATATAAAAATTTAGTGTCAATAGGATTAGGATTAGCAACAGCAGTAGCAATAGGAATGGCAACAGATAATGAAGCCTTTGCTAGTGATGTAGATAAAACAGAAAATCCTGCTACAAATTCAGTTACTAAACAACCTGAATCTACATCAGAAGCAAATAATTCACAAGGTAAGGTGAATCAAAGTAAAGGTTCTGTAGAAGTAAATTTAAAATCTCCAGAATTAGAAAAAGCAGTAGAGAAAGCTGTTAGTGGTGGAGTAAAAGTAGAAAAATCAGAAATAGTAGATAAAGGTATAGTTAAATCTACTGAAGAATTGTCTAAAGTAACAAAAGAAGTACAAGAAGAATATAAAAAGAAAGCAGAAGAAATAAATAAAAAAACTGAAGTTTATGTTAAGGATAAAGAAGAACATAAACAAGAATTACAGAGAATTATTGAAGAAAACAAAGAAAAGAAAGAGAAATATGAAAAAGATTTATCTGATTATAATAAAAAGGTAGAAGAAATAAAATCAGAAAATGAAAAGATAAAAACAAGAAATGAAGAAAAACAGAGGGATTATCAGAAAAAATTATTAGAATATGAGAAACAAAAAGAAGAACATAATAAAAGATTAGAAGAATTAAAGAAAAATTCAGGAAAAGATGGTTATTTATCAAATTCTCAATTACAGTCTTTAGTTTATAAAAATGAGCCAGATGCACATTTGGAGATAAATGCAGGTGAGAATAAAAATATCGTTAAAGATGACAATATACGATTAACATCAGTATATTATGCTAAAGGATATCGTATAGAATATAATGATTATAAACCTATTTATTTAACATATACGAATTTAAAAAATTCTACTTATGGAAATAGTAAAATTTCAAAAGTAGTTTATAAAATTCAAAGAAAAACTAGAGGGAATCATAATATATCGTTGTCTGTGTTTAATGACCCAACAACAGGGATTGGTTTTGGTTCAAAAGACCCAAGACAAGAATTAAGTGTAGAAATTACATTTTATGATGAAAACGGTAATCAAATAAGATTTACAAAAGAAAATCCTGGTCTATTGGCTATTTCAAGTATAACAACAAATGCAATGCCTGATGGTTCGTTTTATAGAGAAGTAATTAAAGATTATAATTTTTCTTTTGTAAAAATAACAGGTTCATCTGTAACTGAACAAGCTGACGGTATTTATTCAATAATGGATAATAAATTCAAGTCAGAGGGTGCGAAGTATGAACATACAGAAACTGATTTTGAGGGAAGTCCTTTATATTGGTATTTAGGTGCAGCAGGAAGATTAGATAATGCTGATTCAATAAAAATGACGTTCTTTAGTGATGTAGCTACACATTCGCAATTTTGGATGTCAATTAATTCTAGAGTTGCTTCACCAGTCGCAGTTTATAATCAACCACCTAAAGTTCCAACTTTAGAGGAATTAAAGGTGGAGCCACCAAAACCAGAACAACCAGTTTATAAAGAAGTACCAAAAGCACCAGAAGTGCCGATTGTTAAATATAATACTTATAAAGTAAATGTAGTTCCTAGCATTGAAAAACAAGTAAAAAATGTTGAAAATCAAGATATTAATAATCAGTATGTATCAAAATTAAGTACGGTTAAATGGGAATTAAGAACAAAAGAATTGCCAGCAGGAAGAAAACAAATTGATAAATATGTTATTACTGATAATCTTCCTAAAGGATATGTTTTGGATATAGAAAAAACAAAAGAAGAAAGTAAAGATTATGATTTATCTTATAATAAAGATACTCATACAGTTACTTTAACAGCGACAGCAAAATTATTAGAACAGTTGAATAAAGATTTAACAAAATCTATTTTAGCACCTATTCCAACATTGGTAGGTACAATAACAAATGATGGTGCGACACATAAAAATAATTTTAGTTTAACAATTAATAATGATTATGAAGTATATTCTAATATTGTTAAGGTAAGTACACCAGGTAAACCTAATGACGAAGATAATCCTAATAACAATTTAATCAAACCTGAAAAACATAATTATAATAAAGATGGAGTTTTAATTGACGGAAAACAAGTAGAACGAGGTTCAGTAAATTATTATAAATTATTATGGGATTTAGACCAATATAAAGGAATTAAAGCTACAAAAGAAGATATTAAAAAAGGCTTTTATTATGTAGATGATTATCCAGAAGAAGCATTAGAATTATTAGAAAAAGATGTAAAAATTGTAGATTCTAATAATAATGAGGTAAAAGGAATTACAGTAAAATCTTATTCAAGTTTAGAAAAATCACCTAAAGAGGTACAAGAAATGCTTAAAAAAGCAGGAATAACTCCTAAAGGTGCTTATCAATTATTTACAGTAGATAATCCAGAAGAATTTTTTGAAAAATATGTAGTAAAAGGTAATAGTATTCATATAACATCACCAATGAAAGTAAAAGAAGATTATAATGAGAATGGTGGTAAATATGAAAATAAAGCATATCAAATTGATTTTGGTAATAGTTATGAATCAGAGGTAGTAGTAAATAATGTACCTAAAAAAGAACAACCACCAAAACCAGAACAACCAAAAGAAAAAGAGAAGCCAAAAGAAAAAATATTACCTAAAACATCAGCAGTAAAAGAAAATTCACGAGGGTATAATAATATATTAGGTTATATTTTAATGACTTTACTAACATTTGTATTAGGTTTCTTTGGAATAAAAAGAAAAGTGAAATAAAAATTAAATAGAAATAAAGGTAGTTGGTTTAACTAACTATCTTTATTTTAGATATATTTAATTTGAGGAGTGATAAAAAGAAAAAGAAAACGGATAAATGGAAGTGAACAATTTGAGAAAGAAAAGACCTACATTAAATGATTTTGAGCAATTTATAAAAGAATTTAGAGAATATAAGAATAATTGTAATGAAAAACATAAATATAAAGAAAGCAGTAAATATTATTTAGCAATATTAAACAATACAGTATCAATAGAAATAGAAAATAAAGAAACAAATACATTTGTTTTATTAGGGTATTTTAATAGTTTGGGAGATTGTCAAAAAGCAAGGGAAAAATTTCAAAAGAAGATATTAGAATTAAATGAATATGGGTATTGGGATTAGGAGTTGAAAAGAATGAACATATTAGAACACATAAGACAAATAAGTAAAAAATTAAATTTAAAAAGTTCAGAAAAAGAATATAGATATTACATAATAGTTCAAAGTAATAAAGTAGAAATGATATTAGTAAAATCAAATAAAAATTTAGTTAGTGAGTTAGGATATTTTCATAATGAAGAAGATTGTAAAATGATAATTAATAAATATCAGAAAGAGTTGTTAGAGTGCATAGTTTAATTAATAAAATTATAATTTTTCAAAGTAATAAAAAAATACAGTTGATAGTTTATTTTTTAATAATATTAAGTGTAATTTTATTAGTTTATTATTTGAAAAAAAGTAATATAAGTAACATAGAACAATTTTTAAAGTTTTTAAAAACTGGAAAAAAGCCATGAGTTTAATTAATATTCATTAGGAAATGAAAGGGGTATGATAGAAGATGAATCAGGTAATTTTAATGGGAAGAGTTACAAAAGATTTAGAGATGAAATTAACTTCTGCAGGTAAAGAGATGTTAAGATTTTCTTTAGCAGTAGAAGAAAACAAAGAAAAAACTAATTTTATAGATGTAGTTGTTTTTGGGAATAGTGCAAAGTATTTATTTGATTATTTAAAGTCAAAAGGTAGAGTAGCAATAACAGGTACATTACAAAATAATAACTATGAGAAGAACGGAATAAAAATATATAGTTATAATGTAGTAGCTGATAAGGTAAAAATAATTGATTTTAAAGAAAAGCAAAATGAACAGATTGAAAATCCGTTTAATCAACGATTTGCGGAAGATTATATAAGGTATTAATAATGGCAAGTTTAGAGAAGTTACAAAAGAAAATAGAAAAACAACAAGAAAAACAACGAATAAAATTAGAAAAACAAGCATTGAAGCAAGCTAAAAAGCAAGAGAAGATTTTATCTAAACAAAGAAAAAAACAAGAGCCTAATAAAATAATATCTACAGCAAAAGATGTAGTGATAGGTGAAAATAAAGAGTATATAAAGCAAGAAGAATTTTCACGAAAATTAGAAGTAAATAAACGAAAAAATAAGTTTATAATATTTACAGTATGGTTTATAGTATTTTCAATATTGGTATCGAGTATTTTTCTTATAGCGACTAAGGGAATGGATAAAATAAAATTATCTAATAATATAAATGCTATAGAAAAAATTGAAAATCAGATACAAGGAATACCTATATATAATGCTAGAACAGATAATTTTGCTAAAAATTTTGCAACATTATATATAAATTATGATAGAGAAAAGCAACAGGAACGTAAGAAAGCATTAGAATTATTATCTTTAGAAAATTTAAAAGATAATATGGCTGATACATCAGATGTAGAACGTACTTTAAATTCTATAAGATTATATTCTGTAGAAGATAAGGAAAAAGATATACAGATTTATAAGTATATAGTAAGTTATTCATTAAAAAATAAAGATAATAAGAAAAATAAACAAGAAGTATTAAATATACCAGTAAAAATAATTGATAATAATTATTTAGTTTGTGATTTTCCTTATTTTTCTGATATTCCTAGAGATATAGCGAAAGGATCATATCAAGAAAAAGAAGTAAAATTAGATAGTGAAAAAGATAAAAGACAGGAATTAGAAACTTTTACAAAAGATTTCTTTAAAAAATATACAACGTATAAAAAAGAAGAAATGCAGTATATAATGAAAAATCCTGAAAGTTTATCAGGAAAAGAATTTAATACTTTAGAAAATTTTGAAGTCTATAAAGATAATGGTAAATATCTAGTAATAACTACAGTAGTTATTCAAGAAAAAGATTTTAAATTATCGACTAGAGAAAAATTTAGATTAACTGTAATAGTTAAAGATGACAAATATTTTGTAGAAAAATTAGAACATAATTAAAAAAGAGAGGTAAATAATAAATGAATGATTTAATATTAATGGCAATAAATGGAGATTCTGCATTATCAGAGTTTAGGAGAGTAGCAGGTCCAATTTTAATAATGGCGATAATCGCATTAGCAATTATTGCAATGTTTAAAATAGGTTTGAAAGGAATGATAGGAACAGTAGTAACTGGTGGCTTTGTATATTTAGTAGTAATAGAAACAGAATTAGTATTAAAAGGTATTTCTGGATTCTTTAAACTATTTTTCAATTAGATTATGAAAAGTTTATATAATTATACAAAGGCATTAAAAGAACCTATGAAAATTCGGCAAATAAAAGGATATACAATATCAAGGAATGGAATTAGGGTTGTAACAGTAGCTATATTTTTTGTAGTAACGTTTATTTTTTATATATTAGATAAAATAATTCCAATGGTAAAAGTAATGGGATATGCGTATTATGGTTTTCCTATTCTTATAACATGGGCAATAATTAATATAAATGTTGATGGTAAAAGTATGATAATATACTTATATGATTATCTTAAATGGAAAATAGGAATTAATATAAAGAATAAAAAATATAGTTATGATGAAGAAATTAAATATAGAAGTAAGCATATAAAATTTAATTAAATAGACCCTAGATATTTTATTTTAAATATAAATTTAGAATAATATATCAGGGTCTTTTTTTTATGAAAATAAAATTTTTTTCGTGAGAAATATATTTTATTACAAAAGAGAGGAGAAAATAAATGTTTAAATTTCCTTTAAAAAGGACATATCAAAATATACTATTAACAAAGTCAGGTAGTATATATTCTTATTATAAAATAAGTCCTGAAATAATTTCAAGGGCAAATACAAATGAAAAACAAGAATATAAAAGTAGATTTACAAGTTTATTAGATGATGTAGTAAAGTTTAAGGATATTCATTTAAAAATGTTACCTAAAAACATGAATTTAGATGAAAGACTTAATATTTTGGCTAATGATTATGATGTTAGATATAAAGATGTAGCTGAATATTACGGAAGAGAAGCTATTAATCTTTTAGAAAGAGAATTAGGACAAATAACAAAATATGAATTTTATATCGGAGTAAGAATAGATAGAATATATTCTGAAATGGAAGATATAAAAGATACAGTTAAAAATGCTGTAAGTGGTGTTACTGATAAATTAGCAAGTTCATTAGGATTTGAAATAGAGGTAACAGATGAGTATTTTTATAAATTTACACAAGCAGAAGCAAGTGTATTTAATAGTTTAAGGGTACTTGATATAAGACGATGTACAGAAGATGAATTAAATTATTTAATAAGATATAACTTTTTAGGCAATGTTTATCATAATGTAGATGAAGAAAGTATTTTAAGAGGTAGTAATCAAATAGCAAATGCTGAATTAGATACCACAGAAAAGAGACTTATTAAAATTGATACAGAAGATACAACAATTTATAAAAGTTATTTAGTATTAGAAAGTACAGATTATTTAATGAATAATTTACATATTTTTGAGAATTTACAATCTCAAGGCTATCCTGTAGAAGTTGATTTAAAATTCAAGCCTGTAGATAAAACTACTTTTGATATGAAATTATCACATAAAATACGTTCAAAGGCTCATGAAGTAAAAGAAGAATTTATGAGTAATGAAAAATTAAAAGATGAAAGTATGAGAAATAATTTTTTAATGGATAGGATAGATAATGAACATTCACAATCTAAAAATTTTGTAGAATGGTTGTTAGTAATAACATTATCGAATACTAGAAAAGAAGAATTATTAAGACAAGTTCGACTTGTAAAAAAAGAATTAAAAAGACAAAAAGTAAATGTAATTGCCCCAGTTGCGGATCAATTACAATTATTTTATCTTATGCTGCAAGGTAGCGAACTTGGAATGTATAGAAATTGGATTCAAACAACTACAACAGAAGCACTATCAGAAGTGTTATTTGGAGTAGGTCAAAGTTTGGGAATGGAAATAGGATTTTATCTTGGTAGAATTGATAGATTTGTAAAATCAGCAAAATTATTAGAAGATAATATCCATGCTTCAAGAGATATAGTATTATTTCACCCTATGATAGCTAATAAAGGTATTGCAGGAACAAAAACAGATTCACCACATATAGCGATAACAGGAAAAACAGGAAAAGGAAAATCATTTTTAGCGAAATTAATATATATTCAAAGTTTAATGTTAGATGTAAAAACGTTGTATTTTGACCCAAAAAGTGAAATGCAAAAGTGGTTTAGTAGAATAACTGAAAGTGAAGAAAATAATAGATTATATCCATTATTCGCAAAACTTTTAAGCAGTATAAAATATTTAACAATAGATTATACTAAAAAAGAGAATTGGGGAATTTTAGACCCAGTTACATTTTTAGATGGAGCAGAAGCAGTAGAATTAACAAAAGCAATGTTTGATGAAGTAGTAGATTTAACTAATGATAGAAAAATAGAAACTGCACTTTTAAAGGCAATTAGAAAAATAGTAGATTTAAAACAACAAGGTGAAACAGTTGGAAGTTTGCATATTATAAAAGAATTACAAGAAAATGAAGATGTTGAGATAGTCGAGGCAGGAGACAATTTATATGAAAAAACACAAAATGGAATGTTAAAATTACTATTTTTTGATGGTAGTAATAATACATTATCATTAAATAATAAAAGTACAATATTACAAGTATACGGTTTAGATTTACCTGATGCTAAAGATAGTAAAGATACATATACGGATTCACAAGAAAAAAGTTTAGTAGTAATGCAAGTATTAGGAAAATTCATGTCTTTATTTGGAAGTAATCCAGATGAAGAAACAATAATTTATACGGATGAAGCATGGGTACTTAATACAAGTAAAATAGGTAAAGCAACTAAAAAATCATTAGAACGTGTAGGAAGAAGTATGAATAATGCTTTAGTATTTATTACTCAATCAGTATTTGATATAAAAGATGAAAATAATATAGCAGGTAACTATGGTAGTATATTTGCATTTGATGAAGAACAAGAAAGAGTACACATATTAGAACATTTAGGATTAGAAAATAATAATGTAAATATGGATATATTATCAAACATGGTAAAAGGACAATGTTTGTTTAAAGATATATACGGTCGAGTTGCAAAATTAAGCGTACATTCATTATTTAGTGAGTGGACACAAGCATTTAAAACAGTTGAAAAATCAGAAGTTGCTTATGCAGAAGAAAGGTATGCTTAGTATCTTAAGAGGTTTTAAAATGAAGAATAGCGATAAGATAAAGTTATGTTTAGTTATTATATATTACGTATTATTTTATATTTATATTTTGATGAATATAAATCTTATTTATAATATGTATAGTGGTAAAATATTGATTTTAGTGTTAATAGTAATTAGTTTAATTTCTTTTATTTTGTGTATATTTACTATCGTAAGGAAGTGAAGCTTGATATAAATTATGTTATAATATTTTAGGGTGATAAAAATTGTTTCAAAAAATAATAAATAGTAATAGATTATTAAAAATATTAGTTGTTTTATTTATATCTTGTTTTGCTACTGTATTAATAACATCAAGAATACGGAGGATTATATATTTATTAAATGAAAAAGTTAATGATGTATTAAATAGAGAAGTAATAGCTTTAAATATAGAGAAAGGAATATTAATATTAGGTTTTATTTTATTTTATTTAATATTGATGATTATAGGAAATAGAGATATAAAATTAAAAAATTTA
>NZ_JAPWBZ010000006.1:0-147985 GCF_041433685.1 Gemella sp. 27098_8_92
AAAATATTAATATAGAAGTATATGACGTGAATTATAATTTAGATAAAATTAAAGGTCAATATAATACTTATAAAATTACATTTCCTGACAAAAAAGATAAGTCAGATACAGATGTTTATTTAATTGATAAGGAAAGTAAAGTTGTTAGATTTTCTTCAGGGGATGAAAGTATAGTAGCTAATATGCTTCAGAAAAAAGTGTATGAAGAAAATAATAATAAAAATTTAAAAGCGGAATTTTAGGGGTAAATTAATAATAATTTATAAAAAAGATAACGGAATAATGTTATCTTTTTTTTATTTACGAAAGGAGTTAGAAATGACAAAAAAGAGGAAAATAATATATATAATGATAAGTTTGTTATTATTTGTTTTTTCTACAATAAGCGTAGTATATGCTTCAAGTATTGATGATAAATATAATAATTTAGAACAATATCAAAGTTATATATATGATGAGGCTAAATTGTTAAAAACAGCTAGTTTGTCAAATATGATAGCTAATTTTTTATTTGGAGTAGCTAAAGTAGTTGCGAGTATTACAGATTTTTTCTTAAAAATGTTGTATGATAGTGACGCATTAAATAGCATTGTAAATTTATTAGGTGATACATCTTCAACTATATACAATAATGTATTTGGTAAATATGGAATACTTCTATTTTTTATTGGTGCGGTAGTGGCAGGTATGCGTTATATGGTATCTGCACATCGAGGAGTAAAGGATATGCTTCAATTAGTGCTTTTAATTGGGATATGTACTCTATGGGTTACTAATGCAAGCAGTATAATTAATAGTGCTAATGAGTTTTCTAATGATGTTCAATCAACTATAGCGACGAGTGGAGATAAATTATTAGGAAGTGATGAAAAATTAGATGGTAAAGATATATTAAGGGAGAAGTTCTTTAAGCAAGCAGTAGAACAGCCATTTTTACTTTTAAATTTTAATGAGTTGGATAAAGAAAAAGTAAATAGTAATTCTAATTTTAAAAGTGAAAGTGGAAATAGAGTAGATGATTTGTTAAAATTTAGAGTTTCTGATGACCAAGATAAGTATATTAAAGAATATGAATTAAATGATAAAGATTATAAAGGTGAATCTAATCAGAATTATTGGATTTCAACATATTCAGGAACTCATAAACTTACAGTATCTTTTTTATCTGTAATTATGAATTTAATATTAATGTTACCCTTTAATGTAATAGCGTTTTTTAATTTTATAATTCAGATACAGATACTTTTTTATATATTAATAGTGCCATTTACATTATTAGCTTCTTATTTACCATTTATGAGAATGAGTTATATAAGTGTATTTAAAAATTTATTTGGTTTATATGCAATAAAGGCAATGTTGGGATTAGTAATATTATTGGTATCGTTGGTAATGAATTTAACTAGAAAAATAATGGAAAGTTCAAATGCAAGTCCATTAACTATATATACAACATCAACAATATTACTTGTAGTATCTTTAGTGGCAATGTGGAAGAATAGAAAACAGATTTTAGCAACTCTTTCAGCGGGTGGAGTAGGAAATATAGGTATGTCAACACTTAATGGAATGATGAGAAAACCTAGATTTAATGGTTCGATATTTAACAGTGGATCGAGTGGTGAAAATCAAGATATGAATAAACAAGAAAATTCATATCAAGAAAATAAAGCACCAGAAGAAAATCTAGATTCTCCACAAGTTCGAGAACGTTATAATTATGAAGAAGTAGAACGTACACCACAAGAGGTTACAAGTAATAATCAAAGTAATGTAAGTGGTAATTCTTTAAATAATCAGCCTGTTTTAGATGAAGAACAAAGAATACTGAATAAAGATGTTATAAATGATTCAGTTCGTACACCTCAAACAGAATATAATCAAAATTTAAGTAATATGACTAGAGGAAATAATTATAATTATGATGATTATAGAACAAGTCAATCTGATTATGTTAGTGGTAATGATAGTTTAGGTTCTTCAAGTAATGATTATGTTGAAACCAGACCATTAGTTGAAGATAGTTCTTTAAAATATTCAGATTATACAGGACAATATAGTAATATTAATTTAACACAAGATGAATATAATAAATACTTAGATAAATTAGGTAATGATAAAGAAAGATTGCATAGTATAATTGATTATGCAAGTGAAAGTAAAAATAATGGATTATATCAAAATCAAAGTGATTCTAGAAGATTAGAGAATATAGTTAATAGAGCAGGACAAACTAAGAATTTTACTTCTATCAATAAACCAGTATATTCAGCACCATTCCCTGATTATTTAAAAGAACAAATGAAAAATATATCTCAAACGAAATCTTCAAGTGAACGTGAAATTACAGAAGAAGATGAACAAGCATATAATAGTATGTTAGAAGAATTAAATAAAAGATAAAGGATAGCTAGAACTAGTTATCCTTTTTAATTTTAAGAGAGGTAGAATTTTTGTTTTTGTTATTTAATTGTTTTTCTTCATTTAAAAAAAAGGTTTATTTTTTCCAGGTAAAAAAATACCTAATAAGTATATAAAGATATTGCAAGTTAATATAAAAGTACCAATTATAAAAAAGATGCCTTCTATATTATTAAATGTAAAAGAATTTTTGATATTTTCTATAGGAAAATTAGTTGAATTTGTTATATTTGTGAAAGTAAAAATAATGGTTGTTTTAGTAAGAATATTAGTAATATCATTAATCAAGTCATAAGTAGTATGTGGGAGTCTATTTTCTTTTTTATCCCAACGATGAGTAATTTTAACGTATATAAAGAATTTTATAGATTGAATTATAACAAGGATACCTAAAATTTTAATTGTTAATATATATAATTGGGTAATTTCAGTTGTATAATTATTTATGTATTTAAAAATTAAATAATTATTTAATTCAATATTAATGTTAATAATATTTAATGATATTGCAATAGATAATATAAAAATTAAGAGTGTAATTTTTGAAAATAAAGTGTTGCTTTTTGAATTTAGAATATCAAAAATTTCTTTAATCATATGTAATTCCTCCATAAATAAATATATTAATATTATATCATAGAAATTTAAGATAAAAAAATTGAAGTAATTTAAGTAGGAGTTGATAAAATGGAAGATGAAAAAAAGAATAAAGTAGGAAGAAAGGTAGCGTTAGGTTGTTTACCTTTTTTTATTTTGTTCTTATTATTACCTATAGTTTTAATATTTACGATAGGTGGAGCAATGACAAGTAATAAAGGTTGTAATGGAAGTTCAATAAATGCAGGTGGGCATATATTTGCAGAGGATTATGTAGTGTTGCAAGGATTCGGTTTAACAGCATGGGCAAAGCAAAATATAGGAACATTATATGGAAATATAGGACATACAGGAATAGATGTACAACCTACTAATTTTAGAGATTTTAGTTCTGAAAAAGTTGGGGTACATACAATATCAGATGGAACAGTAGAAGTAGTAGGTTATACTGGTATAGGTGGAAATTATGTATTAATAGATATGGGAAATGGTAAACATGCTTATTATGGGCATTTAAGAGAAGCTACAGTAAAACAAGGTGATACTGTGAAAAAAGGCGACCAGATAGGAATATTAGGTAATACTGGAGCGACAACAGTATATCATGTTCATTTTGAGGTACAGGAAAATCCACCTAGTTTGGCTACTAAAGATAGTTCACCATATTTGGGTAAGGAAGTATTAAATAATGGGGATATAATAAGAGTAAGTGATAAATTAGAAACTCATGTAGAAAGTTCAAGTAATAAAAATTGTAACGGTGTTAATGGGATTGATACAGAGTTAGTAGGTGGTGATAATGCAGAGAAAGTTTGGAATTTCTTTAAAAAGCAAGGTTTTAGTGCAGAAGCAACAGCTGGAATAATGGGTAATTTTCAACGTGAAAGTGGAATGAATCCTGCAATAACAGAGATAGGTAATGGTATAGGTTTTGGACTTGCTCAATGGAGTTTTGAAAGAAGAACAAAATTAGAAAATTGGTCTAAAGAAAATAATTTAGATGTAGCAAGTTTAACAGCACAACTTAATTTCACTATAGAGGAAATGAAAAATATTCAGTTTGGTTCAAAGTCTTTTGAAGATTTTAAAAATATTCATGATGTATCAGAGGCAACAGAATTGTTTGAAAGATATTTTGAAAGAGCAGGAGTTGTAGCATTAGCTGAAAGATTAAAATTTGCAGAAGCATTTTATAGACAATATAAATAGGAGTAAAAGAAAATGAAAGATTTTATAAAGAAGAATAAGAAAACATTATTATTGTTGATATTATTTGTGGTATTATCAGTTTTTACTTTTTATAAATTTTATAATAAAGGAAAACAAGAATCACAACAACAAAATAAAGTGCAATATACACCTGTGCAAGAAAAATATGAAAAAGATAATAAAGGATTACAATTTTTGCCATATAGGATAATTAATGATAGAGATAATAAGAAAATAATGTTAGTGTTCGCAAAAAGTGAAACAGATTATAGTAGTGATTTTAAGTATTATATAATGTTTAAAAATGAAAAAAAAGAAATGAATCAATTTCAAAATGATGAACACATGTTAGTATTAGAAGCTGATTTATTAGTAGATGATAATTTCAAGGTGATAATGGAAAATAATCGAGATAGTAAAGATAAACGAGAAGTAGAATTAAATTTACAAGAAGCAAAAAAATATGATTTAACAAAAGCTACAAAAGATAAATTTAATGAACATGAAAAATTATCACATCATATTATATCTAATCAAGGTGCTATAAAATCAGCAGAAAAAACATTAAAAGAACAAGAAGAATTATTAAAATTTACAGATGAAAAAATAGAAGAATATAATAAACAAGGAAAAACTGAAAGTGTAGCGAGATATAAGAAAGCTAAAGAAGAAGTAATATCAGAAATTAGTAAACAAACAAAGATAAAAGAAGAAAAGAAAAAAGAATTAGATAAATTATTTAAAGAAAATGAACAATTAGAAAAAATGTTTGATGTATTATTTGGGGGATTGCATAAACATTAAACTTTGAATATATATTAATTTAGAGTAGATTAATTCTACTCTATTTTTTATTAGTGATAAAAAGGATAAGAGGTATAAAATAGTGTATAAGTATTTAGAAAGTTTGAATAATGAACAATTAGAAGCAGTATTAAGTAATGATAATGAAATAATGCTTGTAGCAGGTGCAGGAACAGGTAAAACAAATACTATAGTTAAAAAAATAATATATTTGATTAAAGAACAAAGAGTAATTCCATATAATATATTAGCAGTTACATTTACAAATAAAGCAGTAAGAGAAATAAGAGAACGTGTAAATAATTCATTATGTACTAATCATTCAGGAGTAGTAGTTAATACATTTCATCAGTTGGCAAAAAGTATTTTAGATAAAGATGATAATTATGAATTGTTAGGCTATAAAAGTTTAAAAATATTGGAAGATGAGGGCAGAGAAAAAATACTAGATAAAATAATAAGATTTAATGATTTATATAATAAAGTAAATGAGTTTAATAAGACTATTAAAGGATTATTAATAGATTTTAACGCTAAAAAGAATAATAGATATATAGAAAGTTCCAATAAAGAATATGAAGAATTATTTAAAGAATTGTATCACGCTTACGTATTAGAAGTATTTGCCAATGGATATATAGAATTAGATGATTTAGTAAATTTAGTAATAGTATTATTAGAACGTTATCCAGAAATAAGAAAAGAAGTAAGTTCAGCGTTTGA
Organism: Gemella sp. 27098_8_92; assembly: GCF_041433685.1. NCBI lineage: Bacteria > Bacillati > Bacillota > Bacilli > Caryophanales > Gemellaceae > Gemella > Gemella sp. 27098_8_92. The sequence continues at coordinate 5,755 of NZ_JAPWBZ010000006.1, forward strand.
TTATATATTTGTAGATGAATATCAAGATGTAAATAAAGAGCAATATAAATTAATTAAATTATTAAAAAATAAAAATAAAGTATTGATAGTAGGAGATGAAGACCAAGCTATTTATGGTTGGAGAGGAAGTAATTCAAAATATTTTAGAGATTTTCAATTAGAATATCCTGATTGTAAAGTTATAAAATTAGAAAGAAATTATAGGTCGACACAGCAAATATTAAATTTAGCAGATGGTTTTATTAAGCAAAATAAAAATAGAATTGATAAAACATTAAGGTCTGATAAAATAGGTGTGATTCCAGATATACAAGAAATAAGTTCTAAAGAAAATCAAATAGAATTTTTATTTGATCAAATACAAAAATTGGGTTCAAATAAAAATGATATAGCAATATTAATAAGAAATAGGGATTTTGATTATTTATCAGATTTAAAATTGAAATTTGTAAAAAATGATATAGGTTATACAATGGTAGGAGAATTTCCACTATTAAAGAGAAAAATTATAAAAGATTTAATGGCAGTGTTAAAATTTTTAATTATAGATACAGATAATATTTCTTTAAGTAGAATAATAAAAAATATGAAATTAGGTTTAGGAGAACAATTTTATAATAAAATTGAAGAAATTTCAGTACAGGAAGATATAAAAAGTTATTATCAGATAATGAAAAATTATGAGGAATATAAAGAATTAAAAAGGTATGCTTCTAAAATAGAAAAATTTGTAGACAAATTTAAAGATTATAATATGGAAAAATCATTTGTAATAATTATAGAAAAAGTAGTAGAAGAATTTTTTGATGAAGTAATATTATCAGAATATCATTATTTACAGGAATTTGTAAGAGAAGCAAATAGGTATTATGAAAAAAATGGATATATGACTTTAACAGAATATTTAGATTATATTCAATATTTTAAAGATACAGGAAAAGCTGATAAAGTGCAAATAATGACAATGCACGCAAGCAAAGGATTAGAATATAAGAATGTATTTGTAGTAAATTTGCATGAAAAATATCCTTATTTGAATAAAGCTAATTACGAAAAATTAGATAAAAATGATTTGGCAGGAATACAGGTAATAGAAGAAGAACGAAGATTATTATATGTAGCAATGACAAGGGCAAAAGAAAGATTATTTGTATTAGGAAGTAGTGATAATATGTTTATTAAAGAATTAAAGGAAATACAGGAAAGTTTTTAATTGAATTATTGACAAAATCTATAATTAGTAGTATTATTTAGTTATAGGTAAATACGGTATTTTATAGTTTGAGAGAATGTATATTTTGAATCTAATCATTCGAGTTCAAATAAGTATTTATTTACATTGCCTTATGGCTGAGCCGGTGTCGGCTCTTTTTTTATGTCTTTTTTTAAAAAACTATTGACACGTTATAACGTGTATGATATAATAAAGGTATGAAATAAGAAAAGAGGTAAAAGACAGTGAGAAAATTTATAGAAAAAAACGGTAGGTCTCTAATGATAGATGTAACAAAAGAGTATTTACTTGATGCTCAATCAATTTTTAAATTTGTAAAAACATCAAAATATGAGACTATTACATTTGATATTAGAAGATTTAATGACCGTGTAGTTCTTGAGATGGTAAATATTACTCATTGCAGTTGGTATTTTAAGAAACCGGATATTAAAATGGTAACTGTTGTGATAAGAGGGAATGAAGAAGAATATATTAATTCTGAATACGAGTGGAATGATAGAATAGTAGTATTTGAGTTTCTACACGAACTAAAACTTGATTATTACGGAGTAACTAATATATTTAATGAAGGGGTTAAAATTGGTAATAAAAATTATTTATCTACAATTGTTCCTTTTGAATTTAGAGAACCAAAGAAAATGAAATTATACAAAAATGTTAGTTCAGAAGATTTGGATAAAATTTTAAAAGAAGGTATTTTACCAATTTCTAAAACTGGTAATGATAATTGGGAGGGAAACAGAAGAGCTAATAATTCGACAGAAGTTGTTTACTTATTCAATCCAATATCAGATGTTACAAGCTTCACACAATATGGAGATGTGGTGCTTGAGGTTGAAGTAGAGGCTTACAGAAATGAAATTGCACCTAATGATTCTAACCGTGGACAATATGAGGAATATATCGTAGCGGAAGTTAAACCAGAAGAAATAGTGGGTGTTAGATATGAGTAAGTTATCAGAATCAAAAAGAAAAGCTAATAAGAATTGGGATGATAAGAATAGAGAGCGTAAAAATTATATAGTCAAGCGTTCTACTGCAAGAAATTTTATTAAAAATATGGATTGTGAGGATATTGCAGAATTTGAGCAATTAATTCAAGAGAGAAAGAAAAGAAATTTATAAAACATATAAGGAAATAGTTGACAAAACAACGCAATTGCGTTATAATAATATTAAGAGTTAAGATAAAATAAAAAAAGAAGAATCAGCCAAGCAACTACCAATTACAAGCTAATTCTTCTCATTCAAAGGTTTCAATTAAAAAATAATTGAATAACCTAATTTTAAATTATTTTTTCTAACTTGTCAATAAAAATAATTAAGGAGAAAAGAACAATGTTAGTATTAAAATTTAAGCATAGTGGGTATCAAAGAGAAGTAGAGATAGAGGGAGATAATTTTAGAGGTATTTATTATGATTTAAGTATGTTATTAAATTCTAATTCACCTAGTCTTGAAGAGGAACAATATATATTGTTTGATGAAGATTATGATGAAGATTTATATAAGTATTTATTAGAAACATCAGGAGATGAGGCATTAGATTATTATAATAGTTTTGTTGAAAGGATTTCAGATAATAAGTATAAAGATTTTATAGTAGAAATAATGGAAGGTAAAAATTATAGAAGTTCAGATTATGAATTTTATTTTAAAGGAGTTCATTATTTTGATACTATAATTGAATATAGTAATTTAGGAATTAAAGAAATAGAACAGATAAATAAAAATTTGTTAGCGACAGGAAAAGTAGAAATAGATTTTAGTGATAGATTGTATACGAAAGATTATAATTTATATAAACAATTAGAAATAGAATTAGAAGATGAATAGAGGTGTAAGTTTAATGAAATTATTTGATAAAATAAAAGATACTGATTTTATAGCGTTAGCTGTAGAAGATAAAGGAAATGTATTAGTGTTAAATGATAGATACGGAAATTTACAGTTTGAGGGTCGATTAAAAAATACTCCATTTGATTATATTTTAGAAATAAACGATAATTATTATAAAGAAAATAAAGTGTTGAGAGTTTCAAAAGTAGATAGTGAAATAATTTATCAAGAAATTTTACAATTAGAAAATGAATTAAATCAAGTTAGAGAAGTAATTTCTAATTATCGACTTTTATTTTTTGAATAAAGTAATAGATATAGTAGGCTTATAAGGATAAGGTATAAAAGCCTTATCCTTTTTTTAATTTAAACACAGAAGTGATCAAGTAAAAAAAGGATAATGGAAGATGGAAAAAGAACAAAGAAATAAAAGAGATAGAGAGTTATATAATAATAATGAGGAAAGTAAGAAAAAAAGATTGTATAGAAATTTAAGAAGTAATACAAAAAGATTTTTAAAGTTGGCGACACATGAGCATTTATTGGAGTTAGAAGAGTTAATAAACCAGGAAAAAAAATCTAGAAATTTATAAAACGCATAAAAAAATAGTTGACAAAACAACGCAACTGCGTTATAATAAAGATAAGTTAATTAAGCAACTACCAATTATAAATTAACTTATAAATTATATTCAAAGGAGAAGAAATAATGATATATAAAGAAAGATTAGCAGTAGGAGAAATTTTGTCAGCTTGTTGGGGTTATGAACAAACAAATTGGGATTTTTATCAAATAGTAAAAATAAGTGATAAAAGTATTTGGCTTCGAGAAATAGAATCAGAAAGTAAACCATGTAATTATATGAGTTATGAAGTTAAACCAGTAAAAGATAAGTTTAAAGAAGATTCAAAAGTGATAAGAAAGACAATAAAAAATTATATAAAATTAAATGATTTTCAGTTTTTAGACCATTATAATAATGGAAATGTATTAATAGAAACTAAATATTATTAAGAGAGTGTAAAAACTCTCTTTTTTTATTTGTAATATGTTTAAATAGTAATAATAAAAGTGTCTAATATGATAAAATAAAGTAAAAAAAAGTGGTTAGGTAATATTTATGATTGATGTATTAGAACTTTTAAATTTTAAAGATAAAAGATTAAGATTGTATCATTCTGAAAAAATTAAAGAGGATAATAAACAAGTAAATTATATATATGGTAGTATAAGTTATGTTCCTAAAAAATGTCCTAAATGTAAAAATCAGGAATTATTAAAAAATGGTGTAGATGTAGTAAAATTACAAATATTAAATATTTGTGGTGTAAAATCATATTTAGTATTAGAAAAACAAAGAATACTTTGTCAAAAGTGTAATTATTGTTTTAGTGTAATGTTTAAGGATTGTAAAAAACATTGTAGAAAGTTAAAAGCAGTATCAAATGTGGTAGATTACCAGTTAGCAAAGACGAAAAATTCATTAAATGATATAGCTAATAGTAATGAAATATCAACATCTTATGTACAAAAGCAGGTATCAAGATATAAAAAAAATATAAAAGTAAGAAAAGATACATTACCAAAAGTAGTAGGAATAGATGAAATAAATGGAGTTAAAACATATCAAGGTAAGTATAATTGTTTAATATATGATATAGAAAATAGAAGAGTAAAAGATTTTTTAGTAACAAGAAGAAAACAATATTTAGATGACTATTTTTCAGGATATACAGTAGAAGCAAAAGAACAAGTAGAATATTTTGTTACTGATATGTGGGATACTTATATAAGTTTGGCTAGGAAACATTTTAAAAAATCTAAAATAATAATAGATAGATTTCATATAATTAAATTAGCAACGGAAACATTAAATAGAATAAGAATAGAATTAATGAATAAATATAAGGTTACTGATTTTAATTATAGAGTTCTCTATAGATTTAGAGATCTCATAAAATTAAAATCGGAAAATGTAACAACGCATTATAAGAAGTATAGAGGATATGACTTTTATTCTGATTATGATGTAATAAAATATATATTATCATTATCAGAAGAATTAGAAGAAGCGTATTACTTAATGCAGTCAGTATTTGAAATGTTTGATAATAAAGATGTATCAAAATTAGATGATATATTTAGAGATACAAATATTAATCATTGGAAAATAAAATCAACTTTAAGAACGTATTTAAAATATAAAGAATATATTATTAATTCTATAATTTATCCATATTCAAATGGAGTAGTAGAAGCTGCAAACAGAAATATAAAGAGATTAAAAAATAATGCTTGTGGGTATAGAAATTTTCAAAATTTTAGAACAAGGATATTTATGATATTTAATTATTTATCGAAGAATAATAAACAACAAGAAAGAAATAGAACAGGATAATTAGTAGAAAAGAAAATAGAATAGAATAATAAACCTATGTAAGAATAGTAGAGATAATAAAAATCAAAATTTTCTATTTGGTAGGTTTATTTGTTGTAAAAAAATTTTAAAAAAGTGTAAAAAATATAGAAAAAACTCATAAAAAAAGTTGAATTAAGCTAGTAATATCAATGTTTTATGAGCTAAATATTTTTTTATCATTTTTTTTATCAACATCTATTGACAAAGAACCTTAAATTTAAACTGTGTCTTTTTCAATCATATAAAATAAATGGAAAACAAGAATAGAATACCTATAAAAACAAATATATAACCAACTCTTTTAGAAATTTTTTCCATTTTTTGTTTTTCTTCAGGTATTTTTTCTATTCTGTTATATTCCTCTTCAGTCATACCAGCAAGAATATTATAGCTTTTTTTATATATAAGTAGATAAGATGTAAAAAAGCAGATAAAAGAGTATAGACAGCACATTAGTATACTTCCCGTATGTTCAAATTTAGTATTATCTATGTATATACCAAAAGAAATTACAAGGATAGCAAATAATAATATAATGATAGCATATTTTTTTCTACTCATATGAATCATCTCCTTAAATAATTTATAAAAAGTAGTTTAATTATTTATATGATAAATTTTTAATGAAGCCGTACCATATGTAAATTACAATAATTATTGCTAATAATTCGCTAAGATGAATTAAAATTTTTAGAATAGAAAAATCACCTAGTTGATAATAAATTCCGGTTTTTTGAAAAGCTATAGCACATATTACTAAAGGGAAAGTAAAGGCAGAGAAACTAGGGTAGAACTTTCTATTTAGTAAAAATGGTAATTGTATTAAGACAAAAATGAATAATAAAACCGTAAGAGGTATTAGTATTGCAAGAATAAAGTTATTTTTTTGAGTTACTCCAATCATATAACTAGCTAATAACAGACCGCCAGGTGCAGAAAATACCGTAATCGTTGGGTAATCTCCCTCATTGAAGTGTTTATATTTATAAACTCTATATAATACAAATGGTAAGAGTAATAAATAATTGATTAATGAGAAATAAAAAAAGATTAAGCCAACTATTTCTACATTATAATTAATTGCCGTCACAGTAACTACAGCAGGTCCAACAAAGGTAATAAACCATGTTGGATAAATATTTTTAATATGTTTGTCTTTGATAATAAAATTATAAGTAGCATAGCTAACAACACAAATATCAAGACATATACCAATAATCCAAGTAGGTAAACTATATAACCCTATATATTTTTTGAAAAAAGAACTTAATAACATAATACTCATTGGATAAGTCGCAAGCACTGTTGCTAAAACAGGATTTTTCATTTCTTCTTTTAGTTTATCGCTATATAGAAAGAACTTTATTGTTAATAGGATAATAATTATTAAAGATAATAAGCTAAAAATAGTCTGTAATATAGAACTATATATTTGAAACATATTGCCAAGAGCAACAGAACCAAGTGCAAGGCCAGCAATTGGTGTAGGTAAATTTTTAATCATATTCATAGATAACTCCTTATATCATTACTTACTACTATTGTATAACATAAAATTTGAAAGCGCAATAATAATATGATTATTCTTGACAAACAAAATTTTAGATGCTATAATCCCAATAAGAAACACCTGTTTCTTATTGGAGGGAATACAATGGCACCTAAGTTTAAATTTACTAAAGAAGAAATTTTAGAGGTTGCACTTGACTTTATAAGAATTAATGGGATAAAGGAAATAAGTGCACGAACTATTGCAAGAGAATTAAATGCTTCTACGAAAGTAATATTTAGTTTGTTTGGTAATATGGAAAATTTGATAAGAGAAGTCAATCAATTAGCTAGAAATGAATTTTTACACAAGGTTAAAATTTCTTTAAAAGATGAAAGTCCATTTAAAAGGCTTGGAATTGAATATATATTATTCTCTAAAAATGAACCAAAATTATTTGAATGGCTATTTATGAATAAAAGTGTAGAGATTGAAGATTTTAAAGATTTTCTCCCTATGTATGATTATGAGTATAAAAAAGTTATAGAGTCAATAGTGAATGAACATAAGATATCTATAAAAAGCGCTGAAAAATTTTATACACATTTATTTACTTATAGTCATGGGATTGCAACGTTAAGTGTTACAGGAATATATAGTTTTACTAAGATTGAGATAATAGAAGCAACGACAGAGATAGCTAGAAGTTTAGTAAAGAGTTTTTTGAAGGAGAATAATTAAATGATTTTAGCAAAAGATATTAGGAAAGAATTTGCTGGTCAAGATGTTTTAAGAGGAATTAATCTAAGTGTAGATGAAAATGATTTTGTAGTTATATTAGGAGCATCTGGATCAGGGAAATCCACATTATTAAATATTTTATCAGGTTTAGAAAAGTCAGATTCAGGAGAAGTTTTATACAATGGAGAAAACATAAGTAATTATACAGAAACTCAATTAACAGAATTTCGCAGAAAGAATATAGGATTTGTTTTTCAACAATATTATTTATTAAATAATTTAACTGTTTTCCAGAATGTTAGAATTGGTGCTAATTTAGCAAATAATAGTGACTGTTCTGAAATATTAAAAGAACTTGGTTTAGAGGATAAGGTTGAAAAATATCCTAATGAATTATCAGGAGGAGAACAGCAACGAGTTTCTATTGCTCGAGCATTAGCTAAGAAACCAAAAGTATTGTTTTTGGATGAACCTACAGGAGCATTGGATGAAGAAACAGGAAGAGGTATATTGGAGTATATCTTTAAATTAAGAAATGAATCAAAATTTACTATGATAATGGTTACTCACAATGAAAATATTGCACAAATTGCCAATAAAATAGTTCATGTAAAAAGTGGTAAGGTATCATCGATAGAAGAAAATAGTACTCCAAAAACTGTGGCTGAGATAGGATGGTAATTTATGATAGTTGAAGTTAAAGATTTAAAGAAAGCTATAGCAGTAGTAATAATAAGTTTTTGTGCGGTATTTGTTACGACATTATTTTTTAATTTTTATTTAGATTTAAAAGACTTAGATATAACTACTCTAAATTTAATTCAAAAAAAATTCTATGATACACAGCTCATAGTTTCGAAGTTTGTTATAATTGTTACTGGAGTAATACTTTCAATTAGTTCAGCAATAATGCTACTTTTTTATATAAAACAGCATATAGACCAGTCGAAACATAAGATAGGGATTTTAAAAGCTTTAGGATATAGTAATATGTTTATATCAAAAAATTTCTCAGTGTTTAGCTTACTGATTTTCTTAGGAACTTTTTTAGGTTTTGGTAGTTCGTATTTATTGATGCCAAAGTTTTATGAGAGTAGAAACAAGGATAATATACTTACAAATCTAACAATAGACTTCCATCTACAGCCGTTAATATATTTAGTATTACTTCCGACATTGCTATTCTTAATATTATCAATGATGTATGTTTTATTAAAATTAAATGTACCAACAACAGTTTTGCTAAAACAACTAGAGTTGAAAAATAAAATTATTAAGAAAAGAAAACCAAAGATACAAGAAAAATTTATAAAAGAATTAGAGTCGACAATTTTGTATAGTAATAAAACACTAATATTCTTTATTATTTTTGCCGCAATGTCATTTTCTTCAATGATTCAAATGTCATTAGGAATGAGAGATTTTGTTGATACTATAATACGAATGATTATGACAGTAATAGGTGTAATTTTGTCATTATCTATTCTCCTGATAACTCTTGAGGTTATAGTTAGTAATAATAAGAAAAATATTTCTATCCTAAATATAATGGGGTATTCTGTTAGTGAATGTTCTCAAATAGTATTGTCTAAATATAGAATAGTGGCACTGGTAGGTTTTATTATAGGAACAGTCTATCAATATGTATTAATAAAAGTGTTATTAATTAAGTTGTCGAAAGAATTAGATAGTCAGGTAGTATATAATTTTGATTATTTATCATTATTAATAAGTTCAATTTTATTTATTTTAATATATGAATTGTTTATAAGATATTATTATAAAAAAATAAGAATGATTGATGCTAAAAAGATAATACTAGATTAAAAAAATCTCCTACAAAACTTAAAGTTATTTTGTAGGAGATTTTTTTCTGGGTAAGTTAATTATTTAGAAAGCCCTTCAGCAATCTTATCTAAGTTCCATTTCATCATATTGTAGTAGCTGTCACCATTTTGCCCTGGTTCTGCTACAGAATCTGTGAAGATTTTTTCAAAGATTGGAATATTAGTATCTTTTGATACTGTTTGCATTGGACGTTCATCAACACTGCTTTCAACGAATAGAGAAGGCACTTTTGTTTTACGTAGTTTTTCAACTAATGCTTTAATTTGATCAGGAGTTCCTTCTTCTTCTGTATTAATTTCCCAAATATATGCAGAAGGTACGTTGTAAGCTTTAGAGAAGTATTTGAAGCATCCTTCACTAGTTACAATCATTTTTTTCTCTTTTGGAATATTGTTGAATTTTTGTTTAGCTTCTTTATCTAATGTCTCTAGTTTTTCTAGATAATTTTTTAGATTAGCTTCATAGAAATCTTTATTTTTTGGATCTTTTGCACTAAGTTGTTTTGCAATGTTTTTAGCGTAAATCATACCATTTTCAAGGTTTAACCATGCATGAGGGTCTTCTTTACCTTTTTCATTTTGCCCTTCAAGATAAATAACCTCAACTCCATCACTTACAGCATAGTAATCTTTATTTTCTTCTTTTTTAGCATTTTGTACTAATTTAGTAAACCAAGCATTTCCACCAGTTTCTAAGTTAATACCATTATAAAATATAAGGTTAGCTTGCGAAGTCTTTTTAACATCATCAGGTAGTGGTTCGTACTCATGTGGATCTTGTCCAACAGGTACTATACTGTGTAAATCAATTTTATCACCTGCAATGTTTTTAGTGATGTCGGCGATAATAGAGTTAGTCGCCACAACTTTAAGTTTTTCGCTTGTATTTGAATTTTTATTAGCATTAGAACAAGCGAATAGTCCAACAGCTAACATAAAAATTAGTGATAAAAATCCTAATTTCTTAAAACCTAATTTTTTCATATTATAGGCCTCCTTATTTGATAATTTTTTTCATTATAGCTTACTTCATGTATAAGATATTTCGTAATGATACTTATTATCGGATGAAAAGATTATAATAATTTCCCCTAAAATTATTAATTATTTCAGAAGTATTTTGTATTTAGGTAGTTTTTATTTTGTAAAATAATTTTAGGGAATATTACTTTAATTTTTAAAATGACTACTAAGTATCATTTTAATCTTTAATTTATCATAAAGTAAGCTGTATATTTATGAACTTAGTTATTTTTTTTATGTTTTATAAATTTTTGCTTAGGCGCTATAAAGAAACTTATAGCGAATACTGCTGCGAGTGTTAAAACAATGCTAGAACCAGCAGCGATATTAAATGAGTATCCAATAAACAAACCTAATACTGAGCAAACTGCTCCAATAGTAGATGATAAGAATATCATTGTTTTAAGGCTGTTAGCATATAAATATGCTGTTGCAGCTGGTGTAATTAACATAGCCACTATTAAAATAGTACCAACACTTTGCATAGCTGTAACGGAAACTAATGTTAAAAGTATCATAAGTAAATAATGATAAAAGTTAACTTTCATTCCCATAGCTTTAGCCAATAATTCATCAAACGAAGTAAGAAGTAATTCTTTAAAAAATAGTTTAATGACAAGTAAGACAAAAACTCCAACTCCGATTGTAATATACATATCAATATCTTGTACAGCTAGTATATTACCAAATAATATGTGGAATAAGTCGGTAGAACTTTTTGCAACACCTATAAGGATAACCCCAAGCGCCAAGAAAGAACTGAAAGTTATTCCAATGGCAGTATCACTTTTGATAATTGAGTTTCCTTTGATAAAGGTAATAATAATCGAAGCAAGTAAACCAAAAGCTATAGCTCCGATAAAGAAGTCAATACCAAGTATGTAAGAAATAGCGACTCCAGGGAGAACAGCGTGAGAAATGGCGTCTCCCATTAAGCTCATTCCGCGAAGGACGATAAAACATCCTACCGCACCAGCGACAATACCAATGATAATTGCGGTAATAAGTGCATTTTGTAAAAAATGAAAGCTATAAAGCCCATCAATGAATTCTTTAATCATTAGTACCACCCCCTAGGAAGAATAAATCTGTGCCATAAGCTTTTGTTAAATTTTCTCTTGTGAAGGTTTCTTTTGTCTCTCCATAGGCAATTAGCTCTTTATTGATAAGCAGAACGTTATCAAAATACATATGAACCTTTCGAAGATCATGGTGTACTATTAGAATAGTGTGACCTTTTTCTTTTAATTTTCTTAGCGTATCCATAATAATTTCTTCACTAACAGAATCTATACCTACAAAAGGTTCGTCTAAAAAGATATATTTGGCCTCTTGTACTAAGCAACGAGCGATAAGTACACGTTGGAATTGACCACCAGACAATTCACTAATTTGTCTATGTGAAAATTCTTCTAATCCAACCAATTTAAGAGCATCATCAACTTTTTTCCAATGTTCTTTTTTTAATTTGTGAAATAATTTTATTTTTGGGTAAACGCCAAGTGACACACATTCCCTAACTTTAATAGGAAAATTATAATCAATGTTTATTTTTTGTTCTACATATGCAATATTATTCAGTGCATTTTTTGATATTTTGTTATCAACTTCTGCTGTACCTTTAAAAGGAATAATATTCAAAATAGCTTTTATTAGTGTTGATTTACCAGCACCGTTAGGCCCAATAATACCTATGATAGATGGCTTATCTATTTGTAAATTTATATTATCAATAGCAAGTGTATCTTTATATCGAACACTCAGATTAGTTATATTTATCATATATATTCCGTCCATTCTTTTCTATCTACATTAAAGTTTACCTTAGGAAACATTAAAAGTCAAGAGGAATGTTGCATGAAAGCAAAAAAATACCTTAAAGAGAAGTGTAAAGGAAAATATTAAATAATATTGGAAAAATAAGTTTAAAATAAAAAAACCTACCTTACAAAAAATATTGTAAGGTAGAAATAAGGGAGTAAATATGAAAAGTCTTTATTATAAGCTAGGGAGACTTATAATAAAAGAACATATGAAGTAATATAGTATTACTTCACCTATAAGTATATCAGAAGTATATACAAAAAACAAGAGGAAAATCAATTTTTTTCCAAAATATATTAATTTTTTTTTGAAAAAATATTGATAATTAAAATTTTACATAAAAAAATTAATATTTTGATAATAGTTACTATTTTATTTATAACAAAAATATAAATAATGCCTATATTACAGTAAATATAGGGGCAGTATTAGTTTACTGTTTAAGAGTAATTTATTTTTGAAAAAGAAACTTTATATTTAAATATATATTAGATATTAGGAAATTATTAAGATAATAATAGGAATAAAAATATACAATATAATGTAGATAATATACAAAAAAAATTGACTAGAAGATATACAAAAAAACGTAGGTAAATTGGATAAGAAAAAAGATAATTTAGTATTTTAATTTAGAAAATATAATAATTATAAAAACAAATATAGAGGGATAACATTATCCCTCTATAAAGATATTTTTAAACAAATATTGAAAGGCCTTAATAATAACTATTTTACTTCATATTTTTCACGAACTATTTTTGCAACTTGTTCGCAGTATTTATCTGTAAGTTCATCACTGCTAGCTTCAACCATAACCCGTATTAGATTTTCAGTACCTGATGCACGTAGTAAAATACGTCCATTTCCTTTAAGCTCTTTTTCGACTTTAGCACATTCTTCAAGAATATCTTGATCTTCCATGGCTAATTTTTTATCTAGTACTTTTATATTAACTAGTTTTTGTGGGTAGATATTTACCTCACTAGCAAGCTCTTGTAAAGTTTTTCCAGAAGTTTTGATGATATCAGCTAGCTTGACAGCTGTTAATATCCCGTCCCCAGTAGTAGCATAGTTCATCAAGATAATATGGCCTGATTGTTCACCACCTAAAGAGTAATTATTATTTCTCATTTCTTCAACAACATATCTATCTCCGACCGCAGTTTTTATAGATTGTAAACCATTTTCTTCGATAGCTTTGTAGAATCCAATATTACTCATTACTGTTGAAACAACCATGTTGTCGTTAAGTTCGCCTTTTTCTTTAAGATATTTAGCAAGGATAAACATAATTTTATCGCCGTCAACAACATTTCCATTAGCATCTACAGCTAATACTCGGTCGCCATCTCCATCAAAAGCAAAACCGACATCAACATTATTTTCTTTTACAAAATCAACAAGAGTATTGATTTTTGTAGAACCAACATTGTCATTAATATTAATACCATTAGGCATACAACCGATAGTTTCAATGTCAGCTTCTAAATCTCCAAATAAGAATGGAGCCACTCCAGTAGTAGCACCATTGGCACAGTCAACTGCAATGTTAAGTTTAGAAAGATCTCCTGTAATAGATTGTTTAATATGCTGAATATACTTTTGACTAAGCTCGCTACCAGAATACAATCTACCTATATTTTCGTAACTAGCATTTTCGATTTGGTCAGAATTATCAATTAAATCTTCAATTTCTAGTTCTTGTTCATCAGTTAGTTTAAAACCATCTGGGCCAAAAATTTTGATTCCATTATCTTGGTATGGATTGTGTGAAGCAGAAATCATAATTCCGCTATCTGTTTCAATAGTTTTAGTTAAATAAGCAATAGCAGGTGTAGGTATTACTCCTACAGTCATAACATTAACTCCAACACTTGTTAGTCCTGCTGTTAGGGCATATTCAATCATATCACAAGAAATTCTGGTATCTCTACCGATTATTACTTTTGGGTGCTCTTTTTTTTCAGTAAGTAATTTACCAAGGGCTTTTCCTACTTTAAAGCTTAAATCAGAGGTAAGTGATTCGCCAGCGACACCACGGATACCATCTGTTCCAAAATATTTTCTCATAAAAAAATAAACTCCTTATTTTTTATTTATAAGTGAATATTACTATATAAACAACGATAAGTCAAGGTTTTGCTTTGATTATAGTATAGTTACTATAAGAAATTTAGATAAAAGTAAAGTAAGAGAGAAAAATTATTTTGATTACAAATATAGATTTAATTAATATTGCTAAATTTTAGTGTAGTTTGTATAATAAATTTAAGATAATAATATGAATTACATATATGTTAAATAAAAAGATGGAGATGGAATACAATGAAAATGTATCAAAGAGATAAAGTATTAAATGTTAGTTCAGCATCTGCTTGGCAAGCTTTAAAAGAGATGAATAAGTGGTTGCCGGATCTCTCTACAAATAGTGGAATTTTCTATTCAATGGATACTAACTTTTTTGAAATTGGAAGAAAATATAATATAACTTCTAAGGAAGGGATAGTAATGGATTGTGAATTATATAGTATAGATGAAGAAAATATGACTGTGGAAATACACGCTGAGCACAAACCATTGAAATCTATACTTATATGCAAAGTTTTAGACTTAGGGGAGAATAGGACGCAAATCACAAGGATACAGGGTTATCCAGGGTGGTTCGGTAAAATCTTTACTATCTTCTGGGGGAAAAGAGAATCTGGAGAAACAGCAGAATATCTAGAGGTTTGAGGGAGATATGCCGAATCTTTAGAAAAATAAATTTAGAAGAGTTTCTTTATTTATTTTTTATAAAAGTAAGTTTTTCGTGAAAATCAAGGACGAAATAACTAATTTTAGTGTAAAAAAAGGAGGTTCTCTTTACTAATCCGAACGATAATGGTATTATATAGTTATAATATACGAATTAAATGAAAAAATATGAATTTTATGTAATGTACTAAAGTTCATATAAAATATATTTTATAAGGAGTAGAAGATGAAATTAAAGAGAAGCGAAAGAATAGTAGTAATGACGGAATATTTATTAAATAATCCAAATAAGCTAATACCTTTGACCTATTTTGTTTCAAAATTTAATCAAGCAAAATCTTCTATCAGTGAAGATATCCATATTATAAAAAATGGTTTTAAAGAAGAAAATATTGGCGAAGTTAAGACACTTGCAGGAGTTAGTGGAGGAGTTATTTTTACACCGACATTAGTAGAAGAAGACGCGAAGACTATCCTTAATGATTTTATAGAAAAAATAAATGATGGAAGTCGTTTACTTGCTGGTGGATATATCTTTATGTCTGACATAATAGGGAATCCTAGCCTTATGAATAAGTTAGGACGTGTTGTTGCAACTGTCTATAAAAATAAAGAAATTGATGCTGTAGTCACTGTCGCAACCAAAGGAATTCCTGTAGCTTATGCGATAGCTTCTATTTTAAATAAACCGGTTATTACTATAAGACGTGATAACAAGGTCACAGAAGGAACAACAGTAGCTATTAACTACGTTTCAGGGTCTACAAAAAAAATAGAAACTATGATTTTATCTAAGAGAAGTTTGGAAAGCCACTCGAAAGTCTTGTTAGTAGATGATTTTATGCGTGGTGGTGGAGTACTTACAGGTATGGAAAGCCTTATGAATGAATTTGATGTTAATGTGGTAGGTAAGGTAATAATAACGCAATGTTTCGATTCACCACGAGAACATGAAGATGATTATTTATATTTATCAAAAATTGATAATATAGATGAATTTAATGGAACTTTTGATGTGAAATTAGGAAATGTAATAGAAAAATTAAGACAAGTAGAGAAAGAGGATAACATTAATGAGTAATAACAGATATGCGGTAATACTTGCAGCTGGAAAAGGTACAAGAATGCAATCAAAATTATATAAAGTATTGCATAAAGTTTGTGATAGAACTATGGTAGAACTTGTTTTAGATAGTTTAAGTGATTTAGAAATGCAAGAAGTAATCACAGTAGTCGGACACGGTGCTGAACGAGTTAAAGAAGTATTAGGAGATAGAACTAAGTTTGTTCTTCAAGCAGAGCAATTAGGAACAGCGCATGCGGTGAAAATGGCTAAAGGTGAACTTGCTGATAAAGAGGGAACAACAATAGTTATGTATGGAGATACTCCACTTATTCGTCCAGAAACTATAAACAATATGTTAGATCATCATGAAAAGAGTAAAGCTAAAGCAACTGTTCTAACTGCTATTGCTGATGACCCATTTGCTTATGGAAGAATTATTCGAGATGTTAATGGAAAATTGGTGAAAATTGTTGAAGAAAAAGATGCGACAGATAAAGAAAAACAAATAAAAGAGATTAATTCAGGGATATACTGTTTTGATAACAAACTATTATTTAAAATGCTTGAAAAGGTTAAAAATGATAATAAGCAAGGAGAATATTATCTACCAGATGTACTTGCTTTAGTTCGTGAGCAAAAAGAAATTATTGAAACTTATTTGTGTGATGACTTTGATGAGACATTTGGAGTTAATGATAGAGTTGCACTTTCTTATGCGGAAAATGTAATGCGTAATAGGATTAATACCAAACATATGTTAGCGGGTGTCACGCTGGTAGACCCGACTAACACTTATATTGCACCTAATGTTATTATTGGGCGAGATACTACTATCTACCCAAATGTAACGCTAAAATCAAATACTATTATAGGAGAAGATTGTCAAATAAAGCCTAATTCATATTTAGAAAATGCAGTTATAGGTAATGGTGTAAAAGTTCTATCTTCAACTATTAAGGATTCAAAAATTGGAAATAAAACAAGTGTGGGTCCATATTCTCATATTAGAAATAATTGTGAGCTTGGAGATAATGTTCGAGTAGGAAACTTTGTAGAACTGAAAAATACAATATATGGAGAAGGTTCTAAAACAGCCCATTTAAGCTATCTTGGAGATACTACTGTTGGAGCTAATACAAATATAGGTTGTGGCACAATTACTGTAAATTATGATGGTAAGAATAAATATAAAACTACAATAGGTAGCAATACTTTTATAGGATGTAATTCGAACTTAATAGCGCCATTAGAAATAGGAGATGGAGCAGTTATAGCAGCAGGGTCTACTGTTACGAAAAATGTTCCAGAAGATTCATTAGTAATTGCTCGAGCTAAACAAGAGACTAAAGAGGGTTATGCTAAAAAGCTACCTGCTGGTAGAAAGTAGTAATATAATTTTTAAAAAATCTATAAAGGTGTTATAGAAGAAAAGTAAAAACATTGCTGTAATAATATAAAGTGGGAATAATGTTTATACTACTAATATAAATTATTTTTCTAAAAATAAAACTTTTTAAAACGATGAAATGTAAGTAATATAACTTGAATTTCATCGTTTTTATGCTTGAAATAGAGCCTTAAAAAGTATATAATTACTTATAGTAGTAAAGTGTTATAAAATAAAAGTTTGTATTATAATAAAAAAGGAGGAAAAATTATGAAATCAAAACATCAGAAAATATTAGAGTATATTAAAAGTTTACCGATTGGAAGCAAGATTTCAGTTCGTCAAGTGGCAAAAGAATTAAAAGTTAGTGAAGGAACGGCATATAGAGCCATTAAAGAATCAGAAAATAGAGGATTTGTATCATCGATAGAGCGTGTTGGAACTGTACGTATTCAGAAAAAAGAACGTGATAATGTTGAAAAATTATCTTATTCTGAAATAGTAAATATAGTTAGTGGACAATTAATAGCAGGACGCGGAGGAATTCACGAAATAGTTCAAGACTTTGCTATTGGAGCTATGGATTCTGAACAAGTAGGAAAACATATAAGAAAAGGAACATTATTAATTATAGGAAATCGCCCTAAAATTATTGAAATGTCACTGGAAAAAGGATGTGCTATTTTAGTAACAGGAGGATATATTCCAAATGATTATATAAAATCATTAGCAGATAGTAAAAATCTTCCATTAATTATAACGCCACACGATACTTTTTCTGTCACACATTTAATTAATAGGGTAACAAATGACCAAATTATTAAACGTGATATTATAACAGTAGAAAGTATTTATATAAAAGTAGAAAATTTATATACAATAAATCTTAATAATACAGTAAAAGATTGGTATAATCTTCAGTTAGAAGCAGGGCATACACGATATCCAGTTGTCAATGAATATGGAAAATTAGTTGGTATTATTACTGCTCGTGATGTATTCTTAAAAGACAAAGATGCATTAATTAAGGAAGTTATGGAACGTAAGGTTTCTACAACAACATTAGATACACCTATTTCTTCTGTAGCGAATACTATGCTATTAGAAGGATTTGAACTTATGCCTGTAATTGATGCTAAAAACACATTGTTAGGGATAGTAACTAGAAAATTAGTAATAAATTCATTATTAACTAGTAATAGATTCCAAGAAGGACATAATAACGATACTTTTGATGAAATTATGCGTAAAGGTATTGTACCAAGAGCTGATGGGCTTCAAGTCAAAATTATTCCTCAAATGCTAGATCAGTTTGGTACTTTCTCTAGTTCGGCACTATTAAGTATTATCGATGAATCAATTCATATAACAAGTTATAACTACAATAGAAGTGAAGTTCTTATGCAAAATGTTTCATTGTATTTCTTAAAATCAGTTCCGTTAGATCGTACAGTGACAACAAAAGTTAATATTTTGGATATAGGTAGAAAAACTGCCAAATTTGATGTAGAAGTATTTGATAAAACTGAATTAGTAGCTAAAGCTATGGTAACTTGTCAAGTATTCCAAAGAAACTAGTAGAAAGAAGAAGCTAAATGTTAGAAACTTATGAAAATCTATATGAAGAAATTTTTCGAAAAATAAAAGAAAGTAAAAAAATAATTATTCATCGTCATGAAAGACCGGATCCAGATGCTTATGGATCACAAGGTGCGATGTACCAACTTATAAAAACTAACTTTCCTGAAAAAGAAGTTATTACAGTAGGAAAAGATTCACCGTCACTGTGCTTTCTGTTTAAAAATAGTGAAGTTGTAGAAGATGACTATAAAGATGCTTTGATAATAATAACGGATACAGCTAACTTTCCTAGAATAGATGGAAAACTATTTACAAAAAATAACTTTTTAATAAAAATAGATCATCATCCACCTTTGGATAATTATGGAGATATTAATTTAGTTAATACAGAGGTTTCGTCTTGTAGTGAACTTATTTACAATTTTTATACATATTTAAATAAAAAATATGATATTAAATTAAATGATGAAGCAGCAAAATTGCTTTATTTAGGTATAGTTGGGGATACAGGTAGATTTTTATTCCCAAATACATCAAATGAAACATTGAGAGTTGCATCTGAACTTATAAAATATGATTTTAATATGAGTGAACTCTTGGATAGAATGGAAATTATTAGTGAAAATCTTATGCGTTTTAGAGCATTCATTTTCGAGAAATATGATGTATATCAAACTGGTGTAGCTTATTTAAAAATCACAAAAGAAGATATGGATAAGTATGGAGTTGATCCAGGGGAAGTATCTACTGGTGTTAATTTACTGCGAAGTCTTGAAGGACTTTATGCATGGTGTTTTGCAATTGATGAAGGAAACAAAGTGCGTGTAAGAATTCGTTCGAAAGGACCTGTTATAAATACTCTTGCAGAAAAGTATGCAGGTGGGGGGCATCCTTTGGCTAGTGGTGCAACTGTAAAAAACTGGGAGGAATTAGATGATCTTCTAGATGATATGGCTCGATTAGTAGGAGAATACTTAAGAGAAAATAGTATAAAGTAGATAACCAAGATTAGTTTAAATAGGTGTTAAAAGAATATTTAAGTTAATTCTTGACAGTAAAAAAATATGATGCTATACTAATAGCAAAGTTTAATATAAAACCAATACTCTTATAAGTACTAGATTAAATAATCAAAGAGAGTGTCGTTTGCTGTGAAGACATATTATGACATTTAGGAAAATGGTTCGAGTGGTTAATAAGGTAAACATTAATTGTAAACTTTGTTCGGGTATCCACGTTATAGGATAAGCTATGTTAGTAGTTATAAGTAAAATATAAGGTGGTACCGCGTAAAACGCCCTTATTCCGTGGAGGAGTAAGGGCGTTTTTATTTTAATTTATTGAAAGGAGAAGCACATGATTGAGTTAAAGAATGTAAATAAGATATATGATAATAAAGTTCATGCATTGAAAAATATTAATCTTAAAGTGGAGGAAGGGGATATTTACGGAATAATTGGTTATTCTGGTGCAGGTAAGAGTACTTTAGTTCGACTTCTAAATGGATTGGAAGTTGCAACAGATGGAGAAGTAATTATTGATGGTGATGATTTTAATAAAATTACAGAGGAACAACGTCGTCTGAAACGCCAAAAAATAGGAATGATTTTCCAACATTTTAATCTTTTGTGGAGCAGAACTGTTGCAGAAAATATTGCTTTCCCATTAGAAATTTTAGGAAAATCAAAACAGGAAATAAAAGCAAGAGTAGAAGAACTTGCGAAACTAGTAGGACTTGAAGATAGACTTAATGCCTATCCGTCTCAACTATCTGGTGGACAAAAACAAAGGGTTGGTATTGCGCGTGCATTAGCAGGGCGCCCATCGATACTCCTTTGTGATGAAGCAACGAGTGCACTTGATCCAGAAACAACTGCAGAGGTTTTAAATCTTATTAAGGAGATTCATAGAAAAACTAATATTACAGTTGTTCTTATTACGCATGAAATGAATGTTATAAAAACTATTTGTACTAAAGTTGCAGTAATTGACGGAGGAACTATAGCTGAAGATGGTTTAGTATCAGAAGTATTTTATCATCCGACGCAAGAAGTTACTAAAAAATTCTTAAGTCAAACATCGTTTGCTTCAGAGATAGAAGAACGTGAAAATATTGAAGAATGGAAAAAAGTATTTACAGACGGTATAATAATTAAATTTACGTTTGATAATAATACGTCTAAAAAGCCTATTCTCAGCATGTTGATAAAAGAAATTGACTTTGATTTTAATATAATTAATGGACATATTGATAAAACAGCTAATGCTAACATTGGAACATTATTTGTCCAACTAATAGGAAGTAACGAAAATGTAGAAAAAGTAATAGCTAGACTAAATGAGCTAGGAATTTTAACGGAGGTGTTATAATGTTTGAGTTTTCAAGAGTTAATTGGGATAAAGTTCAAGAAAAGACAATAGAAACATTAATTATGACATTTGAGTCATTGATTGCAGTATTTTTACTTGGGTTATTTTTAGGATTATTACTTTATATTACCTCAAACAGTAAAGGTGCTTTTGGTAGAGGATTTTACACTGTTGTAACGGCGATAGTAAATATCTTTAGGGCAATTCCGTTTATTATTTTAATAGTATTATTAATTCCTTTTACAAAAGCTTTGATTGGTACTATTATTGGGGTTCAAGCTGCTATTCCTGCGCTTATTATTTCAGCAGCACCATTCTATGCTCGACTTGTAGAAATAGGTCTTCGTGAAGTTGATAAGGGGGTTATAGAAGCTGCTCGTGCAATGGGCGCAAAAAGAATCACTATTATAACCAAAGTATTAATTCCAGAGAGTTTACCAGCTATTGTTTCTGGTTTAACAGTTACGGCTATTGCGTTAGTAGGTGCAACAGCGATGGCTGGTGTCATCGGTGCTGGAGGGCTAGGAAACCTTGCTTATTTAGATGGATTCCAACGTAATAATAGCACACTAACATTTGTTGCTACAGTGTTAATTCTAGTTATCGTTTTTGCTATTCAAATTTTAGGAGATACGGTAGTTAAAAAAATTGATAAACGTTAGTAAAAAAGAGAAGTTTTTAACTTCTCTTTTTTACTGTAATTAGTGTGAATTTACACTATAGATATTATGTTTTCTATGAGAGGTAGTTATAATCATCTATAAGAAATTTAAGAAATAAGTAATGATTTTATTTCATAAAACTATCATATTATGTAAAAAAATGCCTAAAATATGGTAAAATATAAAGGACTGTTAAAAAAGTATTGAAGAATTGTTAATAAAAAAACAAATAAAGTAAATTTAAAGGAGATAAAATTTCATGGTAATTCAATGGTTTCCTGGACATATGGCAAAAGCAACAAGAGAAGTAAAAGAAAAGTTAAAATTAGTAGATATAGTTTTTGAATTAGTAGATGCTCGTTGCCCATTATCTTCTCATAATATGTATTTAGATGAAGTAGTAAAAGATAAAAAGAAGATAATTATTTTTAATAAAATAGACTTATGTGATCGAACAGAAACAGCTAAATGGAAGAATTATTTTGAGAAAAAAGGTTATACAGTAGTTTATACAGATGCCAAAAATAGCAATAATTTAAATAAAGTTATCGATAAAGCAAAAGAAGAGCTTGCAGAAAAGATTGCAAGACAAGTGGCTAAAGGAATAAAACCACGAGCTATACGTTCAATGGTTATTGGCGTACCAAATGTTGGTAAGTCAACCTTTATAAACAAATTAATTAAAAAAAATGTAGCAAATACCGCCAATAAACCAGGTGTTACAAAAAAACAACAGTGGTTAAAACTTAATAAAGATATAGAACTTTTAGATACCCCAGGTATTCTTATGCCGAAGTTCGATAATCAAGAAATTGGTAAGAAATTAAGTCTAATTGGCTCTATAAAAGATGATATTACGCCACTTGATGATGTGAGCTTATATTTAATAGAATTGTTGAAACAAAGTTATTTAGAAAATATGAATAATCTGTATAAAATAGACGTTACTGCTGATGATGAGAATGTCTTTATAATGGAAAAAATTGCAAATAAACGTTTCAAAAAAATTGGTGGAGATTATGATTATGATTCAACAATAAAACTTCTTATTCAAGATTTTAGAACACAAAAGTTTGGGCTAATTACATTAGATAACTATAATGATATGATAAATGAAGAGGTTAGTGATGAAAATTAATGAAGTAAAAGAAATTTTATCACAAGATAATCCAAATGAAGAAATTTTAGAACAGCTACGAAATGATGAGAGAAGTGGTGTTCAAAAATTGCTGGTAAGTTTTGATAAAAAACAAGAAAAAAAACTTTTTTATAAAAAAGAGTACGAAAAAAAATCATTTTATGAAAATAAATGTTATAATAAAGGATGTAAATACATCTGTGGTATTGATGAAGTAGGACGTGGCCCATTAGCAGGTCCAGTCGTTGCTGCAGCGGTAATTTTAAAACAAGGTAGTTATTTCGAAGGATTAAATGATTCAAAAAAATTATCAGAGAAAAAGCGTGAAGAACTTTTTGAAAAAATAAAAGAAGAAGCAGTGGCTTACGCTATTTGTGAAGTAAGCAATGAAGAAATTGAAAGATATAATATTTATAATGCCGCACGTATTGCGATGCAACGTGCAGTAGAACAATTAAAAGTAAGACCAGATTTTTTATTAATTGATGCGATGCCTTTTGAAAACTATCCAATACCTAACTTTAGTATGGTAAAAGGTGATGAAAAGAGTGTTTCTATTGCAGCGGCTTCAGTTATAGCGAAAGTATATCGTGATAGATTAATGAAAGAATATGCAAAGAAATATCCACACTATGATTTTGAAAATAATGCAGGATATGGAACGAAAAAGCATTTGGAAGGGTTAAAGGCATACGGTATTACCCCAATCCACAGAAGAGATTTTGAACCGGTAAAAAGTATGATTAAACAAGGAGGAAATAATGAGTAATAATATTAGTATTGCAAAGAATATCCAAGTAAGTAAAAATGTTAATAATAAACAAAAAACTCATCAAAAGAGAAATAATAATTCCATAAATAAAAAGAATATAAAAATAGAAAAAAATCAAAGTAATATACAAAAGGAAGTAAATTCAAGAGAGAATAAGGCTAAAAAACTAATTCCTAAAATTCGTATTACACCTCTAGGGGGAGTAGATGAAGTAGCTAAAAATATGTATATGATAGAAATAGCTGATGAAATCTTTGTGCTTGATGCAGGTCTTATGTTCCCTGAAACAGAGATGATAGGGATTGATGCAGTAATTCCAGATATTAGTTATTTAGTTCGTAATAAACAAAAAGTAAAAGGGATATTCCTATCAAATGGGCACGTAAGTTCTATGGGGGCTGTACCATATATAATAGATAAACTTAAATGTCCAGTTTATGGGTCTAAATTAACTATTGATTTATTAAAAAATCATTTAAAACATTTAGGAATTAAACGTCGTATTAAGTTTTACTATGTAAAAGAAAATAATAAATATGATTTTAATAATGCGAGTATTACTTTTTTCAAAACAACATACTCTATGCCTGATTCACTTGGTATTTGTATAGAAACATCACAAGGTAATATTGTTTATACTGGAGAATTTAAGTTTGACCAATCTGTAAGTAAAGAATATAAATCTGATATTGTTAAAATTAGTACATTAGGGAAAAAAGGTGTATTAGCTTTACTTAGTGACTCTAGCAACGCTAATATGAAAGGCTATAATGTACCTGAAAATGAAGCAGCTGAGCAAATTGATAATGCATTTTATCAAGCGAATAAACGCATAATCGTAACTTGTTATGCTTCAAATTTCTTAACAATTTCACATATAGTTCGTGCAGCATTAGGACAAAATAGAAAACTTTTATTACTAGGAGAAGCGATAGAAGACTCTATTAATACTGCGAGAAATATGAATTACTTGGCAATAGAAGATGAAAACTTAATTACAGTAGATGAGCTTGGTAATTATCCACAAAATGAAATTTGTATTCTATCTTCTGGTGATCAAGGAGAACCAATCGAGGCTATGAAGAATATTGCTGAGAAGAATATTAAAGGTATTCAAATAGAATCAGGGGACACTATTATGATTGCAGCGACACCATCGCCTAACATGGAAGTAATGTTGTTCCAAACATTGAATCTTCTTGTTAAACTTGGTGCACATGTAGTAACAGCATCAAAACGTCTTCACGCTGCGAGCCATGCTACTCGTGAAGAATTGAAGATGATGTTAAATATGCTTATGCCGAAGTTCTTTGTCCCAGTTCAAGGAGAATTCAGAAATCTACGTAAACATGCTGAAATCGCAGCAGAAACAGGAGTAGCGGCTAACAATATTCATATTCTAGCAAAAGGTACTACACTAGAAATTAGTGGAAATAAAGCAAAAGTAATACCTAATAACGTTACAGTAGGTAATATATTAGTAGATGGTCGTGGAATTGGCGATGTTGAAGATAGTGTTCTTAAAGATAGAAAACTTTTATCAAATGATGGAATTTTTGTAGCTTCATATGCTATAAGTAGGAAAGAAAAAATTCTGGTGGGTCGTCCATGCATTCAAACAAAAGGTTTTGTATATGTTAAGAAGAGTATGGAGCTTATAAAAGAAGCTGAAGAGAAAATAATAGAGTATATAGAAAATAACCCTATTAAGAGTATCAGAGAGTGTGCAGCTATAAAAGCTGAAGTTAGAAGTATGTTATCAAGTTTATTATATGATAATACAAAGAGAAAACCTATTATAATTGTTAATTTTACACTGATTTAAAATTACTAAATATAAGAGCGGGAGTATAGTGTAGTGCAAGTTGCTATATAAATATCCTGCTCTTAATATATTATAAAAATAGGGGGGGTAGTGATGTCAAAGGTAATAGCGCATATTGATATGAATTGTTTTTATGCTAGTGTAGAAGAAAAATATGATCCAGAATTAAAAGGGAAACCTTTAGCTATTGCTGGAGAAATCAAAACACGTCATGGAATTGTTGTAACAGCTAATTATGAAGCTAGAGATAAAGGTGTAAAATCAACTATGCGTGTTGGAGATGCAAGGAAACTGTGTCCGAATATAAAAATACTTAAGCCTGATATGGTAAAATATCAAGAAGAATCAAAGAGAATTTTTGATTTAGTTCGCCAATATACAGAAAAAGTAGAAGTTATTTCCGTTGACGAAGCATATATTGATTTAAGTGATTTTCCAGAACCTGTAAAAGTAATAGCAACTATCCAAAGAAGAATTTATAAACAATTAGGCATGCCTTCAAGTGTTGGGGTCTCGTTTAATAAATTTTTTGCAAAAATGGGTTCAGACTTCAAGAAACCTCTCGGTTTTACAATTATTAATAAAAATAATTATAAAGATATTCTTTGGAATCTAGATGTAGGTGAGATGAACGGTTGTGGGAAATCAGCAACTAAAAAGCTAAAAAAACTAGGTATTAATACTATAGGTGATGTGGCAAATGCTAATGAGGTCATATTACATAGTGTTTTGGGAATTCAGGGATTAAGACTTAAACAACGCGCTAACGGAGAAGATAATAGAGGATTAAAATATACAGTAGAAAGAAAATCTATTGGTAATTCTAAAACCTTTGCCCAAGATATTATAGAAGAAGATGATATTTTGAACGAAATAAAAAAATTGAGTAAAAAAGTTAGCGCTCGAGCACAGACAAGGGATTACGTTGGAAATAATATATCTATTATGATAAAATTTAATGATTTTAAAAGTATAACAAGATCAAAGAAGATTCCAGAATATATTAATCAACCTGACAAAATTTTTACATATGCATGGGAATTATTGTTAGAACATTATGATTTTTCTAAAGGTGTTAGACTTTTAGGAGTGTCGTTAAATGATATAAAAAAAGAGAAAGAACTAAAAGTTCAACTTGATATTTTTGATTCTAAGGACTATAAAGGAGAAGAAAAATTAAGAAAATTATCAAAAAAATTAAAAAGTGAATTTGGAGATACTATTATTACAAATTTTGAAGAATTTGATTCTAAAAAGAAAAAAACAATAATTACGACAAGTTTTAGTAAAGACTTTTTAGATTAATAGTATATAAGATAGGAGGATGAAAATGTTAGCGATAAATAAGAGATTAAAATTGGTAGCGAGCTATGTAAAAGATAAGCGTTTGGCTGATATAGGAAGTGATCACGCCTATTTGCCAATTTATCTAGTAAAAGAAAATAAGATTAACTTTGCTATTGCTGGGGAAATAGTGGAAGGGCCACATAAAGTTTCTATAAAGAATGTAGAAGAAGAAGGACTATCAAGAATTATTGAATGTAGAAAAGCTGCAGGGTTAGATGCAATTGAGCTTGCCGATAATATAGAAGTAATTACTATTTGTGGTATGGGTGGAAAACTAATTGCTGATATTTTGGAAAAAGGGAAAGATAAATTAATTAATAGACCAAATTTAATATTACAACCAAATCTAGGAGAAAGATTTGTCCGTGAAAAATTGCAAGATTTAGGTTATACTATTACTGCAGAGAATATTATAGAAGAAGAAGGACATATTTATGAGATTATAGTGGCAACTAGCGGACAGATGTCTTTAACAGAAGATGAAAAAAATTTTGGTAAATTTTTATCAAAAGAAAAAAATGATTTATTCATAAAAAAACAAAAACAAGAGTTGGATAAAGTTAATTATATCTTATCTCAGCTGGAGAAAGCTAAAGAAGTAACAAAAGAAAAAGTTATTGAATTACATAAAAAAGCTAAAAAAATAAAAGAAATCATCGACTTAAAATAGAAGCATCAATGAATAGAGAAGGAGGTAAGGAATGTTTCAGTTATTGCAAAGTGAACAGGATGCAAAAAAACTTTTAAATTTTAGTGTGAAGATTGCTAAAAGTATGTTGTTTTATGGTGCAGAAGTGTATCGAGTAGAAGATACAGTAAATAGAATTTATAAATCGTTTGGGAATATAAAAGCTCCAAATATTCTAGTTACCTATAATTTTGTAATTGTATCATTTGTATATGATGATACGACTTATACAGCAATGAGAAGAGTATTTTTAGGAGATAGAAATCTTGAAAAAATTTCATTATTAAATGACTTATCGAGAAAAATGGTTATGGGTGGATGTTCTCTAGATTATGCCTTTAGAAAAATGAAAGATATAAAAAATAAAACTAGGTATTCTAATTTAGCAGTATTATCTGCATTGACTATATCAGCACCATTTTTTGCCATTATGTTCGGAGGAACGTTTAAAGATAGTATAGTTTCTTTTGTAGTTATGGCTGTAGAAACCGCATTTTTACTATTTATTGGAAGATATAAAGTAATATATTTCCTAGCAAATTTTTTAGGGGCATTTATTTCTACAGTACTAGTAATGACACTTGCTAAATTCTTTCTTATACATAATCCGGTTAGTATAATTATCGTAAGCCTTATGCCACTTGTTCCTGGGGTACAGATTACCAATTCAGTCCGTGATTTTATGGCGGGGGATTATTTATCTGGAATAATAGGGGTGCAATCAGCTATTTTTGTATCGATTGCAATAGCATTAGGCGTAGTTATGGGATTAAAAATAGTGTAAAGGAGTAAACCATGGAATATAATATTTATATACAATTTATTGCAGGATTTGTTGTAACATTTGCATTTGCAATATTTTTTAATGCACCTAAAAAATCACTATTGAGCTGTTCATTAATAGGAGCAGCCGGATGGTTGGTATATGTAATAGTTAAATTATTAACAGATGTTGTAATTGGAAGTTTTTTTGGTGCCTTATGTGTAGGGATTCTTTCGACGAGTACTTCTAAAATACTTCGTATGCCAGCGACAATCTTTATATATACTGGAATAATTCCTCTCGTTCCTGGGTATGGGATGTACAATACTATGCAAAATTTAGTTACAAAAAATTACAATGTAGCATTTAAAGTAGGTATAGAAACCTTGCTACAAGCGGGAGCTATTGCGATGGGGATA
Source organism: Gemella sp. 27098_8_92 (assembly GCF_041433685.1). Classification (NCBI taxonomy): domain Bacteria; kingdom Bacillati; phylum Bacillota; class Bacilli; order Caryophanales; family Gemellaceae; genus Gemella; species Gemella sp. 27098_8_92. Next base: position 34,950 of record NZ_JAPWBZ010000006.1, read on the forward strand.
CTTTTAGCATCAGTTTTTTCTGATTCAATAAAAAGGGTAAAAATACAAAGAAAAAGGTAAGTTCTATACTAAATTATAGAGCTTATTTTTATTTTATGATAAAATTAAAATATAAGGATTTAAATAAATATGATAGAGAGGATAAATACTTTATGAAAAATATTTTATATTATGCACAGAGTTGTCCAGATACAGCGCCGTTTAAAGAAAAATTGACAGAATTAGAAATAGACTATGAAGAGGTAGAAATATTATCTTCGCTAAAAAATTTGAAACAATTTTTATACGTTAGAGATACATATAAAGCATTTGAAGGAATTCAAGGGAGTATGCAAATAGGGATACCTTGTTTAGTCATTAATGAGAAAGACTGTATTTTAAACATAGATGACTTGGATAAATTAATACATTAGAGTAAATAGTGAGAGATTGATAAAAGTAACTAAGGAGATATATTTTATAGCTATAACCTTTTTTGTAAAGCTCTTGATTTTTAATTTTTTATTTGCTATAATTAAGAAATGCTAGGTGGGGAGTTAGCGGTGCCCTGTACTTGCAATCCGCTTTAGCAAGGCTGAATACTGAGATGCGGGTAGACTAGGGAATGTCGGGTTTAACACGTAATGTTGAGACTAAGGCATCTTACGACGCAATACTTATGAACCATGTCAGGTCCGGAAGGAAGCAGCATTAAGTAATGTCATTGTGGGTGTAAGTTTTTGTCAAGGTTGAGTTGTCGATTAAACTAACGGTTTTCTAATCTATTCAAGTCTCAGTTGCATATTATTTTATAAATCGATGATATCTAAAAGTATGTACTTTTGGATTTTTTTTATGGAAAATAAATTATAACTGGATATACAATGATATAAAAGTGTAAATAAAATAAGGAGGAACTATGTATCAAGGTAAGAATATAAAAGAACAGTCTAAAATTTTTGTGAAGTTACTATTTCCAGTTCTAATATATCAAATAATCTCTTATTCATCATCTATGATAGGAACCTTTATGGCTGGTCATTACAGTCCTACTGACCTTGCAGGAGTTAGCATGGGTTTTAATATTTGGAATCCTGTAATGTATACCCTAAATTCTATAGTTCTTGCAATAGTTCCAATAGTATCACAATTGATGGGGAAAGGGCGAGAACAAGAAATCCCAACGAAAGTTCGTCAGTTTTTATATATTGCAGTTTTTATTAGTATCATACTTATTATAGGATTAAATACTTTAGCAGAGCCCATAGTTAATGGGTTAGGCATGGATGAAAACATAGCTAGGGTTACAAAAAAATACTTATTTTACGAAAGTATAGGAGTTTTACCGATATTTTTATATGTTGTACTTAGAGCTTTTATGGACAGCCTTGGACTTACTGGATTATCTATGATAATGATGGTAATTTCTGTACCTGTGAATGTTTTATTAGCTTATGGTTTTATCTTTGGTAAGCTAGGTATGCCGGAGCTTGGTGGAGCAGGTAATGGTATGGCGGTATCGTTGACTTATATGGTACTATTCTTCATAGCTTTATTTTTAACACTAAAGCACCCAAAAATTAATAAATATAAGATTTTTGAAAAAGAAGGAATTAAATTCTCACATTGGGGAGAAATATTTAAGCTAGGAGTACCGATAGCTATAGCCACAGCGCTAGAAACTGTAGTATTTTCTACTTTATCTCTAATGGTATCGCGTTTTGATACGACAATTATAGCCTCACATCAGGCAGCATTGAATTTCTCAGGTTTTTTATATAGTTTACCAGTGAGTGTAGCAAATACTGTTACGATAATAGTAGCCTATCATGTAGGGGCAAAAAATTATAAAATGGCACGCCGTTATACAATTCTTGGAGTAATAATGGGAATGATTTTTGCATTTTTAGCAGGACTGATTGTTTGGATATTCGATGCTAATATTCCTTATCTGTATAGTAAGGATTTAGATGTTATATCTTTAACAGCACATTTATTATTATATGCGATAGGTTTTGCAATTTGTGATTCTTTTGCATCAGCTTTGGCTGGAGTTCTTCGTGGCTATAAAAAAGTTGTACCTATATGCGTAACGATGTTTATCGGTTATTATTTAGTAAGTATACCAGTAGCGTACTTTTTAGTGTTTAAGAAAGGTATAGGCATAGATGGTCTTTGGATAGGGTGGATAATAGGTTTAGGGACATATGCACTGGGAGTTCTAGTATATTATATGTATATGAAGAAAAATATAAAAAAACAATTAGTATAATAAAAAACTTTTTCATAAGAGAAATCTTGTGGAAAAGTTTTATTTTTCTTGACTATTAGTTTAAAAAACAATATAATGTAATTGTGAAAACTAGATAAAGAGGTGGAGGAAATTTGGTAAGAGAATATCCAAAATGGTCAGAACTACCCGAAATAGATTTATATTTAGACCAAGTACTAGAGTATGTTAATAAATTACATAGTCCAATAATGCTGAAAAATGATAAAGGTTTAACATCAGCTATGATTAACAATTATGTTAAAAATCATTATGTGGATAAACCCATAAAGAAAAAATATAGTCGACGCCAATTGGCCAGATTAATAGTTATTACATATTTGAAAAATGTTTTCTCAATTCAAGAAATAAGCAAAACATTAACAATGCTTACAAAAAATAATAAATCAGAAATAATGTATAATAATTTTGTAGCTTGTATGAACGGTGAGGATACTGATGAAATACCTATTGTTATAAAATCAGCATGTGCAACTGTAAGGTTATATGAGCAGACATTAGAATTAGCAGATGATCTAAAATAATATAATAGGTAAAAAGAGGAGAATAAAAAATGAAGTGGAAAATAGTTGTAGATACTGCATGTGATTTTAGGGAAATCCCTAATAAAGCTGAAAATGTTGCTTATGAAAGAGTACCGTTTTCTCTTCAAGTAGAGGACAAAGTTTTTGTAGATAATTTGGATTTAGATATTGATAAAATGATGGAAGAAGTATACGCTAGTTCAGAACCGGCTAGATCAGCGTGTCCTAGTCCGGAAGCTTACTTATCAGCTTATAGAGGAGCAGAGAATGTAATAGTTTTGACTTTGACTGGTGGGATGTCTGGAAGTTATAATAGTGCAGTTATAGCAGAAAAAATGATAAAAGAAGAAAATAATAATGTTAATATACATATTATTAATACTCTTTCAGCAGGTGGGCAAAATGACTTACTGCTCCTTAAAATAAATGAACTGATTAAAGAAGGATTATCTTTTGACGAAGTAGTTGCTACAATAACAAAATATTGGGAGAACTCAAAACTTATTTTTGTATTAGAAAAAGTAGATAATTTAGTGAAAAATGGTCGCTTAAATAAACTTGCGGCTGCGGTAGTAGGATTACTAAATATGCGTATGGTAGGAGAAGCAAGTAGTAAGGGGACATTGCATTTACTACACAAAGTTCGTGGAGAGAAAAAAGCTGTTTCTACTGTAGTAGACGAAATGATTAAAGCTGGGTATAAAGGTGGAAGAGCTGTAATTACTCATAGAAATAATACAAATATTTGTGAAAAAATAGAAGAAAAATTAAAAGAAAAATTTGAAAATATAGAATTTATCGTAGTACCCGCTTCTGGAATCTGTAGTTTTTATGGAGAAGAAGGTGGAATATTATTGGGATATGAAATATAATAAAAACCGGACTAGATGAGTTTTCATCAGTCCGTTTTTTTAAACCCTATTTAGTACTTTTTTTATTTTTACGGAGTTCATTTGCTAAAAAACCAATACCTTGTCCACACAAACTAAAGAATACATAACCAAGTCCATAGATAAGAATATCAAAGTTCAAAATAATTAAACAAGATATTAAGTAGAAGAAACCTATAATAAATGAAAATAAGTAACTAAAGTCCTTTTTATTATACGCATATAGAAATGATATTACAAAACTAACAATAGGATACATAAATATAAGAAGTAAAATTATCATTCCTGATTTATTAGATATAAAATAAGAACATAGAGGGAGTATTATAAATAAAAAGAAAGAAAAAATTAAATAAGGTACTTTTTCTAAAAATTTCTTCATCATTTGCCTCCTAAAATATAGTGTTATTCTACCATATATTTTTTCAAAAAACAAATATGATGATAGCTAGAAAAGAAATATTTTCTGTAAGTAAATAAAAAATTGAAATCGTTTTTCTGATGTGTTATGATAAAATAAAGACAAAGAATCGAGAGGGGATTATATAATGAAATTTTTTATAGATACTGCTAATGTGGATGACATTAAGTTAGCTAACGACCTTGGGGTGATTTGCGGGGTAACAACTAATCCATCACTTATAGCAAAAGAAGGTCGTGATTTTAAAGAAGTTATTAAAGAAATCACAGAAATAGTTGATGGACCAATAAGTGGTGAAGTAAAAGCAACGACTACTTGCTGGAAAGATATGGTAGAAGAAGCTAGAGAAATCGCTAAAATTCATCCAAACATGGTTGTAAAAATTCCTATGACTGAAGATGGATTACGTGCTGTTAAGATTTTAAAACAAGAAGGAATTAAAACGAATGTTACACTTATCTTTAGTGCGAACCAAGCCTTACTTGCTGCTCGTGCTGGTGCTACTTATGTTTCACCATTTTTAGGACGTTTAGATGATATTTCACATAATGGATTAATTTTAATTGAAGAAATCGTAGAAATATTCTCTAACAACGATATTGATTCTGAAATTATCGCAGCAAGTGTTAGAAATCCTATTCATGTAGTAGAATGTGCAAAAATAGGATGTGATATAGCAACAGTGCCTTACAGTGTAATAAAACAAATGATTAAACATCCCCTTACTGATATCGGTATTGAAAAATTCAAACAAGATTATTATAAAGTTTTTGGGGAGTAAAAAACATTTGATATGATTTTCTAAAAAAAATTATGAAAATTAACATTTTATACTGGAAATATTAAGTAAGTTATGTTAAAATATATTTTGTTGTATGAAAAAGTTGTTAAGATTGAATTTTATAGGAGGTTATATTAATGCGCGTAAATGTAACATTAGCTTGTACTGAATGTGGTGATAGAAACTACATTACTAAAAAGAACAAAAGAAATAATCCAGACCGTATTGAACTTAAAAAATACTGTCCAAGATTAAAAAAAGTGACTTTACACAGAGAAACTAAATAATAAAGTTTGAAAAGCCTTAAAGTATAAACGTTTAAGGCTTTTTGTTTTGCATTTGACTATGTTGTAATTTGAAATATATAGTATTTTTTGTGATTTTTTTTATTGTATTGTTTAATCATTTTTTACCATTTTAGTATATATTAAAGAAATTAATAAATATTTACTCTTTTCCTGCTTCAATTTCCTCAAATTAATAATTATAAAAATGGATTAACTATATTTATTAATTCATCTTTATATTTAGTTAAATCCATAGGTGTAGAAATTTCTATTTTTTCTTTTTTACCATTGTTTAACACTATATATTTCTTACTTCGATTAAGATATATTCTTACTATCCATTTTCTTATGTTATCATCTAGTAAGATGTTAAAATATGTTTGATTATCACGATAGAATATTCTATTATTATCTACCACATCATTTAACAATACTTTAGTAATGGCATACGCCTCAAGTTCTTCTGGAGTGGTTACAATTCCATCATCTTCAATAATAACTTCGTCAACCTCATGGTCATCGTGTTTATCATTAACAGTTGTATTTAGTGCCGCACTCAGTTTACTATTAACCTGATCTGTTATAAAAATACGAAACGTTTTTTTGACAATAGGGGTGAAACGTTCTATAACTTGTTTAGTTTTTACCCCATCATATATCTCGTTTAGTAAATATTTAATAAATGTTTCTGAAGGCTCATTCCATTGTTGGTTTAAATAATTTTTTAGTGAATTTACGTATTTTAATTCATATGCGGTTTTTGAAATCTTAGAAACCTCGAAATTTTCTTTTGTAAATTTAAAAATTTCTACAATATGGTTATCTTTTAACTCGTTTATGTTAAATTGTAAAAATGGAGTACTGTCCATTTTATTTTGTTCATCTAAATCAGTGTAGAATCGATATTCTAAACCGTTTGTTAATATCCCAAATTTAGATGCGGTAGTCCCGAAATATCTAAATAATTGTGAATCATGATTATCTAATTTTTCATTAACTGATTTGCACTCTATTAAAATAACAGGTTCGGTACCCTGTAAAATAGCATAATCAACTTTTTCTCCTTTTTTAATTCCTACATCAGCAATAAATTCTGGTGAAAATTCTAAAGGATTAAATACATCATAACCTAATAGTTGGAAAAAGGGCATCACTAGTGCTGTTTTAGTCGCTTCTTCTGTATTTAGTGTATCTTTTAATTTAGCAGTCCTCTCTGATAGCAGTTTAATTTGTTCTGTAAATTTTTCCATAATTAATTCTCCTTTAAATATATTTAATTCTTTCTTCACATATTCTATAATCAATCTTAAATGATTCCGATATGTAAGTTATATTGTTTATTTCTTTTGTTTCTTTATCTGACACTATAAAATAGCTTGCGAATACGTCATCTTCTATTTCTTACCTTGATACGCCTAAGGAAATATAAGTAAGAGCCTCTGTGCAAAATAAAATGTCCTAATTCATGAGCCAAGGTATATCATTTGTCAGAATCAAGATAAGTTGTTATTTATGTGTATTATAGAGGTATATTTCGTTATTGATTTCTAATGTATGATATAGCTTATTATTTGTTCCTAAATCGTTAGATAGTACTGTTATTCCTAATTGTCTAGCGATGTTAAATGGATTAGTTGTTCCAAACTCCTTTACTAAGGAGCGATAAACATCTTTAACCGTCATTTTCTGACTTATGTCGAGCCATCGCTATTCTTGCTGCTTGTTCAATTGAAGCGAGAACTAACTCTTTTGTTATGTCGTCCATTAGCTCTCCGCTATACATTAAGGCTTGGCTACTATTTAGATTATCCTTTAGATCATTAACCATGTTTGCTATATCGATTTCTTTTTGTTTTGATTTATCTTCTAGTAAACCACTTTTTGTTATTCTAAGATAATTACAAATTTTATCAACTTTATCCATTCGTGGCGTGTTGTATCCTTCAACATAATTGTTTATGGTCGTATTACTAACACCAATAGCATTTGCTAAATCAAGTTGAGTTTTATTATTTAATTTTAAATAGTATCTTAGATTATCAGAAAAGATTTTTTGAATTTCTTTTTCATCTATATTTAACATAATAAAAATCCCTTTCTTAAGCATTATTATAAACTTAAATTTGAACTTTTTCAATAAAAAAAGAAAAGATCAAGTTTTTCTTTAAAAAATTCTTGCCATCAAGTTTAAGTTGAGTTGTACTTAAATTAATAACTTGAGAGAGGAAGAAATAAAGTGACATTAAAACTCACGTTAAAAGTAGCCAGAGTAAACTCTGGATTAATACAAAGAAAACTAGCTGATAGGCTAGGAAAATATCATACTATATAGTGTCAATTTGGAAAAAGGAAATGGGCAAAATATAAATTGGTTTGATTTTTAAAAACTATGTGAGGTATTAAAAATCAGCCCTAACGATATTTTTTAATTAACCAATAAAGTTTAACTTGATTATAAATTAATTAGAGAAAGAATATTTATGAAATTTATTATAAAAGATAATAATCAATATTATTTAGATGATAAAAAATAGATAAATTGATTGGTTTTAAATTAAAAATTAATTCATCTGGGCATGATAAACTCACTATTGAAGCTATTGTTGATGATGCTGAAATAAATTCAACAGCAAAAAATAAGTTAATTAAGACTTAAATGATTAGAGAAAAGACTTGTGAAGATATTTGAACTAAACCACTAAGGGTTTTGATACCTAATTCTGTACAAATATTAGTTGTTTTAGTCCACACTTTCTCTGGGCTTACTGAATTTAGAAATTCATAATCTTGGAAACTCAAGTCCAAAGTACTCATATCATAGTCCATATTTGGTTCATATTAGTAAAGGGAAACCGCTTTTTATTGATACATATGGTATTGTAATTCATTAAATGTGTAATAAGATAACTCGTTTACATGACTAGATAGTGTAAAACTTTGGTTGTATGTTGTAACAACTTCAATTACTAATAGTAAATCTTGAATATAATCACAATTTAATTTCCTTTGAGGTAATTACAACATAAAAAATATCTAAGAGAGGAAAGGAGGAAAGAACAGAGATAATAATCTTACATAACAATTATTCATTTATATCTACTTCATATTATGCTGATTTAGTATATAAGAGTATATTAATGCGAAAGCGCTACTTATAAGGATATAAAGTTTATCGTTTGAATAATACTGAATAACTAATGCCATTAAAGAAAATATTAAATTTAAGTTATTATTCAATACTAGTTTTAAAATAACTTCTTTATTCAAAAAAGGATTGTTAAGAATTTTATTATTTTCTTTTATCTGATTTTCAAACCCTAATTCAATTTCTTCTTGAATATCATTAGATAAATATGGTTTAGAGATCACGATAGTTTCTTGTAGTATTGAAAATTCACGAGTTAGTGTTTCAGCTGGGATATTAAACCTTAAATCTTTTAGTACTTCGGAAATTAACTTTTGTTGTGGCTCAAACGTATTAGTAGAGTACAGTTTTTTAAGTTCTCGGTTTGCAATTTTAAGAGGTTCACTGTAATAAGCGTTAATAGTTTCTCTTAGCTTGGTTAAATTGCTAACAAGTGGTTTATTTAAGATTTGAATAGCTTGATTGATTATTTCTTGTTGCTTTACAACTGGTTCAAGTGCTATTTCTATTTGTTTTCTTAGTGAAACTAGATTATCTGGATAATAAAATAGCTTATTTGAATTGCTCATAGCTTAGTTCCTTTCTAAAATATTAAGTATTTCATAGAAAAGGTTTAGTAGTAGAATTTAATTTCCTGGAAATACTTGAATAAATTATACCAAAATAGTGAAAGAAGGTCAAACATTTATGAAAGAGTTTTATGAGTTAGCAAATAAACGTTTAACAGAGTTGAACATGAGTAAGTACCAATTAGCAAAACTAACAGGTATCCTTGAGCAGAGAAACTAAATAATAAAGTTAGAAAAACCTTAAAGTATAAATATTTAAGGCTTTTTGTTTATTAATAATTTTTAAAAATCTGAAAGAAAATGAAAAAAATATTGACAAAGCATAATAGTTGTAATATAATATTAAACATAACAAGATAACAATTAAATAAAATTTCAAATGCGGGTGTAGTTTAGTGGTAAAACCTCAGTCTTCCAAACTGATGTTGTGAGTTCGATTCTCATCACCCGCTCCATTTTTTTATTTTAGATATTTTTCCACAGTAGCTCAGTTGGTAGTAGCATCTGACTGTTAATCAGAGGGTCGCAGGTTCGAGTCCTGCCTGTGGAGTACATTGCGGTTGCTAGGCAGCCGTTATTTTTTTGTTTTGAAACTATTTAATAGTATTTTTCCATAAAAAATTATGATATAATAAATGGGATATGTATACTTGTAAAGAGTGATTAGGAATAGTTTTTAATAGAAATTATAAAAGAAAAAGAGATATAGGAGAATAGTATGTTTTTAGATGAGGTAAAAATATTTGTCCGTTCAGGTGACGGTGGGAATGGTCTAGTAGCGTTTAGACGTGAAAAGTATGTTCCTAAAGGTGGGCCTGCGGGAGGAGATGGTGGTCGTGGAGCCAACGTTGTTTTTATAGTTGACGAAGGGCTTAGAACATTTATGGACTATCGCTATCAGAAAAAATTCGTTGCACCAAATGGGGAAAACGGAATGAGTAAAGGTATGCATGGACGTAAATCAAAAGATTTATATCTAAAAGTACCACCAGGAACTGTTATCCGTGATACTGATACAGGAGAAGTACTTGCTGACCTTGTAGAACATGAACAAGAAGTAATAGTAGCACGCGGAGGACGTGGTGGACGTGGTAACTGTCGTTTCGCAACACCATCAAATCCAGCTCCAGAAATCGCAGAAAATGGTGAACCAGGAGAAGAACGTAATCTTACTCTTGAGCTTAAGCTTATGGCCGATGTTGGTTTAGTAGGATTCCCATCAGTAGGGAAATCAACATTACTATCAATAACTTCAAAAGCTAAACCAAAAATTGCAGACTATCATTTTACAACATTAGCTCCTAATTTAGGAGTAGTTGAAACAAAAGATCATCGTAGTTTTGTTATGGCCGACCTTCCAGGACTTATCGAAGGTGCTAGTCAAGGTGTAGGGTTAGGACATCAGTTTTTACGTCATATAGAAAGAACTAAAGTAATAGTTCATGTAGTAGATATGTCAGCAACTGATGGTCGTGATCCTTATGAAGATTATAAAATTATTAATCAAGAACTAGGTGAATATAATATGCGTTTATTAGAACGTCCACAAATTGTAGTCGCTAATAAAATGGATATTCCAGCAGCACAAGAAAATCTAGAAAAGTTTAAATCTAAATTAGCAGCTGATGGTGAAGAAGTTGATATCGTAGAAATTTCAGCATTTACTAGAACAAATGTAGATAATCTACTTTATAAAATAAGTGATATATTAGATTCTACGGATCCTAATATGCTTTATGAACTTGATACTGAAGAAGAAAGTATGGAAAATAGAGTTCTTTATAAACATAAACCAAAAGATGAAACATTCAAGATTACAAGAGATGATACAGGTGCTTATGTAGTAAGTGGACCAGGTATCGAACGTGCATTCTTAATGACAGACTTTAATCGTGATGCGTCTGTAAGAAGATTCGCGCAACAAATGCGTTCTATGGGAGTAGATGATGCACTGCATGAACGTGGATGTAAAAATGGCGATACAGTTAAGATTCTAAAAGGTGAGTTTGAATTTGTAGAATAGGGGCAAAACTATGGATAAAGAAAAAGTATATTATATAATCAGAGAAGATGTATTACCTGAAGCAGTAAAAAAAACATTGATTATGAAAAAAGCTCTTGAAGAAAACCCGAAACTATCTATTTTAGAAGCATCAAAGAGATTTGATTTAAGTAGAAGTGCTTTTTATAAGTATAAAGATACTATTTTCCCAATTCAAGATATTCAAAGACAGTCTATTTTGTCATTATCAATAGACGTTGATGATATTCCTGGAATTTTAGGTAAAATATTACGAATAGTCAATGATGAAAAATGTAGTGTACTTACTATCCACCAAACAGTACCAATTAATGCTCGAGCAACTATAATTATTTCGTTAGAAATAGATGCCGAGCACACTAATATTGAAAAATTAACAAAACAAATTAAAAACCTTGAATTTGTTAATGGTATAAAAGTAATTGGTGTAAGTATGTAATTGAATAAATATTTATTATGCAATTTCGATATAGTAAATATATAATTAATAGGAGAACAGTGTAGGAGATAAAGTTTCCTATTGCTGTTCTTTTTTCATAAAAATTAGAAATTAGATAAATTTTTTAATAGTAGAAGATAGATTATAAGGTTGCTATCTTGAATGAATTAGAAAGGACTAATATGCAAAAAAATGATATATTAACGGGACGTGTCATTGATTATACTCATGATGGTCTTGGAGTAGTAAAAGTAGATAATTTTCCAATTTTTATCGAAGACGTGATAGAGGGGGAATTTATTGAATTCAAAATAATAAAATTAAAAAAGAATCTTGGCTATGGTAAAGTGTTAAATATAATAGAAGTTTCTGATAAGCGTGTTGAAGGAGTACCAAAAACATCAGGAGCTAATTTAGTACATATGGATTATGAGGAACAACTGCGCTTTAAAACGAAAAAAGTACAAAATATTATGAACAAAACCTTAGGTGCAGATAGTGTCGAAGTGTTACCAACTTTGGGGATGAAAGATGGATATCACTATCGTAATAAATCAGTTATCCCAGTTCAAAAAGTGGATAATGAAGTACGAATGGGTTATTACAAACCGCGTAGTCATGATGTGATTAATATTGAAAAATGTTTTATTCAATATGATGAACACAATAAACTAATGAATGATATTCGTAGTTTGATAATTGAATTAGATTTATCAGTATATGATGAAGAGAGTCACAAAGGTGCAATTCGCCACATAATGTTTAGAACAAATTCTAGCAAAAGTGAAATTATGGTAGGGATAGTTGCCAAAGAGAGATTTACAAATCTGAATGAGTTTGTAGAAAAAATTACGAAATTAGATGATAGAATAGTTAGCGTAATGTTGAACATTAATGATAAAAAGACTAATGTTATTTTTGGAGATAAAACCGAAAATCTATTTGGACGAGATTATATAACTGATACTTTGGGAGGAATAGAGTTTAAGATATCTTTACGCTCGTTCTACCAAGTAAACCCAATTCAAACAGAAGTTTTATATAGTAAAGCATTGGAACTAGCTGAACTAAAAGAAGATGATACGATAATTGATGCGTACTGTGGTATTGGAACGATAAGTTTATTCGCTGCACAAAAAGTAAAAAAAGTATACGGGATTGAGATAGTAGAAGCAGCAGTACTAGATGCACGAGAAAATGCGAAAAATAATAATATAACTAATGCAGAATTCTTATTAGGAAAAAGTGAAGATATAATAAAAAAACTAGTCTCACAAAATATAAAACTAGATGCAGTTATTGTCGATCCACCACGTAAAGGATGTGAAGAAAGTTTCTTGAGAGACCTTGCAGCAATGGATATAGAAAAAGTAGTTTATGTTAGTTGTAATCCAGCAACATTGGCAAGAGATATGGAAATCATGAGAAACCTTGGTTATAAACTAGGGGCTGTTCAACCAGTAGATATGTTTCCAGAAACGTATCATGTGGAGACGGTAGTATTGATGTCAAAAGTTCAGAAGTGAAAGACTAGAAAAATCTCGAAATGAAAGAAATCTGGGAGTTGAAGTAGATGATTTTGATTTCAGTATTTTTCTTGTAATTATTTTATGGTAATGTATCCGTCGAGAAATTGTAGCATGGTTGAGTTGACAAAACAAAAACATGCACGTGTAGTCGATGGGATAGATGAAAAAATTTATATATTGTAAATAATAATTATGCTTTGAAAATACTTAAGAAACGGAAATTGATAAATATTGGCAAAATAATATGGGGTATTCATATGAGGAAGAAATACAATGATGTGAGAATAAATTCAATTGAAAGATATTTAAAGAATAATCCTTTAGACTATTTGGATTATATTAACAAAAACAAAAATGAGGAAGAAATACTAAAAGTTTTAAAATACGCTGGTTTTTTTGTTACAGATAGAAACGAAACATTATTTAGTAACGATACTAAATGTCTAATAAAAAATTGGGTTAAAGATAATCTTTCAAATAATAGTTATAAGAAATTTAGACGATTATCTAAAGAGGGTGATAAACTAAACAAAAAAAGAGATCAAATTAAAAAAGATATATTAAAAATCAAACTGATGAAGTGTTCGTATTTAAAATTGCTGGAAAGGTTTAATACTCAAATATCTATAAATTTAGATATATTAAGTAAAACTTCATCTGAGTATGAGCAAGAACAATATAAAGCTTCTAGTGAAAATATCATTTTAGGATTGGGCATATTGCTTAGAAATGGATTTACAAGTGGCGAATCGACATATTACCAAAATACTGATGATAAAGATGTAATTGATATTCTAGTTTTAATTCAGTTATTAAATTTAGTAAATGATATAATTGGTAATTGGATGTTTGGAGATGTGGAAGTAAAGACTAGATTGTTTAATAAATTATATATTAGTGAAAACCATGGAATAATTACGGATAGAATATTCTCATTTTTAGAATATAATGATTTAAATAATGCTAAAACTTTGAAATATTTTGATAATAAAAATGATATAATTAAATATTCAAATTCCTTTAGAGAAAAATTAAAAGAATTCTTTTATAGTGATGACTTAACTGAAGAATACCTAGGCATAAAACTGGAAAGATGGGTTTCCATATACACTTATTTTTACAAACTAACTATTAATGAAAAAAACGTACTAAAAATAGATATAGATAAATTAAAATATGATTTATCACAAAACAAATTTAGTGTAGATGAAATAAAAGCTATTTTTAATCATCTGGTATTTGGTAAAAGCAAAAATGATTTATTCTCATCATTTTTAATTGAATACAACAATTTTATACTTATGCTTCCATCAATAATAAAAATGATTGAACCACTAAAAAGTATAATGGTTCTTTTTACCAATAATAATGAAATCTTTAAAAAGGGCTCAAAATATGAAAATTACATACATAAGTTATTATTAAGTTACAATCATAGTGCTATTAAGAATGTCAAAACAAATAGTAATGGCAAGAGTTATGAATTAGATATTTTACTATATATAGATAATACATTGTTTATCATTGAGTGCAAAACTCAATTTCAGCATGATAATGTGAGAGGATATTGTCGAAATATTCAGGAACTAGACTATTATATTGATAAATTTAAACGTAATTTAAAATATTTTACCAAGGATGAGAATGGAAAGAAAAGCATTAATTCAAGACTTAAGGATATTAATTGCAATATAGATAATGTAAATGTAGTCCCGATTTTATTAACAAATATTTCTTATCCCTTTGTTGAAAGAGAGGGAATATATATTTTAAAAGATATAAAATTATATAATTTTATTACAGGCAATCAGCCCATGATACATTATCTTGATAATAAAAATAAAAAATATTTCCAAATAGGGATGTTATCTCCAGAATTGTTTAGAAATAAAAAAGCAAATACATTTATTGATTTTCTTAGAAAGAACAATAATTATGAAATAAGCCCATATTGTGCAATAGAAAAAAATATTTTAAATGATAAACTTTTTAAAAGATATAAATTGTATATTACACGACGAGATTTCAACAAAGACAAATATTATAGAATAATCGAGAAGTACTGTAAACAAGAAGATAAATTAAATAGTTTAAAATAATATACTTGAATAGTTCTTAAGATATATTTTCTCAAACAGAATCATATTCATTAAAACATGCCTCAAAAAGTGTCCTATATAATTTGGGCATTATAGTCTGATACTTTTTAACGATAACTTTTTACTATCGTTAAAAGGTTTATAGACATGTTTCCACATACAGACTGGTTCACTTGACATACTTAGTGTTCATTCGTTTCATGTTGAAGCAGTCGTTTTAATGACAAGGGCGTAGACCGAAGTCATTAATTACGAATGCTTTATGCGATAGCTGTCGCAGAGCGATAGTGATGCGGTAACAGCGAACCGCTGAGTGCGTAGTATTGATGTCAAAGGAAAATTCATAGAAAATACTCTGATTTTAAGTTGGAAATACAATCAATTATTCCTCCTTAACAGTGAATTTAATTAAAAGAAAACTTGTCGATAAAGAGTAGAGGTGGTACTAGTATAGGGATAAGATATAAATTAAAAGTAATCACAGGTTGATTAAAATAAAATGATTGCTTAGGTTGCTAAAAATAGAAAACTAAAGAAAAATAAATTTAGATGAAAGGATAAGGAAAAATAATATGAACTTGTTAGAGAGAGCAGCAGCAAACCAGTTAAAAAAAACTAGAGAGAGGAAAAAATTATCAATCAGGAATCAAATTGATGATAAATATGATGTATATGCGATTCCGTTAGAATTTTTGTATTATAATGATCAAAATGGACGTATTAATACTATGTACAAGAAATATAGTTCCATCCATGGATTGCTGACTCCAGAGGCTGGTGATTCAGAATATAATAAAATTTTTGAGCAATTTATTTGTGAATCTAATAAGAATGCTATGAAAGATACTAAAGATTCTATTAATGAAAAATCACAACAAGAACCAGGTGTTGTGCTTCCAGATGGTAGAGTTATAGATGGTAATAGAAGATTTACAGCTTTAAGAATGTTGGAGAGAGAAACAGGTCGAGCTCAAGAGTTTAATGCGGTAATATTGCATTTAGATGTAAAATCAGACGAAAAAATAATTAAAGAATTAGAATTAGACTTACAATTAGGAAGAGAAGAGAGAATTAGTTATAATCCAATTGACCGTATTTTTGATGTTTATAATACTATAAAAGTTGAGAAAATAATGAGTATTGAAGAATATAAAAGAGCATCTGGTGCGAAGAACACAAAAAAAATTAATCGAGATATAAGGTTGGCAGAATTAATTATTAAGTTTATAGAAATTGTATCACCAGGAGGAAACCCAATAGATAAATTTTATTTGGCTAGAGATTTAAATCTAGATGGTCCAATAGAAGAAATTGAAAGTACTATAACTAATTTAAAATCTAACAATAAAGAATCCATTAAAGAAGCGGTACTAGCGTACCTTGCTGTCTCTAAAACTGTTGATAATCAAAGTGATTCAACTCGTATAATGAGAGATTTAAAACAAAATATTCTACGCAGTGATGAAAGATTAGGATATTTTTTAGATGCTGTTGATGACAAAGTAGATATTATTATGGATGCGTTTGAAAATAAGCCTATTCAAACAGCAAATGAACTTAAAGCAGTAATTGAGCAAGATAACGAAGTGCAAGAAAGTGTAAATGTATTAATAAAATCTACAAACAGGCTCGTTTTTAAAGGGAAAAATGAAAATGATAGGATGAAACCACTTATAGAGTTAGAGAACATAAGGGATGTATTATCAGGGATAGAGCCTGAAGATTTCTTAAATATGACACCTGATGAAAATTTTGAGGCTAAAGTAATAATTGATGAAATTAAAGATGTTTTATATAGACTTAAGAAGGGCATATAATTATGGCATTCTCAAAAGAAATAAAAAATAAAATAAGACCGGAATATTCTAGTTCTATAGTTGGAGAATTTTATCAACCACTTTTAAAAGAAGCTGATTTATATCAACGTGTCTCTGGATACTTTAGTACAGCCGGTGTAGATTTCTACTATGAAAGTTTAGAAGAGCTTGCTAAAAATGGAGGTAATCTTGAATATATTATTTCGAAAGAAATTAGTAAGGAAGATTATAATAGGATTAAGGCAGGATATGATTTACTTGAAACCATTAAACCACTAAAACTTGCAGAAAGAAATGAAAGACTTACCTCTAATGTTCAGCAACAACTTGGAAATTTGGCTTTTATGATTGCAATGGGTAGAGCTAGAATAAAAATAGCATTAACAGAAGAAGGTATTTTTCATGATAAATTTGGAATAATTTCATCAGGGGATGAAAAGATTTTTTTTAACGGATCAGTTAATGAAACTAAAAATGGCATGAATATTAATTATGAAAGTATTAGTGTTGATGTATCTTGGGATTCTAGTGAAAATGTTAAAAAGAGAATACAATCGAATCAAGAACGATTTAATAGATTATGGGGCAACCAAGAACCGAGAGTTAAAGTTATAGAGGTTTCAGAATTAGCGTATGAGGAAATAGCAAAATATCAATCTCAGTCAAACATTGAAGCTATTGAGAAGATTGATGATAGTAATAATAATTTTGATAATTTTGAAAATGAAATAATTTTCAAGTTAATAGATAACACAGTTATACGTATTGATAAAACGGATATTCAATTAGTATTTAGTGATAGAAAATTGAGAAAAGGAAGCGATATTTCAATATATTTTGAAGATGATTATTTAACAATTAAACCTTCAACAACATACAAGGACATAGAAAGAATAATTTCTATTACTAAAGAAAGAGCTAAAAGAAAAAATATACATGTTACAGTAACAAATTCAGTTATAGAGTACCTTGAACAGTATAAATACTCTATAGAAAAGTATAAAATTTTAGGTAATGTTTATAAAGGGGAGTTAGATAATTTTCCTAATGATAAAATTGAAATATTTAAAGAATTTTCTGATATTATACAATCAGAAGTAACTAGGCCATTGTATGAACTACATTTGAGATCTGCATATTTTATGTATGAAATGTCTAGAGCGGCAAATTTTTCTGTTCCAGGAGCAGGTAAAACGGCAATGATTCTTGGTGTATTTGCATATTTAAATAGACTAGGAATACAAGAAAATGAAAGAATTGATAGGTTGTTAGTTGTATGTCCTTTGAATGCATTTGATAGCTGGAAAATAGAATTTAAAAAAGTATTTGGTAAAAAGAAATTGCTAAAATCTATTGATACTCAAACTTCTAAGGATTTTGATTATGATTTATCAGTTAACTGGGGAGTTAGTAATCTGGTTTTAGTTAATTATGAATCATTACCAAAATACTTGACAAAAATAAATGATAATATGGATGTTAGGACTATGCTTGTATTTGATGAGGTACATAGAATTAAAAATCCTAATGGTATTAGGGCTAAAAAAGCTTTAGCATTATCCCAAAAAACTAAATTTAAATATGTTTTAACAGGTACACCAATTCCTAATAGTTATCAAGATATATACAATTTTTTACATATATTATATGGTAACGAGTATAATTCATTTTTTGAATGGGATATTAAATATTTATTTAAACCAAAAGTAAAACAAATTAGAGAAATTAATGCTAAGATTCATCCTTTTTTCTGGAGAACTAGCAAGAAAGATTTGAATGTTCCGTTGGCAGAAGATGATTATATTGAAGTGGTGCCCCCGAGTGAGGAACAGTTGGAGTTAGCTGAACGGATTTATTTAAATGAGAAATCAAGTTTAGCTCGATTAATTAGATTGATACAGGCTTCAACTAATCCTTCCTTAGTAACTAAACAGATTAATTATAATGAATTAATGTCGTGTGATGATGATGGGGATATATATACAATATCAGAAAATGAATTTAATTCCTTATTAGATAATAGTAAATCAAATAATTCAAATAATTCATATGAAGATATTAATATAGATAGTATGGTATCTCCAAAATTCAATGAGGGAATTAAATTGGTATATAAATTAGTTTCAGAAGGGAAAAAAGTACTAGTTTGGGGTATTTTTATAGATACACTTTTCAAAATAACAAATGCATTGAAAGAAAAAGGTATTAAAGTAAACCTAGTATATGGTGGTACTGAGAAATTAAATAGAGCCACATTAATCGATGAATTTAAGGATGGAGATGTACAAGTTTTAGTATCTAATCCTCAAACTTTAGGTGAATCAATCTCTTTACATCAAACTGTACATGATGCAGTATATTTTGAATATAATTTTAATTTAACTTTTATGTTGCAATCTAGAGATAGAATTCACCGTTTAGGACTTAATCAAAATCAGTATACCAGATACTATTATTTACAGACCGCATCGGAAGATATAAGTAGCTTTCGTCCTGGATTTGTTGATGAAAAGATATATAGTAGATTGAAAGATAAAGAAAAGTTAATGTATGAGGCAATTGATGATAAAACATTAGTAGTTGAATATAGTAAGAATGAAATCCTTGATGCAATAAAGATAATTGATGAAGAAAGGAAAAGAATTAATAGAGAAGATGAATAAATTTAAAATAAGAACTGTTGAGATGTTTGCTGGTGTTGGAGGATTTCACCTTGGGTTATCTAGAGCCAGCAAGTTGTATGAAGTAGTTTGGGCTAATCAATTTGAACCATCAAGAAAAAACCAATTTGCCTTTAATATATATATAAAGAATTTCCCCAATACTTTAATAAGTAATGAAGATATTACAAAATTAGATAAAAATCAAATTCCAGAAATGGATTTATTAGTTGCTGGTTTTCCATGTCAAGATTACTCTGTTGCAACATCAGGAGCTAAAGGTATTAAAGGTCAAAAAGGAGTATTATGGTGGGAAATTCGAGAAGTTATAGAACTAAAGAAACCAAATTACCTATTATTTGAAAATGTTGATAGGTTACTTGCTTCTCCTGGAGTTAATAGTAAACAACCAGGTCGTGATTTTGGTATAATTTTAAGAACATTATCAGATTTGGGGTATGCCGTTTCTTGGAAAATGATAAATGCTGCAGATTATGGCTATCCTCAACGACGAAGAAGAACTTTTATATTTGCTTTTAAAAATGGTTCTAGTTTTAATAAATATGTATCTAATATTATTAAAGAAGAAAATAAAATAAGAAATTTTTTAATTGATATGGCTCCATTTTCAAGTAGCATGATTAATGAATCAATATCTGATTTTAGAGCTATTGACTTAGATTTGACTCAATCAATTAAAGAGTTTTCAGATACTTTTTCTATAAAAAAAGGATTTTGTAAAACGGGTGTTATGATAGAGGGGAAGGTATTTATGGCTAATTATATTCCAAAAACTAGAAAAGAAGCGATTTTAGGAGAATTAGTAATACATAATTTAGAAGATAAAGAATTATATTTGACTTCTGAAAAAATTGAAAAGTTTAAAGAGTTAAAAGGTGGATTTAAAAAGGTGAAGATTTCTCGTACAGGACACAGATATAAATATGGGATGGGTAGTATGCAGTTTCCAGATTCATTATCTAAACCTGCTAGGACTATGGTTACATCTGAAGCTACAGTTTCTAGAATGAGTCATGTAGTAGAAGATCCTGGAAATAATAAGCTTAGAGTAATTTCTCCGATTGAAGCAGAAAGAATAAATACTTTTCCTGATAGATGGACAGAATTAGAGGGGGCTACAAATACAAATAGATATTTTACAATGGGGAATGCCTTAGTAGTTGATCTAATAAAAGAAATCGGGGAAGAACTTCTAGCAATAATAAATAAAGATAAATTATAGACTTGTTATATATACTATTTATGATGATATTAATTTGTTTTTACGTGTATATATCAAGTTAGAACATTTTAATAAGGTTGTATAATAATTGTTTTCTTTCACAAGTGTATTATTTTTATATTAATTAAGATTTTATATTTTCTTAAACAACTAAATTTGAAGTTTAGTAAGGGGGAAATGATTTGAAAAATTTATGAATTAAGCTCATAAAACATCTGACCCTTTTACTTTGCATGGTAATATAGAAAAAATAATCGAGAATTTCTTTTTTGAAATATAAAATATTGAGGGGGGATTTTTTAGTAAAAAAATAAATGAATAGAATTGAAAGGAAGAGAGCATTTATGAAAGGATTATTGAAATTATATTCTCCGATTAATGAATTGAAACAACTTGACAAAAACATTTGGATTGTAGATGGAACAGAAATACAAATGAATTTTAAAGTTTTTAAAATTCCTTTTACAACAAGAATGACAATAGTTAGACTGTCCAATAATAAGTTGTGGATACACTCTCCAATTGCATTTAACAGGGAATTAGATGATAAAATAAGGGGACTAGGTGAGATAGCTTATATTGTAGCTCCTAACAAATATCACTATAGCTACATTTTAGACTGGTACAAACACTATCCCAAAGCAGAAATCTGGTTAGCAAAAGGAGTAAATGATAAACTAAACGTGGAAGAAAAGGAAAACTTCATATCATTTACTTCTAACTATCAACCTATTTGGTCAGAGGAGATACTATATACTCCCTTTAAGGGGAGTGTAGCAATGGAAGAAATTGCCTTTTTTCATAAAGAAAGTTCGACATTAATATTAACGGATTTAATAGAAAATATTGAAGTAAATAATCTCCCTTTTTTTTATAAATTTTTATTTAGAGTCGGAGATAATCAATATCCTAAATCACGAACGCCTAGAGATTTACGATTGTCTTTTCTTTTTAAGAAAAAAGCTATTAAAAGTTATAGTATAATTGAAAATTGGAGGGCAGATAAAATTATCTTCTCTCATGGAAGAATTATATTAGAAGACGGTAGTAATAAATTAAAGGAAGCTTTCTTTTGGTTGCTAAAATAATAAGGAGAGACTTATGATATAATGAAAACTATTTGTATTTGAATTGGTTTCAGAATGTCATTTGAACAAGATGATATTTAGACTTTTTCTTGCATAAAATGCAATATAGCAAGAAAGGTATATATCAATTAAATTTTATCTTCAAACACATTTTTTACTTGATAAAAAAGAAATATATATAATATATTTATAAAATATTGTGTATGACTTAAGGAGTTTTTATATGAAAATACCAACTTATCTGAAAGAAAATAATTATAAAGTTGTTGAAGTAGAAGAGGATTTTTCATCTATTAGGATAGTTAATGAAGTAGAAAAAGACAAGTATAATGGGTTCTTTGAAATCTATTATTTTGGCGAATTGGATTCTGATGCTGTGATTACTGAAATTTTTGATGAAAAAACTTCAGCTATAAAACCTTGTAAGGGTGTAGCGAAATGCATTCAAACAGGAAAAGAAATTTTACTTTATGATCAATTAAAATATGGATACAACTCACTATTTTGTGATAAATTTGATTTAGAGACGGTTGATAATCGTCCACTTGTAAAATTAGATATTCCCAATTCTAAAATAGAAATTGATTTAGGTTATAGTATAGATTATGATGAGGAAAAAGAAGATTTTGAATTTGATGATAATGACTATTTGGAAACAATCAATGGAGAAAAAATTTCTTTTGAGGATGTTAAAAAAGATGGATTTGATTACATTAAAATATCAGCAATAGGTGAAGATAAAGTTATTAGAGAAGTTTTAAATCTAGAGTTAGCTTAAAAATTACTTAGAGATTATGCAGAGATAGTAGAAATAAAGATAATACAAAATCTTATATGTTATTCTCCGAAAAAGGAAAATTGAGACTTATAAAGAGGGATTTTAAAAATGAAAAGAATAAAGTTTAGACATAATAAATATTCACCAGGTGTCTTATATATTTTGGTTATATTTGGAGTAGCAGCAGGGCTATTGGTTTTTTTCGGATTTTTAACAATTTCTGGTATAGACAAAGGACCAGAATACGGACCTATATATTTTAGAGAACATCCAATACATGCTGTTTACTTGATATTTGCCTTGATTCCTATATTTATGCTATTTCCAACATGGATTGCAAAGAAAATTTGGAGTCATGAGGATCAAGAAGCATATATTGACCTTTACGAAGATTACGCTGAACTAAATTGGAATGATAGAAAAGTACATATTAAAAAAGGAGAGCTGGATATTAAGATTCCTAAACCTCAGCCTTTTTGGTATGGAACCTATATATTAAAAATTCCTCAATGCAGAATAGTATTGGTTAGTTCTGTAAAGGAAAATAAAGAAAAGAATAGAGTACGATGTTCTTTGGATATTGCAATAAAGGAATTGTCTATTTACAAAAGATCTAGAAAATAAAATGGATGATATAGTGAAATAGTTTATGAAATAAATTGGAATTTATTGAGGTATAATAAGATATGATTGAATATTTTAGTAATAAAAAAGTAACAGTAGAAGAGTATAAGCAGGTTTTAATTAAATCAGGAATAAGAAGACCTACAAGTGATTTGAAAAGATTGGAATTAATGTTAAATAACTCTAATTTTGTATTAACAGCATGGGATAATGATAAATTAGTTGGTATCTTACGTGGAATGACAGACTTTTCTTATGCCTGCTATTTGTCTGATTTAGCAATAGATAAAGAATATCAAAAACAAGGTATAGGTAAAAACCTTATTAGTATGTGTAGAAAAATATTAGGAGAGAAGGTTGCAATTATATTACTTTCTGCTCCAAGTGTGATGGGTTACTATCCTAAAATTGGTTTAAACAAAGCTGAAAATGCGTTTATTATACCTAGGGGGGAATAGAAATAATTTAGTGTTTAATATTCAATTATATAAGGTATGCTAGTTTTTCTAGGTTTGCGAAAATTAATATTATAATAAATATGGTTGATAAAAATTTACATATCACCATTTTACTGGCTAGCTTTATATTCAGTAAGTCTATTTAAAACGCATACCCGCTATCTGCTCCAAACCAAATGGTATCATCAATTAAATACACTAAATATCCCCATGTATGCCCAGGGGGAAGAAATGTTTTAATTTTGATGTTTTTGATATAAAAAACTTGGCCATCATCAATTAAAGTTTTTTCGTTTTCTATTTGTATTTGAGGTAAGATATATAATCCCCAATAAACGTTACGTTGTTTACGCCCTTCTAAATATTTATTTTCGATTTTTCCTATGTATATTTTTGATTGTTTAAATAAACCATCGCTATCTGTTTCAATAGTTTTAAATATTCCCTAATGCAACTTATTCTTTCGTCAATATAACCTGTATTTAAAGGCTTGAGTATTTCCTTCCCCCTAAACATAAATGACATAAATTTTTGTTGATTTTCTGAATCTTGTTTTGACATAATGTATCACCTTTATTTCTTTCTCTACAATATTGTAGCCCCCTATAGTATCAATTATATTTTCTCCTATATATATATATGAATTTGATAATTTAATATTTTTTTGAAATTAGTAAAAATCTATTATTTTTATTAGTATATTTTTATATCCCTAGTTACTATTATATTATGAGTATATAATAATATGAATAATACATTATACGCTTTTTATGATATAATTATAAGAAAAGAGTGATGATTGAAGAGAGAAAATGTTATTTATATATCATATCTAAAAGCTTTGCTGATTGCTATAACAAGATAAATATATTAATTTCTAAAATGATTAATAAAGGAGTAAGTCATAGTTTGATTTTTAATGATAAAGAAAGAATTTTAAAAAGAGAAAAGTTTAAATAAAGTAAACTATAAAATAAGGAAGAGATTAGAATGGGAATAATAGCAAGTTATCAATATTTAAGTGATGCGAATTTACAAGAACTTAAATCTTTTTATGCTGAAGAAGATGATATTTTTGAGGAAGTTGAAGATTGGAATGATGAAGCTGAGATACTTCTTGATATTGATAAGATGTGGGATGCTCTTCATTTTGTACTTACAGGAGTAAGTTGTATTGAACCTATAAAAAATAATCCTCTTAGCGAAGCAGTTGTTGGAGTATTGCCTATTGATGGTATTGAGGAATATATCAGTTATATAGAAAAATCAAGAATTAAAGATATAGTTTTTGCTCTTGACAATTTTGATATAGAAAAAGCTTTAAAAATTTTTAGTATGAAAGAATGTAAAGAAGCCGAATTATATCCAGATATTTGGGATTATGAAGAAGAAACTGACGAAATAAAAGAAGAAATAATGGATTATTTTCAAAATATGAAAGATTTTTATAAACAAGTGTTAGAAGAAGATGGGAATGTATTGGTTACAATTTATTAAAGAGTTATAGATAAGGTAGAGTAACGAAGAATTAAAAATATAGTTTACTTTATCTATGTTCGATGCAAACTAACTAGAATGTTAAAAAAAATAGTTTACTTTGATTAGAAGATTAAAAGTGTTTGAGGAAAATTAAAATGAGTAAAGTTAATCACGAGTTTTTTGGCGAGATAGATACAGAAAAAGATGCAGATGAACAATTTAGTGATGATGTTCGCGTATTATGGGAAGAAGAGTATAATGGAATTATGACAACACTATGGTATGATAGTGGTTATGAATTTAAAGTAGGAGTTCTTGATACATTTGCTGAATTTTTACGCAATAGTGAAAACTATTTTGAGAAAGCTAAAGAAGCTTTAAAATGTTATTTAAAAGTGGATGATGAGTATATTGTTTTTCATAAAGAAGAATTGGAATTAGATATACCAGATGAAATTTGTGAATTTGTAGAACAAATGAAAATAGAAGCAATTTTGCTATGGGCTGGGGAGAACTTTATCAGTGTTGATTTTATGATTAATCCAGAAGAAAGTGATCAAATTCTATGTGTGAAATTTAATGATGGTTTAGAAATAGAAAGTATAGACTGGGAGAGTTAGAAGAACCCTTTACAAATTAATAAAGTAGTTTTTTGTAGTTCGTAATGTGTTTGGGATGGCGGTATTTATGAAAAAAGTAATAAAAGAATTTTGGAATGTATTAAAAAGTGAATATGAAAATGAATATAAAGAAAATATTTTTAAAAATTATAGTCAAACAGAACATGTTTTAGAGAATTTCAGAACATATTTAAAAGATCTTTTTTTTAAATATCCATCTAATGTAGATATTGTTTGTGTTTTGGCTTCTGTAGAATTAGAATTAAGATATGAAAAAAATACAATTAAATTATTAGAAGATTTTGTTTTAAAATATAATGAAGAAATTAATGATGTTGATAAAGCGAGAATTTATACTAATCTAGGATTCTATTACGAAGCTGATAAAAAACAAGATGAATATTTGTTAAAAGCCAACAAGATAAATTCTCCCTTTATTGAAACATATAAAGGCTTAGCACTAACTAGTTTTTCAAATTATCAGCGTAATAAAATAATTGAAGATTTATATAAAAGTCTGATGTATTTTGAAAAAGCGTTAAAAATAACTAATGATTATGAAATACAATTTGGATATGCAGCATGTTTATTTGAAATGAAAGAGTATCAAAAGGCAAAAGTTATTTTTGAAAAACTATTATCAGAGTATCCAGATAGAATGCGTTTGTTGTTATGTATTGCTTATTGTGAAGTATATTTAGGCAATAAGGAAGAAGCAATCTATTATTTAAAAAAAGTTGAAGTAGGGCAAGATGAGAAGTATTATTTAACTACTGATGATATTGCAGATTATCAAGTTTTTGAAGCTTATTATGTTCTAGGAGAATACGATTTATTTTTGGAAGAGTGTGAGAAAGCAATTCTTGATTATTACTTTGCAGACTGGGAACATTACTATTACACACTTTGGCTTAAAAATAAATATGAGAAATTTTACGAATGTGTAAGTAAGTATAAAAATGACATACTTAAAAATATAGAGGAAACGAAGGTTGATGATGATTTTTCTTGTGAAGAAGAGAAGCAAGATTATATTAAAAGTTACGAAGAAGATTTAGAAAAATTAATAACAATGTCTAATAAAATTCAAAATGAGAATTATAAACCTATAATTAAGTTAGAACTATATCCTGAATATGGTTGCTTCTTAGTTGATTGTATTAGGCATAATTTTTAAAGAATACTGTTGAATACAGAAATAATCTTTAAAAGAAATCATACACTTATAGATTTAAAAATTAAAAAGATAAGTGTTTTATATATCGATAAACTTTTTTTAAAAAATAGGGTGTAATAAAAATAAATGAGTATAAATAAATTAAAAATCAGTAAAAAATATATAATAAGGTAGGATGATAAGTATATGAAAAAAATTGATACACAATATATTAGTGAGAAAAAAGCTGATTTGGATGAAATAAAGTATATAGTTGATAATTTATTTACAAAGGATAGTGAAGAATGGCTATGTCTTTATGATACTTCAGAAAAAAATCCAAATTACGTTCAGATACACTCAGATATTGAATATTTTGAAGACGATGCATTAAACTTCTTAACTCAAGTTTTACAAATTCCATTAGATAACATAGATGAAATAGAAGGTATTTACTTAGTAGAATGTAGAAAGTATAAAGATAAAGCTGATTTTAGACATTATCGCGCCTTTTTCCTAGATGCAGATGTAGTATATTCTTATTTAGAAACATACATAAATGATGAAGAAATTAATGTTGAAGGTTGGTACGATGTAACCGAGGAGTTTTAAGAGGAATAACGAAAATGAAGCATAAATTATTAAATATAAAAAAATTAGCAGTAGTATTTGGGGCTTTCGCACCAATGCACACAGGTCATGTAGATCTTATAACAAAAGCAAAACGAGAAAATGATGCAGTTTTGATTATTGTGTCAGGAACAAATACGAAAGAAGATCGTGGGACGCGTGATGGTCTGCATCTTAATCGACGTTTCCGTTATGTTCGAGAAGTCTTTCATGATGATGAATTAGTTGTAGTGGATAAACTTGATGAAGAAGGTATGCAAGCATATCCAAAAGGATGGAATACTTGGTTGGACACTCTCCATAAACTTATCAAAGAAAATACAGATTATCAATTCGAAAAAATGACATTTTATGTAGGTGAGGAAAATTATCAAAAACCATTACTTAATTATTTTGAAGAAGTTTTTGCTAACGAATATGACAATATGAAGGATTGTGATAATTCTCTTTGTGATATTAAACAAAAAGAAGTGACAATTAAAATGATTGATTCGACTATAATTCCAGTATCTAGTACTGAAATTCGAAAAAATCCTTTAGTATATTGGCGATATATTACGAAGCCTTTTCGTCGCCATTTTACGAAGAAAGTTTTGGTAGTAGGTTCGGCTTCAGGAGGGAAAACTACACTTATAAAAGATCTTGGACGTGTTTTTAATGCACCTATATCCCTTGAGTATGCACGTTATTACCAAGAATTTTACAATGTTCGTGATGATGAACTAGATACTAACGATTATATTCGTCTTTTTGCTAATCAAAATGAGCAGACTTCAAATGTTATTGATAGTGGTAGTCATACAGGTATTGTCTTTGTAGACACTAACGCTACCGTGACTATGGCTTATGTAGATTATTATCTTAAAGATATTATTTCAGAAGAGGAGTATCAGGCACTTAAGCTATCATATAAGGTTGCTATTTCAAAAGAAAAATGGGATCTTATTATTCTAATTCCACCAAAATCAGCATATGTTAATGATGGCTTTCGTGATATGAGTATGGCAAGTCAAGATATTCGAGACGATTTTACAAACCATCTTATTTATTTACTTGAGCGAGATGGATTTAAAGAAAAACTTTTAATTCTTGATAGCGATGTAGATACTTTCTTTTTAGATAATTACCAAAAAACTATTCAAGCTATAAAAGATCGTCTTAATATTGAAATTTAAAAAATATTAAGGGAATAAAAGATAGAATGTGTAGAGTATATTTGATTGTTTGGTATAAAACTGCGCAATAGGAGGAAGTTTTTGGGAAATTTAAAATTTAATGCAACACAATTGAAGTATATTGCTATTATAGCGATGACAATAGATCATTTAGGATGGCTACTATATCCAGGTTTGGTAAAAGGAGCAGTGCCGGTGACTATGCATATAATTGGCAGATTAACAGCACCTATAATGTGGTATTTTATAGCAGAAGGTTGTTACTATACTAAAAATATTAAAAAATATTTTCTGAGATTAATGGGATTTGCGATAGTTAGTCATTTTGCTTTTTGTTTTGGCCTAGGTATACCTTTTAATCTAATGGTAGGTAGCATTTTTAACAAAACAAGTGTGTTATTTCCACTAGCTATGGCAGTATTATTGATAGCTGTATTTAGAAATGAAAAGATAAATAATACGTTGAAAACTCTAACGATTATTATTTTTTGTTTATTAACTTTCGTAGCAGATTGGTCTTCGATAGCATTGATGATGCCATTTTTCTTGTATCAACATAGAGAGGATGAAAAACAACAAGTTATAGATTATGTAATTTGGATAAGTGTTTATTCAGCTATTTATATAATATTTATTGATATATTCTATGGAATATTACAGTTTGCTACTTTACTTACTATACCATTATTACTGAAATATGATGGGACAAGAGGTCAAAGCATAGGTTCAAAATGGTTTTTCTATTACTATTATCCAATCCATTTAGCGATTATAGGTATTTTTAGAATTTGGTTATATGGAGATATTCCGTTAGTGTTTTAATTCGTAGAGAGTGGAAAAACTCTTTATATTAATGAAGTATACTATTAAAATTCTGGTAAAGTTAGGAAGAATTTTCCATTTATTTATATGAAAAATATATAAGTATTAATATTATTCTTACTGATAGGAGGAATATCTCATGAAAGAGTTTATAAGAAAATATTATGTTTATATTATTGTAATAATAGCTTTTTATGTCACTACACCTTTGCTTTGTAGAGATGCTGGGGGTGCATTTCTTACATTATTAATAACATTCCCCTTAATTATCTGGATTCTTTCTTTTATACATAGCAAGACACGTGGATTTAATTGGCGGCTGTCTTTAATTATAGGATTACTTTGGATACCAGTTATTACAATATATTTAAATGAAAGTGCGTTGATATATGCTTTAATATATGGGATGACAAGTTTTTTAGGACAAGGATTGGGAGTTTTATTTAAAGGGCGAAAATAGAAGGATTAACATTATAAATTGTATTATAGGATATAATAGAGGTATTAATTATTTTATAAAAGGAAAGAGAGGATAATATATGAGAAAAACATTATTAAAAATATTAGGAACGGTGGTTTTAGTTTCAGCTTTGTCTGGATGTTCTACAACTTCAACAACGACAAATAATTCAAAAGATGAACCTAAAAAAGAAGTGATACAAGGGCCAGGAAAAGATTTTGATTGGAATGCAAAAGTGGAACCAGTAAAATTAGATCGTACATACACAGAACAAAATTCTGGTAAAAGTTTCACAACTAGGTTGACAAGAGTGGAAAAGGCTCAAGCTAAGTTAGAAAATAAAAAGAAAAGTATTTCTGATGAAAAAGTAAAATCTGCATTAAAAGTAATAGATGCTGTTTTTGTTAATCAGCAAAATTTTGATGATTTAGTTAAAGCGGCAGGTTTCAATAATCAAAGAGAATTATTTGAAAATATTTGGAAACAATTTATTGCAGATGCAGCAAAAGAGTATAACTTTACTCCAAATGAAGAATTTACGTTCCAAGAGACAACATATAAAATGAATGTATATGGTGCGATGTCATTTAAGGTAAACACTAATGCTTATGGGAAGGCCGGAGCGTATGATTTAAACGATTATA
This sequence comes from Gemella sp. 27098_8_92, assembly GCF_041433685.1. Classification (NCBI taxonomy): domain Bacteria; kingdom Bacillati; phylum Bacillota; class Bacilli; order Caryophanales; family Gemellaceae; genus Gemella; species Gemella sp. 27098_8_92. The sequence continues at coordinate 65,598 of NZ_JAPWBZ010000006.1, forward strand.
AAGTTGAAGGGAATACAGTTTATCTGTATATAACGACTCCACATATTGATAACTATCAATATTTTGTAAAAGCTAGTTATCTTCCGAATTATGAAAGTTTTTTTGAACCATTAGCTTTGGTAGTTAACACGGCACGTTCAGAAAATAAAATTAGTGAAGTTTTGAATAGTAGAGCTATTTATAATCTAGCGGCGTTAGAATATAAAGCAGATCGTTATGTAGATCTACAAGGGATGGATTATCATCCAACAGCTAAACAATATATCGCAATACAAGTTGATGATAGTGGAAAAGTCACTATAGATATGGAGAATTTGCAAAACTTACTACATATAAATTCTAAGAAATCTAATGAAACTAACAAAGTTAAATTTAATATAACGCAATAATTATAAACTAGCATCCTTTATTTGATGAAATATGGGGTGCTATTTTTTAAAGCTAGGGAAAATAAAAGTGATAAAAATTCAAATTAAATATTTATATGATTAGAAAAATATAGTAAAATAGAATAAGCGTACCATCATCATAACATAATGTGGTGATATATAAAATGTATAGTGAATGTTACAATACTAAAAAAGAGACAACAAATGTGTGAAGAATGTTATTCAGATAAAAATAGAGTAACACCGTTATTAAAACCAGTAGAATGTCTTAAAAATCATACACAATACATATGTGGGAGCTGTGGAAGATGTATTTGTATTGAGAAAGATTCAATTAGGGGATTGCAAAGATGGAATTTTCCGTTTAAATCATTAGATATTGCGAAGCTTTATTTGCGTACAGCAGACTTTACATTGAAAAAATGTTGTGGAATTTATGAGATAGAAAGTTCGAATGGAAGACTGTCTTATAAAATATTTGCGGATAATAATGAATTACAATTATTTTTGAAAAAAAATAAAAATAAGAAATGCAACTCATTACAGCCATTGTTTTCTATTCAAGAATATAAAGAATATCCAAATACAGAAGTAAGAAAATTAACAGATGCTGAAATAGGAAAGTATATGAGTGAGAGATAGGATATAGTCAAAAATAGGGGATTTATATGGCATCAGGTAAAGAATATTTAAATTTTATATTAGAACAGCTAGATGATTTAGAAAATATTAAATATAGAGCCATGATGGGAGAATATATTTTATATTATAATGACAAGATTGTCGGTGGGATATATGATGACAGACTACTTGTAAAACCAGTGAAATCAGCCTTAGATTACGTATCAAATATAGAATATGATTTACCCTATCCAGGAGCAAAGGAAATGTTGTTAATTACTGAGGTAGATGATAAAGAATACTTAACAGGTTTATTTATGACAATGTTAGCAGAATTACCAGCAAGAAAAGTAAAAAAGTAAATTAATTAAAACTATATGGAGAAGAAAATATAGTAAGGAATAACTTTAAAAAAGGAGAAAAACTAATGGAAGCTTTAAATGAAAATAATGTTGTTTTGTCAATGCCGATGTTCAAAAATAATAAAGGTTATGTTTTAGATAAGGTAATAGAGGATTTAAGAGTATATTGGGAGCTTGATGTTACGGATATTGAGGGTAATGATGAACTAGCTACCTTCAAAGTAGGAGATGAACTTGTTGCCATATCGATGATGCCAGTACCGATACCTAATTCAGAACTTGAATCAATGTATAGTTATTCATATTTATGGGAGAATGTAGAAAGTGAAACAAAAGAACACACAAATCATGCGATAGTTTCAATTTTATTTAGTGATATATCGCCAGTAGAGAAATATTCATTATTAACAAAAATTAATTCTTCTATATTACGTACTTGTGAAGATGCTATAGGTATTTATCAAGGATCAGCTACATTATTACTTCCTAAAGAGCTTTATGTTGATTTTTCAGAGTTATTACTGAGTGATATGCTACCGATACAGCTTTGGATATATATTGGTATTATATGTAATAATGAAAAAACTAGTATTTATTCTTATGGTATGCAAGAGTTTGATAAGTCTGAGATAGAAATATTAGAAACGGTTATGTCGAATAGAGAAGTATATGATTTGTTTATAAATATTTTAAATTATGTTTTGGCTTATGATGTAACATTAAAACATGGAGAAACTATAGGGTTCTCTGAAGATGAAAAAATAAAAATCATTGAATCAGAGGCTGTTTATGTAGATGGTAATTCATTAAAGCTAGAGATTTAAAATACGGCCGTAGAAAATAATATTGTTAGGTAAGGAATATAATTTATTATGGATAAAAAGAAGGAACGCATCCTTTGTCAGAAACTTTGGGTGAAAAATAAATATTTGGTGTTAAGTAAATCGAATCAGATATATTTAGAGATTAGACAATATTTAAAACAAGAAGATGTTAATACAAGAGTAGTAGAAAGATATATTGAACAAGCGATAAAGTTACCAGAAGATAAAGGTCAGGTGACAAATGCTTTTCATCACGTTTGGGGATATTTCAAAAAGAACGCAACATCAGAGGAAAAATATAAGTTCTTTGCAAAGTTAGAAGAGTATAGAGATGGAAAAACAACACAAAACGAGATTTTAAAAGAAATAAGAGTATTATTGGGAAAATATCCTAATAAGTATTTACAGGAATCAACTTTTATTATAGGAGAAAATTAATGAGATTATGGCATGAAGATTTGATTCGCAAACTACCTAGACAACAACTTTTAGGGCAACATCGTGAATGCTGTGCATTAAGAGGGAATGGTTGGGCAAGAAGACATGCAACAGTCAATTACGTATTTGATTATGAACCATTTTTGTTATATAAATATCATAAACTAATAATGGATGAAATGATAGCTAGAGGATATAATGTGAGTGAGGAATGGTTTGATAAAAACTATCGAGGAAAAGTTTGTAAACCATATACAGACTTGAAAGAAGTAAAAATTAATTCACCAATTTATAAAGAACATAATGATAGTTATTATATGGAATGTATAAATAACTTAGCAGATAAAGGAATAGAGATTTAGTTTAAAGTAGATTTTATAGTATATTAATTTCTAGGGAGAAAAGTATTTATTTGATATCTAAAAATTAATGAGTAAATTGTTTTGTTATTATATATAGTCAAGAGTATAATTAAAGATAATATGTAAAATATAAATTAGGAGATAACTATGAAAGTTTCTGTATTGAATCTTGTGCCATTAAGGCATGGGGAAAGTTTTAAAGATGCTATGGATGCTATGGTACGTCTTGCAAAAAGAGTTGAAGATTTAGGATATACTCGGTATTGGATTGCTGAGCATCACAATATGAGAAGTATTGCAAGTAGTGCAACCCAACTTTTAATTCAGCATACACTAGCAAATACTAAAAAAATTAGAGTTGGTTCTGGTGGTGTAATGTTGCCTAATCATAGTCCATATTTGATTGCTGAACAATATGGAACGTTAGAAACATTGTATCCTAATAGAGTAGATTTAGGACTTGGACGTGCTCCAGGTACAGATGTACCAACAGCGATGGCTTTACGTAGAACTAAAGATTTGAAAACTGATTTTGAGCGTGATTTGGCAGAATTATCAGGATACTTTAAAGGTTCGAATTATGTTCAAGCCTATCCTGCACATGGTCTGTATTTACCATTTTATATTCTTGGATCAAGCACCGATAGTGCGTATCTTGCTGCTAAGTTAGGGTTACCTTATTCATTTGCTGCTCATTTTGCACCAACGATGATGGAAAATGCTATAGCAATATATAATCGTTATTTCCAACCATCAGCTATCCTTGACAAGCCTTATGTAATACTAGGAGTGAATGCAATACTAGCTGATACAGATGAAGAGGCTAAAAGATTATCAACGACAATGATACAATCATTTTTAAATATTGTTACAAGTAATCAGAAAGGGCTTATGCCGCCACTTCAATCGGAAGAAGCGGTGTGGAGAGAATTTATCGCCACAAATAAAGTCCCCCATTTTGGCCCAATTGCTTTTGAAGTAGATAATTTGATTAGTCATGAAAAGGAAATAGTGGAGAAAATGACTAAGGTATCTTTTATAGGTAGTAAAGAGTCGGTCGCAAAACAAATTAAAGATTTACAAAAAAGAGTTAAATTTGAAGAACTGATAGTTAATTCTTACATTTACGACGAAGAGGCTCAATATCATTCTTACAAACTTTTAGCAGAAGTTATTGAGGAAAATTTTAAAGAATAGGGATGAAGCAATGTTTTTATTTGAAAAATTCCAGTTAGGAGATGGAAGAGAATGTAAATTGATTCTTCCAGAAACAAAGTATGCAGAGGAAATGTATAACATAATTGACAACGAATGAGAGCGATTAGGCGAATACTTACCCTGGGTTCATAACTTAAAAAGTGCAGAAGAAGAGAAAAAAGTTATTGAAGATATCTTACAACAAATGCTGGATAAAAAGATGTTTGTTTTAATGATTTTAGTTGATGGTAAAGTAGCGGGTATGATTGATCTTCATGAAATAAAAATCAATGTTCGCGCTGAAGTAGGCTACTGGCTAAGTGGAGAGTATGAAAGATTAGGAATAATTACAAGAAGTGTAGAATATTTAACAGAATACGCATTTACTGAGTTGAATTTGCATAAACTTACGATACTAGTTCAAACAGAAAATGCCAAAAGTTCAGCTGTACCGAAACGTCTGAATTTTTTCAAAGAAGGGGTATTAGTAGAACATGAACTTTCTAATGGGAAATTTGTTTCATTAGATTTATATTCAAAAATAAATAGTTAGTATTAATAGAGGATATTTGATTTATAGTTTGGTTCTTCTTATCAATAGTAACTAATTAATATTTATGATAAACTAGATAAAAAGCTTTATGGAGGGAGAAAAAATGTTAAAAACAACATTTTTAGGAATAGAATTAGAAAATTGTTTAATGAATGCATCTGGTGTTCATTGTATGAGTGTTCAAGAACTTAATGAACTTGCTGGAAGTGCAGCAGGAGCTTTTGTTACAAAGACTGCAACAAGGGATTACCGTGCAGGGAATCCTGAACCTCGTTATTATGATACAAAATTAGGAAGTATTAATTCGATGGGACTTCCTAACAATGGATTTGATTATTATTTAGATTATGTATTAGAACGCCAAAAACAAGGTGCCAAGCTACAATTTCTATCAGTAACAGGTATGAGTTATGAAGAAAATATTGGACTGTTGAAAAAAATCCAAGAAAGTGATTATGAAGGAGTAACTGAGTTTAATCTATCATGTCCAAATGTTCCTGGTAAGCCTCAGATTGCCTATGATTTTGATTTAACAGAGAAATTGTTAGCCGAGGTTTTCTCGTTCTTTACGAAACCACTAGGAGTAAAACTTCCACCGTATTTTGATATCGCCCATTTTGATGCAATGGCAGAGATTTTAAATAAGTTTCCACTAACTTATGTAAATAGTGTTAATAGTGTAGGTAATGGATTATACATTGATTTAGATAAGGAAGAGGTTGTTATCAAACCAAAAGGTGGCTTTGGTGGTATTGGTGGAGAATATATTAAACCAACTGCATTGGCAAATGTACGTGCCTTTAGACAACGTCTTAATAAAGATATTAAAATTATTGGGACTGGTGGGGTTATTAATGGACGTGATGTTTTTGAGCATATACTGTGTGGAGCAGATTTGGTACAAGTAGGTACAATTCTTCATCAAGAAGGAGTTGGAGTTTTCGAGCGTTTAGCAGCTGAATTAGAAGAAGTAATGCGAGAAAAAGGTTACTCAAGTATAGAAGATTTTAAAGGGAAATTAAAAACTTTAGACTAAAACAAAGGATAACTAGATAGAATAACAAAGAAATCTAGTTATCCTAATTTTATTTAAGGAGATGACATGGAGGAAAAGAAGTATAATTTTATAATGTTAGTATCAATTTTTACATTTTTAATTATCGCAATAGGTTATGATAGCTTTTTAAAAAATTTTGATTTGAGAATAATTAATTTTATTCAAGGTTTTGAAAGTAGCGAATTAACTATTTTTTACAAGTCTATAACTGATATAGTCGACACATGGCAAAGTACAGTACTAGTAGTTGTGATAACAGTAATTTTGTATTTTTTAAAGTATAAAAGAGAAGCGTTGTTTTTGGTACTAACAATGTCAACATGTGGAATAATAATGTCTTTTATAAAAAATATATTTGAAAGGCAACGACCAGAAATTCATCGATTAATAGAAGTTAGTGGGTTAAGTTTTCCAAGTGGACATAGTACATCAGCAACCATAATGTATCTAACATTAGGATTAATCGCTATTAATGTATTTCAAAAAACAAGTAAATATCTTATTTTACTTATATCAATTTTAGGAATACTGATAATTACAACTTCAAGAATATATTTAGGAGTTCATTATCCTACCGATGCTATAGCAGCAATATGTTTAGGTTTCTTTGTTGTGACATTTTATTATAAAAGTTATTACAAGAAAATAAAAAAATAAGTTATAAAAATAAAATAGAAGGAAATATTTGTTATCATGATTTATAATTGATATAATAACTTTTAGAGAGGAAAGAAAACGGTATAATTATAATTTTTTGTTAATTATAATAAAAAATACTTGAAATATTAAAGGATAACTGGTATTATATTAATTAAATAATATAGCACATATAAAGGCAGGGATATGGCTTGCAAGTTTCTACCATCGAACCGTAAATTTGATGACTATGGGCAACTCTCTATCGATGCAAGAAAGTTATAATGGTAAGTATTATATATGTTAGTAGGCTGTATTATGTAGTCGAATGAAAATATAGATCGAAGCAGGGATTAAATATTTTTATGAGAAAAAAGGAAAAGAAGTTTATTAATTATTATGTAAAAAAATTTATAAAAGTAGTATAAAGAACCTACTTTTTTCTTTTGAATTAAATTAAATATTAAAAGTAAAGTTTAATTTTTGGACTTTACTTTTTATTTTTTCTCTCTATGATATAATATAAATGAGGTGTTTTTATGGAAAAAATTTCTTTTGAACAATTTAAAAACAAGTTAAAACAAGGAGAAAAAGATTTTACAAATTTGATTTTAGAAAGTATGAATTTAGAAAATTATGATTTAAGTAACATGAATTTTTCGCATTCTAATTTTATTAATGCTAATTTATCAAATGTAAATTTTTATAGTAGCCAACTTGTTAATGTTCTTTTAGATGATTGTAATTTGCAAAATGCCAACTTAAAAAATGCTAATTTAGAGCGTGCTTCTCTAAGACGAGTAAATTTGACTTATGCAGATATAAGAGGTGCTAAACTATATGCAGCAGTTTTAGAAAATGCTATTTTAGATAATATAATATTTGATGATAAGACAGAAAATTTTCGTATTCATTGTCCTGAACAAGGGGCTTTTGTCGCATATAAAAAAGGTTTAGACAACCTAATTATAAAACTGTTGATACCTAGCGATGCTAAAAGAGTTTCTTCTACAATGAATTGTTGTAGATGCGATAAGGCTAAAGTTCTAGAAATAAAAAATTTCGAGGGCTCTAAGTTTTTCGATGAAGCGTGGTCAACGGTAGCAGAAAATTTTTGTTATAAGTTGGGTGAATGGGTATATGCAGAGAATTTTAATGAAGATCGCTGGTATGATTCTACCGGTGGAATTCATTTTTGGATGACTGAAGAAGAGGCAAAAGCTTATTAATTGTTTGTGAAAAGCTATATTTATAAAATAAATTTTTAGGAGATAAGAGTGAGAATAGTTTTACTATGTAGATATGATGGAAGTGGTTATCATGGATTTCAAATCCAGCCAAATAACAACACTGTTCAAGAAGAAATAGAGAAAGCATTAAAAAAGATAAACAAAAAAGATATACGAGTATATATGAGTGGACGTACGGATAGTGGTGTACATGCTTATGGACAAGTTCTTCATTTCGATACAGAATTGAATATCCCAAATGAAGCGTGGAAGAAGGCATTAAATGCTAATTTGCCAGCAGACATTAGAATTTTCGGTGTTACAACAAGTAATGAGGATTTTCATGTTAGATATAATAGTACAAGAAAGACTTACCATTATAAATTATATATAGGTCAAAATGTAGATCCGTTTTTGCTGAATTATGTTGGTCAACACAAGTATAATTTTAATTTTGAAAAAGCGAAAAAAGCACTGAATTATTTTATAGGAGAACATGATTTTTCTTCATTCTGTTCAAAAAATTCTAGTGTTGAAGATAAGATTAGAGAAATTTATTACTTTAATATGTATTATGATAAAACCAACCCACGTGTTATTAACTTTGATATTTGTGGGAATGGATTCTTATATAATATGGTGCGTATTATAATTGGTACTATTCAAGATGTAGCAGCTGGGAAATATGAAGCGGAATATGTAAAAGAGATTTTAGATAAAAAAGAACGAAAATATGCTGGGCCAAAAGCAGATGCAGCTGGCTTATATTTAAAAGAAGTTATTTATGATAATGAAGAAATTAATAAATTTATAAAAGAAGGACAGGATAGATACGGAAGTGTTTAGAGCATAATTTCCAGTACTTGATTTAAAAATGGCCTAGTAGAGTATGGAGACATTACCTAAGTAACTACAAAAGTTTAAGTTTGAGAAACATTCTGAAATTTGATATAATGAAATGATGTTTTAAAGAAATGAGTATAGATAATGATAAAGTTCGACAATGTATTTTTTAAATATAACAATTCTGAAAATATGACATTAACAGATATAAGTTTTGAAGTTCCAAAAGGTAGCTGGTTAACAATTCTTGGAGAAAATGGTAGTGGAAAGTCTACACTAATGAAATTTCTTTATGGGCAAAATTTGGCAACTAAAGGCAAAATTTTCTTTGAAAATAAAGAATATACAAAAGAAACATATAATGACATTCGTCAAAAGATTGCTGTTGTTTTTCAAAATCCAGATAATCAATTTGTAGGTGCAACTGTTGAAGAAGATATAGCGTTTGGATTAGAAAATAAAAATCTTCCGCGAGATGAAATGGAGAAAATTATAGGTGAAGTATTAGATATAGTAGATATGAAAAACTACAGAAAATTTGAACCATCTTCGCTTTCTGGAGGGCAAAAGCAACGAGTAGCTATTGCATCAGCACTAGCTTTGCATCCAGAGGTTTTAATTTTAGATGAGGCAACAAGTATGTTGGATCCAGTTGCAAGAAAATCGATATTAGGATATATAAAAAAAATAAATAGGGAACAAAAACTAACAATTATATCTATAACTCATGATGCAGAAGAAAGTATTTATTCAGATAATATTATAATTTTGGAAAAAGGAACAATCGTCTATAATGGAAGTTATAACTTTTTATATAACGATATAAATATACTGAAAAAATATCACTTAGAGATACCTTTTTTAGAGAAAATAAAGAATGAATTAAATGCTTATTTAGATATAAAAACATTTGAAATAGAAGAAGATGAGAGGAGTGTAGTTGAAAAAATATGCAAATTAATTTAAAAGATGTTAGCTATATTTACAACGAAAAAACTCCTTATGAGAAAAAAGTATTAACTAATATTAATTTAACGATAGAAGAAGGCCACTATACTGTTATAGTAGGAAAGACAGGAAGCGGGAAGTCTACATTAATAGAGCATTTTAATGGTCTATTGATTCCGACAAGTGGAGAGGTTAATGTAGATGGAATGGTAATAGTAGCGCCTAAGAATAAAAAAGAACGCCGAGAATTAGCGAAGAAGTTGAGAGAACTTCGAAAAAGTGTATCTGTTCTTTTTCAATTTTCAGAACAGCAACTTTTTGAAACGACTGTGTTGAAAGATATTATATTCGCTCCATTAAATTATGGAATAAGTGAAGAAGAAGCTATAGAAAGAGCGAAAGAATTGATAACCCTTGTGGGTCTAGATGAAAGCTATTTGGAAAAATCTCCATTTGAATTATCTGGTGGGGAAATGAGAAAAGTAGCTCTTTGTGGCATACTGGCCCTTGAACCTAAGGTATTGATTTTAGATGAACCAACTGTAGCTCTTGATTACAGAAGTCGTGAGGAAATAATGGATATGGTCAAAACTCTGCAAAAAGAGAAAAAAATGACTATAGTTCTTGTAACTCACAATATGGATTATGTCTTAAAGTATGCAGATATCGTCCATGTCATAAATTCTGGAGAAATAGCATTTTCTGGATTGCCAGAGGAGTTGTTTTCTAATAAAGAGTTATTAAAAGATAATTCACTAGAACTTCCCGAAATTTTGAAATTTTATTATCAGTTGAAAGAGCAAAATATTGATATAGGATTATTTCCTAGGGAATATAAAGAATTGACGGATAGTTTAAAAAATATGATAAAGAGGAAAAAGGAAAATGAATAATTCGTTGATAAGTAAGTATATACCGTTAAATACTATTATTCATAATTTAGATCCTCGAGTGAAATTATTTTTTGTAATTTGTTATTTTATTGATGTTTTTATTGCGCATAGTGTGGGTGAATTTTTAGTATTAGCTTTGTTTTTGATACTAGCAACGATTCTATCTAAAACAAGAATTGCTTTTCTAATTGAAAGCGTAAAAGCTACTCTATTATTAATAATATTTACTTCATTAGTCCATCTTATTTTTAATAAGAGTGGAAATGTTATTTTTGAATTTTATGCTTTTAAGATTTATAGTGGAGCCTTTTATGGTATAGCACTTATCACAGTTCGGTTTGTACTTGTAGTTATGATGATGGTTGTATTTATGGGGACTACTTCACCAAGTGATATTACTCACGCTATAGAAAAGAGCTTAGGATTTTTGAAAAAAATAGGAATTCCAATTTCTACATTTGCGCTTGTATTGTCTATTTCTCTTAGATTTATTCCTACTATTTTAGAAGAAACTAATAGAATAATAAATGCTCAGGTATCACGTGGTTCAGATTTTAATGAAGGAACTTTAATTCAAAAAACTAAGAAATTCATTCCAATTTTGATTCCACTGTTTATCGGAACATTAAAAAGAGCGGATGAACTTGCGACTGCAATGGAAGTAAGAGGATATAGTACAACAACTATAAGAAGCAGATATAAAGAACTAAAATATAATAAGTTAGATTATTTAAGTTATATATTAATTATTCTGACTACAATATTTATAGTGATAATGTAATAAGGAGATTATATGGAAACTGAGATAATAAATATTTCTAAAAGTAATAATAAAGAAGAAATATATAATAAATTGATTACTTACTACAAAGATAATAAACTTATTGCGATTCCAACAGAAACAGTCTATGGGTTAAGCGCAGATGCAACGAGTGATGAAGCTGTTTGTAAAATATACGAAGCAAAAGGTCGACCAAGTGACAATCCATTAATAGTTCATTTTTATGAAATGAATCAGCTTAATGATATAGTTGATTATCAAGATGAACGTGTAGAAAAGTTAATAGAAAACTTTTGGCCAGGACCAATGACACTAATTTTGAATGCTAAAGAAAACAATGGTATCTCGAAGAAAGTTAGTGCAGGACTATCAACACTTGCGGTAAGAATGCCATCTAATAAGACGGCACGCCAGATTTTAAAGGAGACTAAAGTTTTATTAGCCGCACCTAGTGCGAATACTAGTGGAAAACCATCTCCGACAAAATTTGAGCATGTTTATCATGATCTTAATGGTAAGATTGATGTTATAATTGAAGATGAACAATCGGATATTGGTTTGGAAAGTACAGTAATAGATTGCACGAGAACACCTTTGGTTATCGCAAGGCCAGGGGAGATAACTAAAGAGGACATTGAAAGAATTTTAGGTCTAGGTAGCGTTAAATACAATGATGAAGTAATGGTTGACACGCAAACTCCTATAGCACCTGGAATGAAATATCGTCATTATTCACCAGAAGCAGAGCTGTTATATTATGAAGATTCTTTAGAAAAAGCTTTAGAATTTTTAAAAACTAAAAATAAAAAAACAGGTTTTATAACTTATAAAAGTAATGAGCATTTGTTTGAGAATCTAAATATATCTGTAAAATATTTGGCAGATAATGAGAAAAGTGTTGAACAATCTAATAAAAATTTATATAATATTCTAAGAGAGTTTGACGAAGAAAAAGTAGAAGAAATATATGTTTTACCAATAAAAGAAACTAAAGAAAATATTGCGTTATTGAATAGACTTAATAAAGCAATAAGTAGAAAATAAAAATAGGAGATTTATAATGAAAAAGTTATATGTAGTAATACCTTGTTATAACGAAGAAGAGGTATTGTTTGAAACTGCAAAAAGATTAGAAATTAAAATGAATAATATGATGGATGAAGATTTAATTTCTAAAGACAGCCGTGTAGTATTAGTGAATGACGGTTCTAAAGATAAAACATGGCAGATGATCGAAGAACTTCATGAAAAAAATCCATTATTCAGTGGTATTAATTTAAGTAGAAACCGTGGACACCAAAATGCTCTTTTAGCGGGGCTTATGACTGTTAAAGATCATTGTGATGTAAGTATCTCAATGGATGCAGATTTACAAGATGATATTAATGCAATGGATGAAATGATGAGAAAATATCTAGCAGGTTGCGATATAGTTTATGGAGTTCGTTCAGCTCGTACGACTGATACATTCTTTAAACGCTTCACGGCAGAAGCATTTTATCGAGTTATGGAAAAACTGGGTGCTAATACTGTTTTTAACCATGCTGACTACCGTTTAATGAGTAAACGTGCTTTAGATGGTTTAGCAGAATTTAAAGAAGTAAATTTATTTTTACGTGGAATTGTTCCAATGATTGGATATCCAAATGATATCGTAACATATGAAAGAGCAGAAAGATTTGCTGGAGAAAGTAAATATCCGTTATCAAAAATGTTAGCTTTTGCTTTTGAAGGAATTACATCTTTATCTGTAAAACTAATTAGATTTATTACAGTTGGTGGAGCATTGATGATTTTTATCGCTGCGGTAGTATTCTTCTATACATTGTATAGTTACTTCGCTGGTTTTGCTAGACCTGGGTGGTCTAGTATGATGATTTCAATGTGGTTTATCGGAGGAATGATTATGATTTCTCTTGGGATTGTCGGAGAATATGTAGGTAAAATCTACTTAGAATCTAAAGAACGTCCGAGATTTATTGTTGAGAAATTCTTGAACGAAGAAAAAAGTGAGAAATAATCTATGAATAAGGAAATATTTACTAAGTTATCTAATTTTTTAGTGAAAATAGTAGCTATTATATTTTTTGTGCTAATGGGGTTAAATACTTTATTAGTACTTACAAAAACTGCAATATTTCCTAGCGATTATCAAGAAACATTATATTATAAACAGGATAATGCTATACTAAATATTATTTTCTTAATAATATTTAGTATAGTTATCTTAATATTAGTGAAGTATTTGAAAAAGATTATAAGTGTAAAACGACTTGTGCTTCTTGTTATGATATATACTTTTATTATAAGTATTTTGTTTGCAATATTACGCCGGGATTATGTTCAGTTTGACCCATTTCATGTAATTGATCAGGCGAATAATTTTATTCGTGAAAATTATAGTGGACTTGATAAAGGAGATAATTATTTATATATCTATTCACATCAAATTACAACGGTATTTATTTTTCAAATAATATTATCTTTATTTGGAAGAGCAACATTTATTCTTTATATAATGCAAAGTTTTTCTATAAGTTTTATAATTTTTATGTTGTATAAAATTGCGAATATACTTTTTGAGGATGAAAATACCAATTATATTGTTGTCATATTAGGTGCGTTATGTTTTCCACTTATTTTTTATGTAGCTTTTGTTTATGGCTTATTACCTGGAATGTTTTTAACGCTTGTTTCATATTATTATTTTATAAAGTATACAAAAGAAAAACATTGGTATCAGCTTGTAATAAGCGCCTTAAGTATCAACTTAGCGATACTTCTAATTGGTAATAATTTAATACACTTGTTGGCAATTTTTGCAGTAGCTGTAATTTATTTTATTCGTAATAAGGATTGGAAGATAATTGCATTTATCTTAAGTTGTGTATTTTTAATGAGTGCGTCAAAGAGTGTTATTACAAATTATTATGAAGTGAAAAGTCAAAAAGAAATCGCTGAAGGAGTTCCAAAAATTACTTGGGTGGCTATGGGAATGCAAGAAGGTGAACGTGAGGCTGGTTGGTGGAATAGGTTTAATTATGATATTATGCCAGAAGAAGAGTACGATGAAAAACGTATTACTGAAATTTCTAAAACCTCAATGAAGCAGAGGTTAAATGTTTTTCGTGATAATCCAAAATATGCATTTGATTTTTATCAGAGAAAATATGAAAACCAATTTATAGAACCTACGTTTCAAAGTTTATTAGTAACAGCACCACAGCGAAACTTTAGTAATGAAACAACACTTGAAAAGACTAGAGACTTTTTTGTTAAACAGATTTATTTTAATCACACACACACTGTTTTAGAATTTATAATGAAAGTATTTCAAGTTTTTGTTTATTTATTTACATTTGTTTTTGCGGTTGTTATGTATAAACGGAAAAATGAATTTTTTGCTATTATACCTATTGCTTTTATAGGTGGAACATTATTTAATATGATTTGGGAAGCGAAGAGTAGATACATTTTCCCATATTTTGTATTTTTAATTCCACTTGCAGCTTATGGTTTAGTAATTGTTAGAAATAAAATAAAAGAGTATAAAAAATTAAAAGAGGAAAAAGATGAAAAAAGTACTATATAGCACTTTAGCGGTTCTTACTTTAAGTTTTACAGTACCACAAATAGTGTTGGCGAATGATGTTTATGTACCTTTTGGTGAAAGGAATTATTCAGAGGCTGAAAGTGGTGAGAAAATAAACTTTGAAGACTTGAACTTAAAAGAAGCATTGCTAGAGTATTATAAATTCCATATAGATAAGAAGTATAAAGGAAAAGACATTACGGTTGGAATGATGAAGCAGTTTACCAGTTTATCATTACCATGGATGAATATTTTCTCTCTTCAAGGTTTAGAGCATGCAACCAACCTAAAAAGTTTGAATCTTTCTAATAATTTTATTGAGGGCTTGAAACCATTAGAAAAATTAACAGAGTTAGAAGATTTGAATTTAACTAATAACAAAATAAAAAAACCAGAAAGTTTAGGAAAGCTTACGAAGTTAAGACAATTAGTTCTTCGTAAAAACTTAATGAATAACTTAGATTTTATGAATAATCTAAATGTTGAATCATTAGATATTTCAATGAATGGAATATTAAAAGATTATATACCTAACAACTTAAAGCTTGATAATATTCGCAGTCTAAATATATCTGGAATTGGCTTTGACAATATTTCTTTTTTGAAGAATGCAGTTAAATTAGAAAGCCTTGTTGCAGAAAAAAATTCTATAAAAGATTTAAGCCCACTAGCCGAATTAAAGACTTTGCGTACACTTTATTTGGATAGAAATGATATACGTGATATAAGCCCGTTGAAAAATTTAGATAATCTTGAAGAATTATTACTGTATAAAAATAATATTGAGGACATTTCAGTATTAGCCGGGAAAAGATATTTATACCGCTTGATGCTAAATGAAAATCTAGGTTTAAAAGATATTAGTGCTTTGAAAACTGTTGATCATTTGGCAAGTTTAGATATTTCTGATACTGGGGTAAAAGATATAACGCCTTTAAATAATCATAAATATCTTTACTATGTTGCAGTAAAAAACACAAAAATTAGTAATAGTGATTTGGATAAATTTGAAGCAATTAATATGGCTGTAAAAAAAGATAATGATATTAAGAAAAACTTAGAGATAGTAAAAACGGAAGCAGCTAAATACTTTAGTATTAAAAACTATATATTTATGTTGCTAACTGTTTTAGTAACTTTTAGTGGTATAAGAAGTTATTGGAGAAAGAACAAGTAAAACATTAGATAGTTTGAATAGTTAGAATAAAGAAAATTTATTTCTAATTTTCCTCTTGAAATTGAAGAGTCTTTGTGCTAGAATTACATTAATGAATAAAAATACATATGTACTTAGGATACGATATATGGCTAACTTATTTTAGAGAGGGTATGGTGCTGGAAATACCTATAAGTGTTATATGTTACTACCTTGTTTATAGTATAAAGTTAGCAAGCTTTAATTGCATTATGAGGAAGTATTTACTTCGAATTTGGGTGGTACCACGAAATTTTCGTCCCTTCTTTAGTTTAGGCTAGAGAAGGGCTTTTTAATTTGTGTAACAAATATATGTAAAGCTAAGTATTCATGTAAATAAAAGGAGATTTTTATAATGGCAAAATTAGTTTTTCCTGATGGAAATGTTAGAGAATATGATAATAAAACAGCGTTAGAAATTGCAGAGAGTATTAGTATCAGTCTTAAGAAAAAAGTTATTTCAGCGAAATTAGATGAAGACTATATCGAGTTGAATAAACCAATTACAAAAGATGGACACTTAAAACTTATTGTTGCTGATGATGAAGACCAAGATTCATTATATGTACTTCGCCACTCTTCAGCACACTTGCTTGCACAAGCATTGAGAAGATTATATGGGAAAGATGTTCATTTTGGTGTTGGGCCAGCAATTGACGGTGGATTCTACTATGACTTTGATTCAGAATACAAAATAAGTGAAGAAGACTTTAAAAATATTGAAAAAGAAATGAAAAAAATAATTAGTGAAAATGTTGCTATTGAAGGACGTGAGGTTAGTCGTACTGAAGCGTTAGAAATTTTCGCAGCAGATCCATATAAAGTTGAATTAATTAATGATCTTCCAGAAGATGAAGTAATTACTGTTTACACTCAAGGTGATTTTGTTGATCTTTGTCGTGGAGGACATGTAGCTTCTACTTCTAAAATTAAAGAGTTTAAACTTTTATCAGTAGCAGGAGCTTATTGGCGTGGAAATAGTGATAATAAGATGTTACAACGTATTTATGGAACAGCTTATTTCACTAAAGAACATTTAGAACAACACTTAGTAAGGTTACAAGAAGCTCGTGAACGTGACCATAGAAAACTAGGTAAAGAATTAGGAATCTTCACAACAAGTCAAAAAGTTGGAGCAGGATTACCATTATGGTTACCAAACGGAGCTACAATCCGTCGTACTATCGAAAGATATATCGTCGATAAAGAAGTAGAATTAGGATACGATCACGTTTATACTCCAATTATGGGTTCTAAAGATCTATATATTACAAGTGGACACTGGGATCACTATCAAGAAGATATGTTCCCACCAATGGAGATGGATCACGAAACAATGGTACTTCGTCCAATGAACTGTCCTCACCACATGATGGTTTATAAAAATGAACGTCACTCATACCGTGAACTTCCAATCCGTATCGCAGAGCTTGGAATGATGCACCGTTATGAATCAAGTGGGGCAGTAAGTGGGCTTCAACGTGTTCGTGGAATGACTCTTAATGATGCACATATTTTTGTTCGTCCAGATCAACTTAAAGATGAGTTCAAATTAACAGTAGGATTAATAGAAGAAGCATATAAAGATTTAGGAATTACTAACTTTAGCTATCGTTTATCTTATAGAAATCCAGAAAATACAGAAAAATATTTTGATGATGATGTGATGTGGAATAATGCACAGCAAATGTTAAAAGAAACTGCAGACGAGTTAGGTCTTGATTATGTTGAAGCAGAAGGAGAAGCTGCTTTCTATGGACCAAAACTTGATGTTCAAGTAGAAACTGCAATAGGAAAACAAGAAACATTATCAACAATTCAATTAGATTTCTTATTACCAGAACGTTTTGAATTAGAATATATTGGAGAAGATGGTAAAGTACATCGTCCAGTAGTAATTCACCGTGGTATTGTGTCAACAATGGAACGTATGGTTGCCTTCTTATTAGAAGAATACAAAGGAGACCTTCCGACATGGTTAGCTCCAAACCAAGTGCGAATTATTCCTGTAAATAATGATTACCACTATGATTATTCTAAAGAAATCATGCAAGAACTTAAAAAAGCTGGTGTAAAAGTTGCTATTGATGATAGAGATGAAAAACTTGGATACAAAATTCGTGAAGCAGCTGGTAAAAAAATACCTTATACCTTAGTAATAGGTGATAAAGAAGTTGAAAATAGAGGGGTAAATGTAAGAATATTTGGTTCTCACGATCAAAAAGAAGAAAGTTTTGCTAAATTTAAAGAAAATATCTTAAAAGAGATTAATGAAAGATTAATCGAGAAAAACGCATAATAAAGAAAAATAAAGAGGAAGAAGGACGTTCTTCCTCTTATCTTGGAGGAAATATATGTTACCACAATTAACAAAAGAAATACTTGATGGAGAAATCAAAGTAACTATTAAAACAACGCATGGAGACATGGCATTTAAACTTTTCGAAAAAGATATTCCTAAAGCAGTAGAAAATTTTGTAACACACGCTAAAAACGGATATTATAATGGAATAATATTCCACCGTGTTATAAAAGATTTTATGATTCAAGGAGGAGACCCAACAGGAACTGGTATGGGAGGAGAATCAATCTGGGGTAATAGTTTTGAAGATGAATTTTCAATGGATTACTTCCACTTTTATGGAGCTTTAAGTATGGCAAATGCAGGTCCAAATACAAATGGTAGCCAATTCTTTATTGTTCAAAATAATCACCTAGATGCAAGAACTTTGGATGCATTAGAACAAGGTGGTTGGCCAGAAGAAGCTGTTAAAGGATATGCTGAAGTAGGTGGAACACCTCATTTAGATCATCGTCATACAGTTTTTGGTCAATTATTAGAAGGTGCAGAAACTTTAGAAAAAATTGCAGCAGTAGAAACTGGGGCTCAAGATAAACCGGTAGAAGAAGTTGTTATTGTTGGAATAGATGTAGAATAGAAGATAATTAAAGATAGATTTGCAGTCAAATTTATATTTTGATGCTAATTTATCTTTTTTATTATTCTGTAAAAAAATACTTTTATTATAACTAGCCTTGTGGTATAATTATGAAAGTTTGAATAAAAGAGGATAGACTTTTATCAATCTAATTAATAATATAATATTAAGGAGAAAAAAGATGACACAAGAGTCAAGAGTAAAACCAGTCTTAGATGTTCATGAGAAGCCGAGTATCGGGCTTTGGATTACACTAAGTTTGCAACATTTATTCGCAATGTTTGGGGCAACAGTTCTAGTACCGATTTTAACAGGATTACCAGCTAGTACAGCACTGACAACATCAGGTATTGGGACATTAACGTATTTATTTATAACACGCGGAAAAATTCCAGCATATTTAGGATCATCATTTGCATTTATTAACCCAATTATAGTTTTATCAACTACACATAATGTAGAGACAGCTATGCTTGGTGCCTTCTTAGCCAGTTTAGTTTATGGTGTAGTAGCAATGTTTATCTATAAATTCGGTGTTAACTGGTTATTAAAACTTCTACCACCAGTTGTAGTAGGGCCAATTATTATTGTTATTGGATTAGGTCTTGCACCAACAGCAATTGATATGGCTATGAACAAAACTGTTGATGGTGCAAAAGTCTATGATTTGAAATACTTTTCAGTAGCACTTATTACACTACTAATTACAATTATTTGTGCGGTAGCTTTAAGAGGATTTGCTAAACAAATACCAGTATTATTAGGAATTGTATTTGGATATATAGTAGCGGTTATAGCAGGGCTAGTAAATTTCCAACCTGTTATAGATGCTCCGTGGTTTAGCTTACCTAAATTTACAGTACCATTTGTAACTTACACACCAGAATGGAATATAGCTGCCCTTGCTATGGTACCTATCGCGATTGTAACTATTAATGAACATATAGGCCATCAAATGGTATTATCAGAGGTAATTGGGCGTAATGTTCTGAAAGATCCAGGGTTACATCGTTCAATTTTAGCAGATGGAACGGCAATGATGTTTGCATCATTATTAGGTGGACCGCCAAGTACAACTTATGGTGAAAATATTGGGGTTCTTGCTATTACTCGTGTGTTTTCTGTGTTTGTTTTAGGAGGAGCAGCAGTATTTGCACTTATATTAAGTTTTGTAGGTAAATTTTCTGCTTTAATTTCTACTATTCCATCACCAGTTATGGGAGGAGTATCAATATTATTATTTGGTATTATAGCTTCGAGCGGACTTAGAATGTTAGTAGATGAAAAAGTAGATTTAAGTATTAACAGAAACTTAGTTATTTCATCAGTAATCATTGTTCTTGGAGTAGGTGGAGCAATGTTAAAATTTGAAAGTATTCATTTTGAATTACCTGCGATGGCATTAGCAGCAATAAGTGGTGTTCTATTAAATGCTTTCTTACCTAAAAAAGAAAAATAATAAAATAATTAAAGAGGTAGTTGCTAAAAGGTTTGACTACCTCTTTTTAATCTGATATAATTTACAAGGTAAATAAAATTGTGTAAGGTGAGAATCTTACCTTATTTTTAATTTTTTATTATAAAATATTTTTAAAGGAGTACTAAATTGAAAAAATTATCTGCACTTTTATTAGGTTTTGCAGGTATGTTTGTTTTATCTGGATGTTCGGCGCAAGATAGAAGTGGAACATTCTACGAAACATTTGTAAAACCAATGGATATATCTTTAAGCAAAATCCATGACTATGTTGGTAGTTGGGGATGGTCAATTGTTATAATTACTTTAATTATACGTATTATAATTCTACCATTCATGTTAAAAAACTATAAATCTCAAAATGAAGCACGTCGTGGGCAGGCGCTAGCTCGTCCAGAATTAGAAGTAGTTCAAGCAAAACAAAAGGCTGCTCGTGAGAAAGAAGCTCGTGCAATCTCTAATGAAGAAAAAACGCAGGCAAGAGCTGAACTTATGGAACTTCAAAGAGAACAAATGGCGATTATGAAAAAATATAATGCAATGCCATTAAGTGTTGGAGGGTGTTTACCATTATTAATACAAATGCCATTTTTAACAGGATTATTTTTTACACTATCTAATCCATTATATTCAGCAGGAATCACTAATTCAACATTTTTAGGAGTATTTAGTTTAGGTACTAGATCATATATACTACCTGTAATTGCATTTATAGTGTATGCAATTCAAACGCGTTTAGCAATGAGAATGACACCACAAGTTACACAACCTGGTCAAGAGCAACTTCAAGGTCAAATGCAAATGATGCAATGGCTGAGTCCAGTAATGATTGCTGTATTCTCATTCTGGGTCGCAGGAGCGGTAGCCGTGTATTATATTGTAGGGGGAGTATTCTTAATATTCCAAACATACTTAGGATATAAAATTTATCCACCGTACAAACCTGAAAAACAAAAGAAACAAGCATTTGATCCAAACAAAGTAACACTTGTTTCTAGTAATAAGAAAAAAAGAAAATAATATAACTTTAAAAGGTCTGGTTGATAGCTAGACCTTTTACTGTATCTTTACGGAAAGGAAAATTAGTTGTGATAAAAAATATTTTTAAAAAATTAAAAAATCGGACGGGGAAATATGAGGAGGTTTTATTTGAAAATTTGACAGTGGGTACAGTTACCTTAGATAAAACTTATTTAGATAAAGAAAATATAATAAGGGAATTTATAAAAAATCCTAATAAAAGATTTGGGACTGTAGGTGAACAGGGAGAATATTTTGAAAAATTTATTGCCACAGTTTTTGAACTTGCAGGATACAAAGTATCGTTGACACCACTTCAAGATAAAGGAATAGATATTTTTGTAGAGAATAAAAAGAAGAAGTACCTTATTCAATGTAAAAATTATAATGTTACTAGTCAGAAAGTAAAATTAGTAGGAGAGAGTGAGGTTAGAGAATTCAATGGAGTAACTAAGGAAGGGGAGAAAATATTAATTACTACTTCATATTTTACAGGATATGTAAAATATGAAGAATTTAAAAATATAACTTTTGTAGATAGAAGTGGAATTCCCTCACTATTAAAAGAAATAGTACCTGAAATTTATAATAAATATGAAAAAGAATGCAAGAAAAACTTTAGTGGAGAAATTTGCGAAACATGTAATAAAGGTGTTTTGGTAAATAAAAGAAAAACAGATAAAATAGTTTTGCTAGGATGTAGTAATTTTCCTAACTGTAAAAATATGATAAAAAAAGTTAAAAGTAATATATCTAATGAAAAAAATCTTAAATAGAAAAACCAATAAAAAATTTAAATAATGGTTGACGAGTATAGTTATATATGTTAGAATTGTAATGTTGAGTAGCTCCTAAAATAGCTACTACAACCGCACGTGTAAGGTAACAAAGTGAGTAATCCACCTTATATGGCGAGTCTTAGTAAAAAATATTTAAGGAGGTGCAGATATGTACGCAGTAATTAAAACAGGTGGGAAACAACTACGTGTTGAAGAAGGACAAACAATCTTAGTTGAAAAGTTAGCGGCTGAAGTTGATTCTACAGTTACTTTTGACGAAGTAGTATTAGTAGGTGGAGAAACTACTAAAGTTGGTGCTCCTTTAGTAGCTGGTGCGACAGTAACAGCTAAAGTAGTTGCTCAAGGTAAAGGTAAAAAAATCACAGTATTTAAATACAAACCTAAGAAAAACAATCACCGTAAATTAGGTCACCGTCAACCATTCACTAAATTAGTAGTTGAAAAAATTAACGCTTAATTATGATAAAGGTTGAAATAAAAAGAGAAGTTGAAAATATTAAACAAGTTATTGTTGATGGACATGCAGATTATGCAGAACATGGTTCTGATATAGTTTGTGCAGGAGTATCAGCAGTAGTTTTTGGATTAATAAATGCCGTAGATGAGTTAGATGAAGATGTTCAGTTTGATATTTCAGCAAGTGAAGATGAAACGGGTCATTTAACATATAGATCATTAAAATCTACGGAGAAGGAACAACTTCTGTTAAATGCAATGTTGGTTGCATTAAAAACTATAGAAGAAAATTATTCAGATTATATAACTATCGAAATAAGAGAGGTGAACTAGAGATGATGTTAAAATTAAATTTACAATTCTTCGCATCTAAAAAAGGAGTAGGTTCTACTAAAAACGGACGTGACTCTGAATCAAAACGTTTAGGTGCTAAAAGAGCTGATGGTCAGTACGTAACTGCAGGTTCTATACTTTACAGACAACGTGGAACTAAAATTTGGCCAGGAACTAACGTAGGAAAAGGTGGAGATGATACACTATTTTCACTAGTTGATGGTGTTGTACGTTTCGAAAGATACGGACGTAGCCGTAAAAAAGTTTCTGTATATCCACAAGCATAAGATAATAAAAGATACTTACATTTATTGTAGGTATCTTTTTTATTAAAATAATTAAGTTTCAATAATTAAAATTATTATAACTAGAATTATTTTTTATAATAATATTTTGACTATTGCCTTTAAAATTTTAGTTGTGCTTTTAAAATTTATGTGGTAAAATCTATTTGTGCATTTAATGATGTACTTAACATATATTAGGAGGACAAAAAAGTGTCAGCACTTTGGCAAGAAATTTTATTTTCTTTTTTAGGAGGTCTGGGATTATTTCTATTTAGTATTAAATATATGGGAGACGGACTTCAATTAATAGCCGGAGATAAGATGAGATATGTTTTAGATAAATATACATCTAAACCTCTGATGGCAGTATTAGCCGGAATTATTGTTACTATACTTATTCAATCAAGTACGGGAACAATAGTTATTACAATAAGTTTAGTTGGAGCAGGATTATTAAAAACTAAACAAGCAATTGCAATAGTAATGGGTTCTAATATTGGAACGACATTAACATCATTTATTATAGGTTTTAATATTTCAAAATACTCACTACCATTAATTTTTATAGGAGCAGCGTTTTTATTCTTTACCCGAGCTAAGTTAATAAATAGTATAGGGCGTGTAATTTTTGGATTTGGTGGAATTTTCTATGCTTTAAAAATGATGTCAACAGCTATGGGACCTATGAAAGATATGGCTTGGTTCCAAAATATTCTTATTCATATTGATGATAGTTCATGGGTAGGAGTAGGAGTTGGAACATTATTAACACTTCTTATTCAATCATCTGCGGCTACAATTGCGATTTTACAAAATTTATATGCAGATGCAGCTTTAAACCTTAATGGAGCGTTGCCAGTATTATTCGGAGATAATATCGGTACTGCTATTACAACAGCAGCATTAGCGATGGTAGGAAGTAATATTGCAGCAAAACGTGTGGCGGCATCTCATGTACTGTTTAATGTAATTGGAACTATTATTTGTTTAATAGTTTTAGCGCCGTATACAGCATTTATTTCTTATTTAGAAACTACATTTGGCTTAAATCCTAAAATGACAATTGCAACAGCACATGGTACGTTTAATATACTTAATACAATATTACAGTTCCCATTCATTTGGCTATTAGTAATTGTTGTAACTAAGCTGATTCCAGGAGAAGATGAGCAAATTAAATACAGTACACAATACCTAGACAAATCGCTTATTTCTAGTGCACCAGCAGTAGCATTAGGTCAAGTACAAAAAGAATTTATTGAAATGCTTATTTTATCTAAAAAAAGTCTACGTAACGCAGTAGAGTATTTTATGACTAGAGAAGAGGCTTTAAACGAAAAAGGAGAGACTTACGAAGAGGCAATTAATAATTTTGATGAGCAAATGACAGATTATTTAACTCTATTGTTTAGAGAAAAATTAAGTCCAAAAGAAGGTCAAGCAGCATCGATTTTACTAGATGCAACACGTGATATTGAAAGAATTGGAGATCATGCACGTGATATTGTTACTTCGGTAAATTACCAAATTAAGAAAAAATTAAAATTCTCAGATGATGCAAAAGCAGAAGTTCAAGAAATGTATGAATTGTGTAATGATATTATTTTAAAAACAATTAAATCATTAGAAGAGAATAATATTGCAATAGCAGGGGCAGCATTAGCCGCTTGTGAGAATATATATGCGTTAGAAAAAGCAGCGCGTAAAAAACATACAGAACGTATGAAAGATGGAGATTGTGAAATCCCAGCAGGAGTAGTCTATATGGACTTAATTCAACACTTTACGAGAGTATGTGAACATGCAAGAAATATTCTAGAAAAAGAAATTCAAGGAAATATATAGGATGTCTAATAAACAAAAAATATATTTTATATTATTTATTATTTTTATACTGATAATACTTATTTTATACAAGTTATATCAGATACAACTAGCTTAATATTCTAAATAGTGTTAGTCAAATATATAAAACTTTAATAAAATTAGAGAAGTGATTCAGAAAAATTGATTTTTAGTGACTCACTTCTCTTTTTTTCTTTCTAAATAAAAGTATTCATGATATAATAAAATAGTCGATTTATATAAAGAAATAGAAATAAAAGCGTTGAAAGGAAATAAAGATGTTTCAAGATAAAAAAATATATACAACACAGTGGGCTGGAAAAGAATTAACTGTTGAATTAGGAGAAATGGCTCGTCAAGCCAATGCGGCAGTTGTTGTAAAATACGGAGATACTGTTGTTTTAACTACAGCGGTAGCATCAAAAGAAGCAAAAGATGTAGATTTCTTTCCATTAACAGTTAATTATGAGGAAAAAATGTATGCAGTTGGAAAAATACCTGGAGGATTCTTGCGTCGTGAAGGGCGTCCAGGAACAGAGGCTACATTAGCAGCTCGCTTAATAGATAGACCGATAAGACCATTGTTTGAAGATGGTTTTAGAAATGAAGTTCAAGTTATTTCAACAGTATTATCAGTTGAATATGATTGTGATCCAGTTATGGCAGCTATGTTAGGTAGCTCATTAGCTTTATCTGTTTCTAATATTCCATTTAAAGGCCCTATCGCAGGTGTTACTGTTGGATATGTTGATGGAGAATATGTAATTAATCCAAACGTAGAACAATTTGAAAAATCAAAAATAGATCTTAAAGTTGCTGGAACTAAAGATGCGATTAATATGGTTGAAGCAGGTGCAGAAGAAGTTTCAGAAGAAGTTATGCTTAATGCAATTATGTTTGGTCATGAAGAGATTAAGCGTTTAATAGCCTTCCAACAACAAATAGTTGATGAAATCGGTCAAGAAAAAATGGAAGTAGAGTTAAAAGTTATTGATGAAAATATCTATAATGAAGTATTAGAATTATCATTAACAGAAATGAAATCTGCAATTGCTATTAAAGATAAACAAGAGCGTGATGAAGCAATATCTGCTGTTAAAGAAAGAGTACTTTCGGTCTTTGAAGAACGTGTAACAGATGAAGATGAATTAGATATTGTAAAAGAAGCAAAATTATCATTAGATAAAATTGTAAAAGATGAAGTTCGCCGTGAGATTACAGAAGATAAAGTTCGCCCTGATGGTCGTGCATTAACAGAAATTCGTCCATTAGCATCACGTATTGATGTACTTCCAAGAACTCATGGTTCAGCATTATTCACTCGTGGACAAACTCAATCACTAGGCGTAGTAACTTTAGGTAACTTATCTGATGAGCAGATTATTGACGATTTGACTCAAGAAGAAAACAAGAGATTTATGTTACACTATAACTTCCCAGCATTTTCTGTAGGTGAAGTAGGATTTAGTCGCGCGCCCGGGCGTCGTGAGATAGGACATGGTGCATTAGGAGAACGTGCATTAGCGCAAGTTATCCCTTCAAAAGAAGATTTCCCATATACTATTCGTATTGTATCGGAAATCTTGGAATCAAATGGTTCAAGTTCTCAAGCAACTATTTGTTCAGGATCTATGGCGCTTATGGCAGCAGGTGTACCAATTAAAGCACAAGTAGCAGGAATAGCTATGGGTCTTGTAAAAAAAGATGAACACTATACTATTTTAACTGATATACAAGGTATGGAAGACCACCTAGGAGATATGGACTTTAAAGTAGCTGGTACATCAGAAGGTATAACAGCACTTCAAATGGATATAAAAATTGAAGGGTTAAGCGAACAAATTTTAAAAGAATCATTAGAACAGGCGCGTGTAGGAAGATTACAAATCTTAGATCATATGAATAACATTATTTCTGAGCCACGTGAAGAAGTTTCTACTTTCGCACCTAAGATTAAAATTATTAGAATTAAACCAGAGAAAATCAAAGATGTTATCGGATCTGGTGGTAAAGTTATTAATGAAATTATTGAAAAAACTGGAGTTAAAATTGATATTGAACAAACAGGGGAAGTATTTATTTCATCTCCTGAAATAGATGGAATTAATAAAGCTATCGAAATTATTGAAAATATAACTCGTGAGGCAGAAGTTGGAGAAGTTTATTTGGCAGAAGTAAAACGCATTGAAAAATTTGGAGCTTTCGTAGAATTATTCCCAGGAGTAGATGCGTTAGTTCATATTTCTAAACTATCAGCTGAACGTGTAAATAAAGTAGAAGATGTTGTTAAAATTGGAGATACGTTAAAAGTTAAAGTTATAAAAATAGATGAGAAAGGCCGTGTAGACGCGACAGCTCATTTCTAGGAGATAATATGGAATTATTTGAAAAAGAACGTCGAGGAATATATGTCTATTTCAAAAGTTTTAAAGATTTAAGTAAATTAGAAAAGTATGGAAATTTTATTTCTTATTCTAAAAGGGGACGTTATGCGTGTATATATGTTGATGAAAATCGAATGGATAGCATAATAGAAGACTTAAAGAAAAAGAAATTTGTAAAGAAAATAGAAATTTCGGAAATGTCTAACTTACATTTAAGTTTCGAAAATCTAGAAAAAATGTCCAAACAACATGAAATTTCATAGAGTTAGAAATATATAATTTAGGGGAGACAAGCTAAAGGCAAAATCTCCCTTATTTATTGGGTATATCTTAATAAGACATATATGACTATAAAACTTGATAATTATTATATTAGAGTGAGGAATAATGAGAGTTATAGCTGGTAAATATAAATCTATCAAATTAAATTCGGTTGATGGGATGAACACACGACCAACAACAGATAAAATAAAAGAAAATTTGTTCAATATGTTACATTGTGACGGACGTATCCTTGATCTTTTTGGGGGAACAGGTGCTCTGGGAATAGAAAGTTTGAGTAGAGGTGCAGAGTATGCAGTGTTTATTGATGGCAGTAGTAGTGCAATAAAAACGATACATTCAAATATAGAAAAGTGTCGTATTCCAAAGAATAATTATGATGTTTATAGAAACGACTATAAACGTGCATTAAAAATCTTAGGAAAAAAAGAAGAAAAATTTGATTTGATTTTTTTAGATCCACCGTATGATAAAGGATTAGTTGATCTTGCTTTAAAATCTATATTAGAGAATAACGTTTGTAATAAACATTGTTTAATAGTATGTGAAAAAAGCAAAGATGAAAATATCTCTATTGAATCGGTAAACTTAGAAATAGTAAAAGAAAAAGAATATGGGATTACTGATATAGTAATCTTTGAATATGTGGAGAAATAGTAATGAAGAAAAAAATTGCAATTGTACCAGGAAGTTTTGATCCAATAACTTATGGGCATATTGATATAGTAACTAGAAGTGCTCAATTATTTGATGAAGTTATAGTAGCAATTTTGGTTAATCCTGATAAAAAATACTTATTTACATTAGAAGAAAGAGAAAACATGATACACGAAACGATAAAAGGTTTAGATAATGTAAGAGTGGATTCTTTTTCAGGATTATTAGTAAATTATGCAAAAAAAGTAGGTTCGAGTGTTATAGTAAGAGGACTTAGGGCGGTCTCAGATTTTGAGTATGAGATGCAGCTAACATTTATGAACAAAGCGTTAGATGATGATATAGAAACTTTTTATATGATGGCTAATAAACAATATTCATTTATAAGTTCTAGTATAGTAAAAGGTGTTTCTGGATTTGGTGCAGATTTATCAAAATTTGTTCCAAAAAATGTTGAAGAAAAATTAGAGAAAAAAATGAAAGAGAGAAAGTAATAGTGAATAAAATCCTTTTTACTGGAGGAGGCTCTGCAGGACATGTGTCAGTTAATGTAGCACTTATTCCAGAATTTAAAAAGAATGGTTACCAAATCTCATATATTGGTAGCAAAAAAGGGATAGAGAAGGAAATGATAGAAAAGATTCCTGGTGTAGAGTACCATGAAATTAGTTCTGGAAAATTAAGAAGATATTTCTCATGGGAAAACTTTATAGATCCATTTAAAGTTTTAAAAGGGATTATAGACTCCATTTTTATTTTAAAAAAGGAAAAACCAGAATTTGTCTTTTCAAAAGGGGGATTTGTAAGTGTACCTGTTTGTCTAGCAGCTAGAATTTTAAGAATTCCAGTTGTACTTCACGAATCAGATTTAA
Source organism: Gemella sp. 27098_8_92 (assembly GCF_041433685.1). Classification (NCBI taxonomy): domain Bacteria; kingdom Bacillati; phylum Bacillota; class Bacilli; order Caryophanales; family Gemellaceae; genus Gemella; species Gemella sp. 27098_8_92. The sequence goes on from NZ_JAPWBZ010000006.1 coordinate 94,870, forward strand.
CGCCTGGGCTTGCTAATAAGATTAATATTAAATTTAGTAATCATATTTTTACGACTTTTGAAGATACTTTAAAGTACTTACCTAAAGACAAGGCTAGTTTAATTGGAGCTATTGTGCGAGATGACATTTATAATGGCGATAAAGAAGTAGGTTATAAGTTCTGTAATTTTAATAATGAAAAGCCCGTTATTTTAGTAATGGGAGGATCATTAGGTTCCAAAATATTAAATGATTATATATGGAATAATATAGAAGAACTAACAAAAAAATATCAAATTGTACATTTAGTAGGAAAAAATTTATTAAATAGAGATATAAAAGCAGAGGGATATTGTCAGTATGAGTTTTTAGCACAGGAGTTATTTGATGTATTTCAGATAGTAGATTTTACTATTTCACGTGCTGGAGCAAATGCTTTATATGAATATTTAGCTTTAGAAAAGCCGGCTATACTAGTTCCATTAGGTACTAATCAAAGTAGGGGAGATCAAATAGAGAATGCACGTTTCTTTGAAAAAAATAACTTTGCTAAAGTGGTGTCAGAAGAAGAATTTGCGTCACTAAAATTAAGTGAGATAGATGACTTTTATAACAATCTAGCTCAATATAAAGATGCGATGAAAAAATATAAGGAAGAAAAGAAAGTTATAAACAGCGTAGATGACTTTTATAAGAAAATTTTGAAGATAGTAGGAGGTAAAATGTGAAATGAGAAATATTAAGATTTTTACTTACTTGAAAATAATACTATTCTTATTGCTAGTTTTTGTAGCAGTATATTATCCAACTAATGAGTTTGATGTTATTACATCAAACTTGCTACAAATAAAAATTTTAGGTCAAACAGCTAAAATTATATCTACAATTTTTAATGATAAGATATTACTTTTAATTATGGTGTTATTATCTGCCTTTTTGATTTGGATAAAAGAAACCCAAAAAGCAATATTTATATTTTTTAGTGCAGGTTTTGGTGGATTAATCTTATTTATCATCAAATATACAGTTCAAAGGGTAAGACCATTACCAGAAGTATTTAGTGGCTATAGTTTTCCGAGTGGGCACTCAACAATAGTAGTTGTGTTTTTCATATCACTACTTTTTGTAATCAATAAGAAAAAATTTTTATCAATGTTAGCTATATTTGCAATAATAGCTGTTCCTATATCTAGGGTAGTATTAGGTGCGCACTTTTTAAGTGATGTTATTGCTGGGTTACTGTTAGGGAGTATAGTTGTTGATTTTATGAAAGTATACTATAAAAAAATATATAACATAATAAGAAGAATTATAGGGGAAAATAAATGGATAAGTTAAAAGAAAAAGAGGGAGTTATTGCAGTAGGCCTAGCTATTATTCACTTTGCACTTTGGTACTATTTTGCTTATATTAAGTACAGAAATGTAGATGTTAAAGATTATAAATATATACTAGGATTACCTGAGTGGTTTTTCTATAGTTCTGTAGTAGTAAGTATATTTATAATAATTTTAGTAGTTATTTTTACAAATCTATTATTTAATAAAGAGATAAAAGAGGAGAAAAAATAATGAAATATGATGTAGATTATAAAATTATTATGTTATTTGGAGTTATCTTTTTTAGCATAATTCTATTACCTTTAGTTTTAAATAGAGCTGCTAAGAATCATCATGGTGGATTTTTTGAAAAATATTATTTAGCTGATAGAAGTGTTAGTGGAATAGTATTAGCCATAACTTTAATGTCTACATATGGTTCTGCTTCTACATTTTTAGGTGGTCCTGGTGTGGCATATAAATTAGGTTATGGATGGGTTCTTCTTGCAGTTATTCAGGTTGTTACTGGGTATTTTGTTTTGCTTGTACTCGCTAAAAAATTTAAGGCAGCAGCTCAAAAAATAAATGCAATAACTATTAGTGAATATTTAAAAAATAGATATAAATCTAAGGTAGTTGCTTACTTGTCAACATTGGCAATGATTGTCTTTTTAATTGCTGCTATGTCAGCTCAGTGGGTTGGGGGAGCAAAACTCCTTGCCGCTTTTATGGGAATTAATTATAAAACAGGAATTGTAATAATCTCAATTATAATTATTTTTTGTGTAGTTTTTGGTGGATTAAAAAATATTTTAATTACAGATATGATTCAAGGGTTAATTATGATTTTCTCTACTATTATATTACTGTATTCAGTAATTAGTTATGGTGGTGGAATAGAGAATATTACTAATAATTTATTGAATATAAATGAGAAAATCTTAACTCCTTTTGGAGCGAATGGAAGCTTAACACCGAGCTATGTGTCATCATTTTGGGTTTTAGTTGGTGTTGGGGTTATAGGGATTCCTCAAATAGCTATTAATTCGATGCTATATAAAAACAAAAGAAGTTTAAAACAATCGATAATTATTGGAAGTGTTGTAATTTTTATAGTTATGTTTGGGGTTCACTTGATTGGAGTTATGGCACGAGGAGTATTTCCAGATATTAAAGATTATGACTCTGTTATTCCAATTATTACGCTTAAGGTATTACCGTGGTATTTAGCAGCTTTAGTCCTAGCTGCACCAATGGCAGCGATAATAACTACTGTAAATGCTCAATTTTTATTAATATCTTCAGCTTTGGTAAAAGATGTACTTTTTAGTACTAAAGTAATAAAAGAGAAAATAGTAGGAAGAAAAATTCCAATATTTGTCTATAGTATCAATATACTTGTAATAATATTAATAATGTTTATTAGTATGAGACCACCTAGTCTAATAGTAAATGTTAATTTATTTGCTTTTGGTGGTTTAGAGTCAACATTTTTATGGCCTATCTTATTAGGATTATATTGGAAAGGTGCAGAAAAATATGGAGCAATATCATCGATTTTAGTAGGGTTAACGAGTTATATAGTTTTTAAAAATATCTATGTAATAAAAGCAATTGAACCTGTGGTAATTTCTTTGATGTTATCATTAATTGTTTTTGTATTTGTTTCAAGTATAAAAAGAAAGAAAATATAATAAATAAAGCTTATATTTTGCTATGAAAATAATATATTAGGTATTCAAATAATTGAAAAAGTAGTTATAATATAATAAAATAAAAATGTAGAGCAGAAGGAGGATATATAATGTCTAAAAAAGTAATAGTTAAACATACTGATGCAGAGAAATTTAAAGTTGACGATATGTTAACAGTCGGAAAAATATATGAAGTAGTTAATGAGACGGAAGAATATATATTTGTAAAAGATAATAGTGGAAAAGTAGGCGGATATTACCACGATTATTTTGAAGAAGTAAAATAATCTGTGGAGGATAAAAATGAGAAAGAATAGTTTAAAGAATATAGTACTTGTTGTCATATTTGTAGTTTTGGCTCCATTAATTCTTGTAGGGACGACTATCCTAACTAATTCTCTAGTAGGGAAATCTAAAAATACAACAGAACAGCAAGTAGCAAAGGTACCAGAAGAAACAAAGGTAACAAATAATAATCTTCCTAAAGCTAAGGAAGAAAAAAATTCTAATGATAAAAATTCAGAACAGAATCAAGGTAATAATGATAATAGTACTAATAACAGTAATCGAGGTAGCAATAATAATGCAACAACAGGAAATAAACCAACAGTTGGACAAGATTATGTTATAAAATCTGGAGATTCATTATTTAGTATAGCTTCGGCTGCTTATGGAGAAGCAAATGCACAAAATGGTGTTAATAAAATAAAAGAAGCAAATAATTTAGAAAATAATAATATAGCAGCTGGTCAGAAAATTCAAATACCAAAATTATAAAAGAAACAAGTCATCTTTCAAATGAATGAAGATGACTTGTTTCTTTTATAAATCTTTATTAAGTTGTTTAAGTTTTTCTATTAATGTATCAATTTGATTATCAGAAAGACTTAAACTTAAACGTATGTAACTTTCACCGCCACTACCAAATACATGTCCCGGCATAGTTACGATACTATATTTTTTCAGAAGAAGTTCGAAGAAATCTTGACTATTAAATCCTTCTTTAACTTTTAGCCAAATAAAAATTCCGCCTTCTGGTTTATAATAAGAATAACCTAATTCATCTAATTTTCTAGTAATTTTTTCTATACGAGTTCTATATGTATTTTTGATATGTCTGGTTAACTCACTATGATTTCGAAGAGCTGTAATTACGGTATCTTGGACAGCACCATAAATATTCGCATGGAATATAGTATTATATTCACGAAGAGCTTTTATAATTTCTTTATTACCCACCGCAAAGCCTATACGCAGTCCAGAAATTGAGAAATTTTTAGAAAAAGAGAAGAATTCAACTCCAACTTCTTTAGCTCCTGCTGTTTGCATAAAACAAGGTGAGACACCGTCTTTATAATAGAAATCTGAGTAAGCATGATCTTGAATAACAATGATATTATTTTTTTCAGCCCATTGAACCGTTTCTTCATAAAATTCTTTAGTTGCCACAGCTCCAATAGGATTAGATGGATAATTTAGAAATATTAATTTAGCTTTTTCAGCCAATTCAGAAGAAATAGAAGAATAATCTACTAGATAACTGTTTTCTTCTTTTAATATTATTTCTTCTATATTAGCTCCAGCAAGAGCAATTCCTTGTATATAGTCTGGATAACTAGGCACAGGTAGAAGAGTAGTATCACCCGGATTTAGTATTATAGAAGGTAGACTAGATAAACCAGCTTTAGTACCAAAGACTAGAGCAATCTCGTCTTTGGGATTAGCATCTATATTATATGTTTTCTTTAACCAATGAGAAATTTCTTCTAATAGCTCATTTTTACCATCAAATGCTCCATACCTCATATTTTCAGGTTTTCTTATAGATTTTTCTAAAGTTTCTAATAAAAGTTCAGGGGTATCAGAGTCAGGAACTCCGATACCCGCATTTAATAATGGATTACCATTTGAACTTTCGTCAGAGATTAATTTGAAAATCGGGTAAAAAACATTTTCTGGAATATTTTTAATTGTTTTAGATAGTTCAATTTTCATATTTAATCACGTCCTAAGTATTATTTTGAAGGTTTATCAAAACCTTTGAATTCTTTATCAATAATTTCATCAAACTCTTTTGAATTAACAATTTCTATTAAATCTTTAGCAAATTGTTTATCTTTATTAGCTGTTGTAACTACTACATTGTTACGATTGTTGTCATTCATTTTTTCTAAGATTAATGCTTTAGTTAAATCAAATTTAGCAGCAAGAGCAAAGTTACCAGGAACAGCAGCTAATGTAGTACTACTTAATGAACGAGCAAGTTGTCCAGCTTCTAATTCTGTGAATTTAAGATTTTTTGGATTTTCAATAACATCATTTTTTGTTATTTTTAATACATCTGTATCAGGTTTGATTTTAATTACGTTAGCAGCAGCCAATAAAGCATAAGCACGAGCTGCGTTAGATGGATCATTTGGTAAAGTTACTTCAGCACCTTCTGGTAAATCTTTTAAGTCTTTAACTTTATCAGAATATAATCCCATTGGAGCAGTAGGTACTTGTACAAGCGCTGTTAAATCCATTTTATTAGTTTCAGCAAATTTTTTCATGTAAATTTTATGTTGGAATAGGTTAGCATCTAACTCACCACTATTTAGAGCTTTATTAGGTTGAATGTAATCAGAAAACTCAGTAACAGTAACTTTGTAACCTTTTTTCTCAAGCAAAGGTTTAAGTCCTTTATTAACCATATCAGCATATGGTCCAGATGTGGCACCGATTTTAATTTCTTTTTTCTCGCTAGAGTTAGATTTTGAACTAGAAGCTCCACATGCTGTAAGCGTAATTGCTAATAACGCAGTAAATGCAATCGTTAATATTTTTTTTAGTTTAGTCATAATATAAAATCTCCTTTAGATTAATTTTTTTTAAATTTTTTTGAAATAGAATTTCCTATATATTGAGTAAATTGGACTAAGATAATTAATAAAATAACTGTAATCCACATTGTAAAGTTATCAAAGCGGTAGTAACCATATCTAATGGCAAGGTCTCCTATACCGCCACCACCAACAACACCAGCCATTGCTGAAAATGCAATAAGGTTGATTAGTGTTAATGTGATAGATTGAATAATTCCAAACATTGCTTCAGGAATCAATACTTCTTTTACAATAAGAGGAAGAGATGCCCCAGAAGCAACAGCGGATTCAATAACCCCATAGTCAATTTCATTAAGTGATGTATCAACAAGACGAGTAAATAGTGGAATAGCAGCCACAGTAAGTGGAACTATTGCACCAGTAGGCCCAGTTGATTTTCCAATTAATAGTAAAGTAAGTGGTATTAAGAATACTAGTAAAATGATAAATGGAATAGATCTAATAGTATTAACTATAAAATCAACAGTTTTATAAATAAAAACATTTTTAAATAATAACCTGTTACTTGTTAAGAATAAAACAATCCCAAGGAATAATCCAACGATAACAGTAATAATAATAGACACACCAATCATATAAAGCGAGTCACCAAATGCTTTTAAAAGTTCGGGTTGAAGAGCATTCCATTGTTCAGCTAAACTAAGATTATTTTCCATAGACTCTCACCTCCACATCTTCTACATTATTAACTAGATAATTAATGAAATCTTCACAATTTTTCATTTCGCCATTAATAGAAAAAGTTAAGCTGCCTAGTTGCTTATTTTGAATATATTCAATACGACCGGCTAGAATATTAGTAGTAACATTATATTTATTAGCCAATGTTTGAATAAGTGGTTCTTTAGCTGCATCTCCTTTAAAGATAACTTTAATAATCGTTTCTTCCTTACTTCTTGTAACTAGGCTTTCTTCAAAATCATCATCACTATGAAGATTAGAAATAAATTCTTTCATTAGTTTTGTAGTTGGATTTGAGAAAATTTCGTATGCAGAATTTTGTTCAATAATTTGGCCATTTTCCATAACAGCAACATTGTCACAGATTTGTTTAATGACTTCCATCTCATGTGTAACTAAAATAATAGTTAATCCTAACTTTTTATTTATTTCTTTTAACAATGACAGAATTTGTTTTGTAGTTATTGGGTCTAGGGCACTTGTTGCTTCGTCACAAAGTAATACTTTAGGATTATTAGCTAACGCCTTAGCAATACCTACACGTTGCTTTTGTCCACCAGATAGTTGATTAGGATAGACATTTTTTTTGTCGGTAAGGCCTACAAGTTCTAACAGTTCATCAATTCGTTTAGGTATTTCCTTTAAATCTACATCGCCAGCTTTTAGGTTGAAGGCAATATTTTCAGCAACAGTTTTAGAACTAAGTAGATTAAATTGTTGGAAAATCATTCCTATTTTTTGACGATAAAGACGTAAATCGGTTCTATTAAGTTTATTAACTATTTGACCATCAACAATTACTTCTCCACAAGAAGGTGTTTCGAGTAGGTTAATACATCTTAGTAAGGTACTTTTACCAGCACCAGAGTATCCAACTATACCAAAAATTTCACCTTGTTTAATATGAAGGTTTGTGGGTTTCAAGGCAACTATTTCTCGCCCTTTTTGGTGAAAAGTTTTTCCCACACCATTTAGATTAATCATAATATGCTCCTTTCTTTATATGAAAAAAAGACGTACTCTAGCTTGCGCTAAAGGACGTCTAACCGTGTTACCACCTTTATTTATATAATAATTACTTATTATACCTCAGTAAGTTACTAACATAACTTTTGCTGTAACGGGCAAACCCGTAGTAAAAATACTAGATGCTCCAAGTCCATTCGTTTTATAACTAACTGCTCTTTTTCACCAACCAAGAACTCTCTGAAAGTCTTTTATAAAATTCTACTCTTCACTGCATCAATTGTCGAATGACTATATTTTAGCATAAATTTTCTGACAATGCAATATAAAATTTAATTTTTTTAATTATTTTTTTTCAAAAAAAATTATTTAATATTTGTAATGATATTGCTCAGATATACTTGTGAAGATTTCTTTTGTATTATTTTGTGATTTTGAAGATTTATAAGTGGATTAGTAAATCAAAATCATAAAACCAGTAAAAATAAAATTTATTGTACAACTATAAAGCAAATATGATATAATGAAATGAATTGTATAGGAGGTAGTATGTTTAAGTTTTTTAAGAAAAATAAACCTGAAGAAAAAAATTCGGAAGAAAAGTTAAGAAAAATACCGACGCATGTTGCGATAATAATGGATGGTAATGGGCGTTGGGCGAAAAAAAGAAATATGCCACGAGTTAAAGGGCATTACGAAGGGATGCAAACTGTAAAAAAAATTACTAAATATGCATCAAAATTAGGAATACAATATTTAACATTATACGCTTTTTCTACAGAGAATTGGGCACGACCTAAGGAAGAAGTAAGCTATTTGATGGATTTACCTGAGAAAATGTTTACGAGTTTTATGCCAGAACTTATGGAAAATAATGTTAAAGTAGAAGTTATAGGTGTAGTGGAGAAACTACCAGAGAATACAAGAAAAGCTGTAGAGGATGCTATCGAACAAACTAAAAATAATACAGGTCTTAAATTGATTTTTGCACTTAATTATGGCTCAAAAGATGAGATAGTAACTGCAGTTAAAAGAATCGCGCAGGGAGCCGCTAATAATGAGTATAAAGTAGAAGAAATAGATGAACAATTGATTAGTGATAATTTGTTTACAAAATATACTCCAGATCCAGATCTTTTAATAAGAACATCAGGAGAGCAAAGAATTTCTAACTTTTTACTTTGGCAAATTGCTTATAGTGAATTTATATTTACAAAAGTGGCATGGCCGGATTTTGTAGAGGAGGAGTTTTATAAGGCTCTTTTAGAATATCAGAGTAGAGATAGAAGGTTTGGAGGTTTAAATGAAAACTAGAGTAATAACAGCGATAGCTGCACTAATAGTATTTTTACCTTTGCTTTATATAGGTGGAAATTATTTTAAATACACAACATTTGCACTTGGTGTAATGGCGATGTATGAGATAGTCAGAATGACTTTTAAGGAAACTAACATAGTTGTCTTAGGTCTATCATCGTTAGCAGGAGCATTATTATACTTGCGTGAAGAAATTTTAGGTCTATCACAGTATGGTATAGTATATTTATTAGTAATCGGTATGTTAGGAGTAGTTGTAGTTACTGGACATAGAATAAAACTTGTAGAGATAGGTTCTATTATTTTCGTAACAGTATATATATTTGTTGGATTTTATTCATTATATATGCTGAGAGATTTAAGTTTAGCACATATAGGATATTTACTACTTACTATCTGGTTTACTGATAGTTTTGCATATATTGGTGGTACAAGATTTGGAAAAAATAAATTATCTCCAAAAATTAGTCCGAACAAATCAATAGAAGGATCAGTAATAGGTAGTTTATCATCAATAGTAATAGCCTTAGTTTTTTACTTTACAACGAGTATTTTTACTAATTTAGCAGTAGCTATTGGAATCACGTTAGTAGTAAGTGTCATTGGTCAATTTGGAGATTTGATTGAATCTGCATATAAACGTGAATATGGAGTAAAAGATAGTAGTAATCTACTTCCAGGACACGGAGGGATTTTTGACAGATTTGATTCTGTAATATTATCAGCACCATGTTTAATTTTATTATTAAACCTATTGTAATTAGAGAGGAGTATTAGATGCAAGGAATAATAGCATTTATATTAATATTTTTTGTAGTAGTAACTATTCATGAATTTGGTCATTTTATAGTTGCGAAAAAATCAGGAATTCTTGCTCAAGAATTTGCTATTGGTATGGGGCCAAAGATTTTCCATAAAAAAATAGGTGAAACAAACTTTACGATTCGTTTATTACCTGTTGGTGGATATGTAAAAATGCCTGATAATGTCTTTGATTTTAATAATGATGTATCGGTATATGATTTAAAAAAAGGGATGAAAGTTAACCTTAAGTTAGATGAAAATGATAAGGTAGAAAAAATAGTTTTAGATAAAACTAACAATATGGATCTTTTACCAGTAGAACTAAATGAATTTGACTTAACGTATGATATGTTTATCGAAGGCTTTATTGGAGATGAATTAGAACGTTATGAAGTAAGAAAAGATGCTTGTGTTGTCTTTGGTGGAATGGAAGAACAAGTAGCCCCGGTAGAAAGAATGTTTTCATCACATTCATGGGGGAAAAAGTTCTGGACATTATTTGCAGGTCCTTTAATGAACTTCGTCCTAGCAGCAGTTATATTTGTTGGACTAGCTCTTTATACAGGTGTCCCTGTCCAAAATAATGAAGCTAAACTTGGTCTTGTAGCAGCAGATTCACCAGCTCAAGTAGCAGGTCTACAAAAAGGTGATAAGATTACGGAAGTAAATGGCACTTCAGTAAATACATGGGCAGGGTTAGTCCAAAAGGTTACCGAATCTAATGGTGCAGAATTAACCCTAAAGGTTGAACGCGATGGATCAATTAAAGAATTTAAAGTGACTCCAAAAGAAGAAATAGTAAAATCAAAAGGTAAAGAAACAAAAACATATAAGCTAGGTATAGGAAAATTTGAAGAAACTAAGAAAGATTTCCTAGGCTCAATTAAGTATGGATTGCAACAAACATTGTTTTATGGAACTATGATTTTTACTGCGATAATAAATCTATTTACATCATTATTTACTGGTGGTTTTAGTTTAGATCAACTTGGTGGTCCAGTTGCAATTTATGAAATGTCTAGTAACGCAGCTAAAAGTGGTTTAGTAACAGTGCTTCGTTGGACAGGTATTTTAAGTGTAAACCTAGGACTTATGAACCTAATTCCTATTCCAGTGCTAGATGGTGGTAGAATTATCTTCGTAATATATGAAGCAATTTTCAAACGTCCAATTAATAAAAAAGCTCAATATTATTTAACTATTGCATTTGGATTATTAATGGTAGCACTTATGCTTGCTGTAACATGGAATGATATTCAAAGATTATTTGGAAAATAACAAAAAACAAGTCGAGAAAATATCCTCGGCTTATTTTTTTATATTACTATTTTTGATATAATATAATAGATAGAAACTTTGGAGGTAGTAGGGTGAAATTTATACATACGGCTGATTGGCATATAGGTAGAAAATTACAGCAAATAGATTTATTAGATGATCAGGAGTTTGTCCTTAATAATCTAATCGAAGAAATAAAAGAACATGATTTGGATTTTATAATAATAGCTGGTGATTTATATGATAGAAGTGTTCCTAGTAGAGAAGCGACAACATTACTGCAGGAATTGTTGATAAAAATTAATATTGAATGTGATTTACCTATATTTGCAATTAGTGGAAATCATGATAGCCGTGAACGTTTGGCTGTTGGTCAAGCGTGGTTTAGTAAACATAACTTTTATCTAGCAACACAGCTAGAAGAAGCTTTCCATAAAATTCAATACAAAGATGCGGATATCTATCTATTACCATATTTCGAACCTTATGAAGCAAAAGTTTATTTTGAAGATGACAAACTGACTACACACCATGCTGCAACAAAAAGGGTTGTTCACGAAATTTATAAGAATATAGATGAAAGCCGAATTAATATTTTGGTAGCACATACTTTTGTGGCTGGAGCTGAGCCGACAGATTCAGAACGAGAAATTTCTATAGGGACTGTAGAAAATGTTGGGGTGAATGTTTTTGAAAAGTTTGATTATGTAGCGCTAGGACATTTACATAACCCGAATGCTTTAAATGAAGAACGTATTAAATATAGTGGTAGTCCGCTTGCTTACTCATTTTCAGAAAGCAACCAACAAAAAGGTGTGCGTCTAATAGAATTAACAAAAGAAAACTTTGATGATAGATTTATTCCAATTAAGCAAAAAAGAAAAATGCATAATATTGTTGCAGATTATGATGAAATTTTTTCTAAAGAATATCGAGAAAAATTTGATACAGAGAATGACTATTTCAGCATGGAATTAGGTAAGTTAGAGGGTGTTACAGACCCTATGCCACGTATAAAAGAATTTTATCCAAATACATTGTTGCTTAAATCAAAGGCGAAAAGATTAGATAGTTCGAAGAATTCTGTAAATAAGGAAATGCTTAAAAAAAATCCATTAGAACTTATAGAAAGTTTTTACGAAGAACAGGTATTAGATACTTTAACAAGTACACAAAGAGAGGTATTAGAACAAATAATAGGAGAGGTAGAGCAAGATGAAACCAATTAGGCTTGAACTTAGAGAGTTTGGACCGTATAAGCACGAGGTCATACAATGGAATGAAATAATAAACGAGCCTATGTTTTTAATAACAGGCAAGACAGGCTCTGGTAAATCTACTTTATTCGATGCTTTTGTCTATGCATTATATAATAAAACAACTAGTGGTAAAGATATAGCATCTCTTAGAACCAAAACAGCAGATGATAAAGACAGAACAATTGTGATTTTTGATTTTGAATTACAAGGAAAACATTATCGAATAGAAAGAACGTTAGCATATTTAAAGACAGGAAACAAAAATATTACATCAGGAAAAGTATGTTTAATGGAGATAAACGCTGGAATAGAAACTATTCTTGCAACAAAGGAAAATGATGTAAAAGAAAAAGTAGAGCAAATTATTGGATTAGACGATAAACAATTTTGTCAAATTATAATTTTACCACAAGGTAAGTTTAAAGAGTTTTTATTATCAAATTCTAACGAAAAAAAAGAAGTTTTACGTTCATTATTTAATACACATTTTTATCAAAAATTTGTGGATAAGTTGCAAAATTATGCTAAAACTTTAGATAGCAACTATAAGTTAAAAGAACGTGAGTTAGTTACAAAATTTGAGCAGTTTAATTTTGAAAAAGATTTTCCAAAAATCGAATTTTTAAAAGAAAGTGATTTTGAGGAAGTAGAAAAACAGCTAGTTTTTCAAAAGAATGAAGTTAATGAATTAGAAAAACATCAAAAATATTTAGAAGATGAGCTAACAAAATTGAAAATTGAATATAGTGAGTTAGATAAGTTAAATGATAAGTTTAATAATTTAGAAGAAAATAACGATTCACATAAAAAATTATTAGAGGATGCACAAAGGATAATTCATTTAAAGAATGTTGTTAAACAGTTAGAGGAACTGGGAAAAAATAAAGATAAATTACTAGACTATGACAACTACTTAGATAAGAAAGAGCAATTGATTAAAAATAAAGAAACCTTATCTAAAGAACAAAATATATTAGGTGAAAAAATTCAAGAAAATAAAAAATTAGGCGAAGAAATATTGACTCAAAATGATAGTATCAACGATATTCGAGAAGAGATAGCTCGTTACAACTATTTTTATAAAAATATAGAATTTTTCTATCAAGCAGAAAAAGATATCGCATTTTATAGTGAAAAGTTAAAAAATATAGAAGATACAAAAGGTGCAATAGAACAATTAGAAAAAGAAGTAACTGATTATAATGTAAATTTAGAAGAATATAAAGAAGAGCTTAATATTTTAGAAAATAGCATAGGCAAATTAAAACTTGATATTTTGAAAAAAGAGACAGAAGCAGAAAAATTAGAAGATTTTCAAAATTTAGAGAATACTATAAAAAGTAAAGCTGCAGATTTGAAAGAAAAGCAAACTGAACTAAGCCTAGCCAATAGTAGACAAAAAGAACTAGAACAAAAAATTCTAGAATTAGAAAAAAATAAACAGCAAGAAATATTAAATACTTTTTTAGTTCATCTACATGAAGGTGATTGTTGTCCGCTTTGTCAACAAAAGATTAAAAAACTTCCAGCTGTAAAACAAGTAATAAAAACAGAAAATGAAGATGCTAAAAATGAATTAGATGATATTATTAAGAACATAATTCGTTTAGAAACACTTGTCGTAAAAGAAAAAGAAGATTTAAGTATCTTACAAGAGGAGTTAGCAAGTAAAAAAATAGAAATTAATTTTTCCGCAAAAGAGGAACTTGAACAATTTGTAGTGGAGAAAAAGAATGAAGATAATGAAAGAAAAATTACTTTTGAAAAAATAGAAAAGGTCTCAAATTGCAGAAATGAACTTGCTGAAAAGTTAGAAAAATTGAACTCACTAATATCATTTGAATCAGAGTATAAAGAAAAACTTGTAATCGCTCAAGCTAAAAAACAACAATATACGGAAAATATTGATATTTCTTTAGATGAGTTTAAACAATATTATGAGAAACAAAAACAAATAATATTGAGTTATGATGAAAAGCAAGAATTTTATCAAAAGGTAAAAACTAACTTGATGTTAAAAGAAAAAGAATTAATAGTAGAGTTAAAAAATAGTAATAAAAATATATTAGAAGTTGAAAAAACTATAGAAAATATAATTGAAAAATTTGAAGACTCTAAATTAAAATTATACTATAATAGTTTGAAAATAGCTAAAGATGATTTGGTAAAATTAGATGATATTGAGAGTTATAAAAACGAAATTCAAGTTTATGAAGATAGACTAAAAATAATTTTAGATAATATTCAACGTTTAGAAGAAGAATTACAGAATAAAGAACGACCAAATTTAGTTGAATATGCTCAAAAATTATTGAAAAAAGAACAAGAAATGATGGATTGTGCTGAAGAAGTTACTATTTCAAAGACCAAGTTTAAGAGTAATACTAATCTTTTTGAAAATCTATCAAAAGAATTTACAATTTTAGAAAAAAACATAAGTATGGCACGTGAAGTTTTCGCCTTAAGTAATGTAATTAGTGGGAAAACAGAAAGTAAAAAATCCCTGGAAACATATGTTCAAGGTTATTACTTAGATCTTATATTAGAAGCAGGAACTAAGAGATTATTACAGATGACAGATGAACGATATAGATTCGAAAGAAAAATAGAAAAAGCTAAAGGTGGCGGACTTCAGGGCTTAGACATAGAAATCTATGATGTTTATTTAAATAGTTCACGTATGGTAAGCTCACTTTCGGGTGGTGAAATATTCCTTGCATCACTATCATTAGCACTTGGATTAGCAGAGGTTATTCAAAATGAAAGTGGTGGGATTTCTCTTGAGACCATATTTATTGATGAAGGATTTGGTTCTCTTGACGCAGAAACCTTAGATACTGCGATAACAACATTGATAGAGTTACAATCTTATGGTAGAAATATAGGTATAATTTCACATGTTAGTGAATTAAAAGAAAGAATAAGACCGAAATTAGAAGTCTACTCAAAAAATAACTATGCTAAAGTAAAGATTTCTGGAGTATAGAATGTATAGTAGCTTGAGTCAGGCTAACATAAAGATAATTTTTGAAGGAGGTAGTTATGAATTTAGAATTATTAATAGCTCCAAGTGGTTTTGGTAAAACGCACTTTATGCTAGAAGATATTGAAAAAAATAGACATGAAAATAAGATAATAATTCTTACCCCAGAACAAAATAGCTTTAATTTTGAAACAATACTTTGTGAAAAGTTTAGAGGAACCTTCAATATAGATGTTATGAATTTTTCAAGTTTGACGAAAAAGCTAGGTCAACTTTTAGGTTTAGATGACTTGAAAAGGTTGGGGGAAGACATAAAACCATTTTACTTTTACAAAGC
Organism: Gemella sp. 27098_8_92; assembly: GCF_041433685.1. Taxonomy (NCBI): domain Bacteria; kingdom Bacillati; phylum Bacillota; class Bacilli; order Caryophanales; family Gemellaceae; genus Gemella; species Gemella sp. 27098_8_92. The sequence continues at coordinate 110,372 of NZ_JAPWBZ010000006.1, forward strand.
TGCCCAAAATTTGAAAAATAGTGATAATTTTCTAGTAAAACGTATTTTAAATGATAGTAATTTTATAGAAGTAGTTGAGGAGATTATTACAGAATTAAAGAATTATCAGATCAGTGTCAATAGTCTAGAAGAGTATTTAGAAAAAAATTCTAATTTAGAGAAGACGCGACATGAAAAATTAGAAGCGATATTAGAATTTTATATAGAGTACACAGCATTGTTAAAAGTTACAACAACATATGATAAGCAAGATTATATAAATGAACTTTTACTTTATTCTCAATATGTAGACCTTAGTGATTATATATTTTATATAGATGCATATTATAATTTCACAGCTCAAGAATATAGTTACATAGAAAAATTGATTTTAAAATCCAAAAAAGTAGTTCTTAGTGTTATTGCTGATGCTAATAGGTATTTTAATGTAGATTTAGCTCAGTTAGTTGCTGGTTACGAACTAGATAAAATAAAATATAAACCATTTTATTTAGTTGATGTCTATAAAGATGATAAGTATAAACTTGATATTTTCAGAAAATCTCATGAAATGATGGCCAGTATAAATGAAATATTACGCCGTAATAAAGATGTGGAATTAGATATTATAGCATTTACTGAAAATAAAGAGCAAGTAGTTCCAATAAAAATGCAAGTACAAGAAGCATTAGTAACAACATATGAACTATACCAAAAGCATAAAACTCGTTTTGAAGGTAAAGCTAATAGAGTATTAGCAACTAAACATTATAAAAATTTTAAAGATAAGTTTGAGCTAGATGATAGTATTAAGCTTATTTGTGCAAAAAATAAAGAGTTAGAAGTAAAAGAAGTTGCACGTCAAATTTTGAAACTGAGATTAGAAAAAAGCATAGAAAATACAGATATAGCAATTCTCTATCGAGATAATACATATGAAAATTACATGACTATTTTTAGAGATTATAATTTAGATGTGTACCTTGATAAAAACTTAAATGTAAGTAATCATAGATTAATAAAATTTTTAGATTTAGTATTGAATTTTGAAAACTTAGACTTTAAAGCGGGACTTTTAAATATTTTAAAAACTAGATTGACAGATTTTGAAAATATTTATCGTAGGAAAGTAGTAAGTTATCTTCTAACAGGAAATAATGTAAATCTAACAACTAAAGAAATTAAGGAAACTTTTTCTCAAACATCTAATGAGCAATTAGAAGAAAAAATATCACTATCACCAAAATTAGTAAATATTGCAAATGACAAAATTACTTTAAAAGCATTGTCTGCTGGAGTTAAGGTGGTTTCTATTGATAAATTAGAAAATATATTAAATACAAATTTAATATATAGCAAAAAGAGTTTGGAAAAGGCAGAGCTTATTTCCAAGAGTGCTGATATTGATAGTTTTATTTTTGAACTTTGTAAAGGTATTTTATTGGAATTACTAGAAAAAATAGAAACGGTCTCTAAGTTCAAAAATACTCAAACTAAGCGTTATATTAAAAAAATAGAAGAATTATTTAATTATTGTAATATTCAAATGTATCTAGATAAAGAAGATGGTGAATATGAGAATATAGAGGAATTGAAGATAGACAGTATTGACCGTCAAGTCTATAAAAAAACTCTAGAGTTACTAAACGATATCACGGACAAATTTGGTGATGAAAAAATTGAATATGAAAAATTTGTAGAGTTAGTTATTATGGGACTAAAAACTATAAACTACAGATTAATTCCAGAAATTAATGAAGCAATAATAATGTCATCTATGGACTTGGCAAAAGTTGAGAATAAAAAGGTAGTGTTTGTTATAGGATTTAACAAAGATGTACTCCCAGTATCAAAAAAACATGGACTATTAGATGATATAGATAAAGAAGATTTCTTTGAGAAGAACTTATTCATGTCACCTACAACTGAAGCGGCTCTTATAGATGAAGAGTTTGTTGCTTATATAGCTTTAACTAGGGCAAGAGAAAAAACATATATTAGTTATAGTTTATTAGATAAAAGTTTTAAAGAAAACTTTTCTTCTCCATATTTAAGTGTAGTAAAAAATTTGTTTCCAAATTTAGAAGAAATAGGTGTTTCAAAAATGTTGGAGTTCAATTTATCTTTCTATGATTATTACAAGGCAAATATAGATAAATTATTAACGAAAAAAGAATATAATTATATATTTTCAAAAGCTTATCGTCGTTTTATGGAAGTAAAAGACAGTGGTACTGAAGAAGCGGAAAAATTAGCAGAGTTATTAATTGTATTTTTAGAAGGATATAAGTTTGATAATGAAAAAAATGATAATCAAATCTATGAAGTTCGTGGTGAATTAAGCGATAGAGTATATTTTGATAAAAATACTCTGGTGAAAAATTATTTGGATAAAATTATACGCGATTATAGATTTGAATTGTCAAATAAAAGTATTAAAAAATTTCTTCAAGAAAGAGAAAGTTATTTTTCTAAATTTAGTATTTCAAAAATATCAGATTATGAAAAAAATCCATATTTATTCTTTATAAAAAGGGTACTAGATATAAAAGAAGAACAAACTATTGATATTGATAATCTTGTTATAGGAAGATTTTTCCATGCCGTTATGGCAGACGAGCGTACAATTAGATTTATCAAAGCTAGCGGAGAAAAATTATCGGTTTCTGAGGAATATGATAATGATATTGTTAATAGGTTTGAAGTAAGAAAGTTAATCCACAAAGTTATTTTTGATAATAGCAACAAAGATATAGTTGAAACATTGAGGTTAATAGAATTATTAAGTACACACAATTACATACTTCAAACGATGTTACGCCGAATAGAATTAGCGATTGCTGTGGAAATAAAGTATTGCTCATTAACAAAATATAGTCCAACATTTTTAGAAAAACCATTTGAACTTACAATAAATAAGGAGAAAATCACTTGTAAAGAATTAGAAAGCGGTAAGGTAATAGAAAAACAATTAGGTTTTACTTACAACATACCTAATATTAAATTTGTAGGGTTTATTGATAGAGTAGATACACTTGGGAAAAATATAGTTGTAATAGATTATAAGAGTAGCCAAACTGATTTTTCATTAGAATCTCTTGAATTAGGGTTTATATCACAAATACTAACTTACTCTTTAGCTTGCGAAATACTTTTTAATAAAAAAACAGAAGATATCCTTGGTATTTTTTATAGAGAGATAGCGCGTATTGGAAAAGATATTAATGCGTATCGTTTACGTGGTTTGGGGAATAAAGATTTAATACTTGGAAGTGACTTTGTAGATAACAATGCCGATGTTATGTATATACGAACAACTAAAAAAGGTGGAATTCATGGATCAGATGATTATAAAGCATATACGAGTAAGGAACTAGATATATTGGTAGAAAAAAATCTTCATAATATTTTAATGATATTAGAAGAGATATATTCGTTTAATTATTCCTTAACAAACTACGAAGTAAATGGCCAATACGAGGCCGAAAAAGATACATTATTTAATTATTCTGCTAATGCTGACACAAGGTTAGAATATAAGAAAAAAATAACTTTAAAAGTAAAAGAGTTGAAGGCAAAAATATTAGGTAAATAGCTGTTAGAAATTACCTATATGTAATTATAGAAAAATATATATAGGTAATTTTTTTTATAATTTTATTTTTTTAATTATGTTTTAATCACTTTTGCTAAAATTTGTATTATAATAGTAATATGGAAACAAAAATAGAGTGGAAGTGGTAAAGTGAGAGAAACTTTTTTTGAAAAAATAAATCAATATAAAGAAAGTACTAAGGTAGCTTATATAAACAACAAATATTTAGATGGTAAACTAACATATAAAAATCTAATAGAATATGCAGAAAAGCTAGCATATTATTTAGAGGAGAAACTAAAAGGAGACAAGAATCCTATAGTTGTTTATGGGCATAAGCACCCGCTAATGCCAGTCTACTTTTTAGCGTGTGTAAAAAGCGGACGAGCATTTTGTCCAGTAGATATAAACACACCAAAAGAAAGAGTAGAAGAGATAATTGAAACAACAAAATCAAAAGTGGTGCTAATCACAGAAGAGATAGAACTAGGTTGTGAAACAATAGATGTAAAAACAGCCTATGATATAATCCAAACAACAGATAAGCAAATAGATAAGGAATGCCAAGTTCAAGGAGAAGATACATTTTATATAATATTTACTTCAGGGAGTACAGGTAAGCCAAAAGGGGTATGTATTACCTACAATAATATAAATAATTTCCTGCATTGGTATACAGAATATTATACAAACAAAGAAGATCAAGTATTTCTAGGGCATCCACCATTTTCATTTGATTTATCAGTAATGTCATTATGGCCAAGTATATATATGGGAGCTACATTAGTTCAAATAGATAAACAACATCAAGAAAACTTTGCACTAATGTTTGAAGAACTACAAAAATCAGAAGCAACCATATGGATATCAACACCATCATTTATAGAAATGTGCTTTATAGACAAAAACTTCAATAAGAACCTATTACCACAAGTAAAACAATTTGTCTTTTGCGGAGAAAAACTATTCTCAAGCACAGTAGAAAAAATTCATAAAAACTTTCCAAACACACAAGTAATAAACACCTATGGACCAACAGAATCAACAGTAATGGTCACATGGGTAGAAATTACAGAAGAAGTAAATAAAAAATACGCTGAGAATCTACCAGTAGGAAAGGTAAAATGGGGAAGTAAGATTGATTTAGTAGATATGGATGAAACAGGTCGTGGGGAAATAATAATAATCGGAAATACAGTAGCCAAAGGTTACTACAAAAACGAAGAAATAACACAAGAAAAATTTGGTTTAGGAAAGGTAGTCGAAAATGAAGAGCGAAGCTACTTAACAGGAGACTTAGGATATATCAAAGATGATATGTTATTTTGCGAAGGGCGTATAGACTTTCAGGTGAAACTTCACGGGCATAGAATAGAACTAGAAGATATAGATAATAACTTATTAAAAAATACAAATATAAGAGTAGTAGCGACAGTGCCAAGCTATGAAGATGGGAAAGTAAAATCGTTGGTAACCTTTGTAGTTTATAATAAAAAAGTAGAGCAACGTTTTGCTGAAGTGAAAGATATAAAAAATAAACTAAAACAACTAGTTCCAGAATACATGATTCCTAAAAAAATAATCTTTTTAGAAGAAATGCCACTAAATAACAATGGAAAAATAGACAAGAAGAAGCTAAAGGAGCAAGTCTAATATGAACTACTATGAAGGAAATCAATTCTTCTTTTTCCTATTTCTTGCCTTACTTATAGGATTTATTTTAAAATATTTTGGTAAAAGTATAGAATACTATATATTAGGACTATCTCTAGCATTTGCAGCGGTAATATATAGTGGAAATATAAAAATGCTAAGTTATCTTATAGGCTTTATAATATTCCAATACCTACTAGTTCTAATAGCCCAAAAGAGTACTAATAAAAAAACAAAATTACTAGTAATTCTATCGATTGTACCACTAATTATAAATAAAATATTTGCCATAACTCATTGGCACCTATTGGCTTTTATAGGAATATCATATATGTCTTTTAAAACAATCCAAATAATGCTAGAAATATCAGATGGACTAATAAAAGAAAAAATAAGTCCAAAAGATTATCTACAATTTCTACTATTCTTCCCTACAGTTAGCTCAGGTCCAATAGATAGAAGTAGACGCTTTATTGCTGATATAAGGGAAAAGCAAACTCAGGCTCAATATCTAGAATTAGCAGGAGTAGGTGTCTATCGATTAGTATTAGGATTGCTATATAAACTAGTACTATCAACCTATGTATATCATCACCTGAGCCTATTAACAAATACCGGAACAATAACATACTCACTAAAATATATGTACTTATACACATTCTACTTATTTTTTGACTTTGCAGGGTATAGTTTAATGGCAGTAGGAAGTAGTAATATACTAGGAATAAGTACCCCTATGAACTTCAACAAACCTTTTCTAAGTGTAGATATAAAAGACTTTTGGAATAGATGGCATATAAGCTTATCAACATGGTTAAGAGACTTTGTTTTCTCAAGAATTTTTATGGAAGCAACAAAGAAAAAAAGGTTCAAAAAACGATTAACAACAGCGATGTATGCTTATATGGTAAATATGTTACTTATGGGATTCTGGCATGGATTGACGATAAGCTATATAATATATGGATTTTATCATGGTGTATTGATGGCAGGATTTGAATACTATCAAAAAAAGAGTAAGTTTTATAAAACTAATAAAAATAAGACATGGTATAAAATAGTAAGCTGGTTTGTTACAATAAACTTAATAATGATAGGATTATATATATTTTCAGGGGAACCATATAAAATAATAACAACAATATTAAAAAGATAATAAAAAACTAAGGAGAGCGAACGATGATAAGAGAGCAAATACTAGAAATGTTAGAAGAAATTTGTGAAGATGAAGTAGTAAGAGAAGATTTAGACATAAATCTAAAAGAAGAAGGATTGATGGACTCATTAGCCTTTGTAGAAATGTTAGTAAGAATAGAGGAAAACTTTGGACTAAGTATTGCACCAACAGAAGTAACATACGAAGAAATAGATACCCCAAACAAAGTTATTTCATATATAGAAAATAGGTTAGGGTAACATGGTAAAACTAAAAGCATTTATAATATCAATAGTTTTGGTGTTGATAACGCTTTTGATATTAAATGAAACATATATAAAAAAAATAGATGATTATTATAAAGTAAAAGATAACAGTATTCGCTATAATATATCATATGAGAAATATAAAAGTTATGATATGCTAACGCAGAATATACAACAGAATACGTTAATACTATTAGGCTCGTCAGAATTAACAGCGACGATTAATGAAGGCTATCATCCTAAGAAAATGTTTAATTACGATGATTTTAACATTATGCAAATAGGAGAAGGCCATTTTCAAAATATAATTCACGCTGCTACGTTAGGTTCAATTGGTAGTGATGTAAAGAATAATAAAGTTGTGATAATAGAATCTATTCAATGGTTTGATAACAAAAATGGAATTTTAAAAGATGCGTTTTTATCAAGAATATCGGAAGAACATGTTTACAGAACGATGATAAATGAAAAAATTAGTCGAGAAACAAAAGAGAAATTTATTAATAGAATTATTGAATTATCAATAACTAATAAAGAAATGTATAAAAAATTTAAAAATTACAAAAAGTACTTTATAAACGGTAAAGGAAGCTTTGTGACTGGTGAATTTTTAAAATTTGATAATTATATTTATTCTTTTAAAAATAAACATAGTTTTTATAAAAAAAAATCAAAGGAAAGTTATCCTTTAGAGGGTAAAAAAACGCCTAATTATAATTGGGAAAATATAAAAGAGCAATTTACAGAAGAGGCGAAAACTAAAACAAATAATAATGAGTATGGAATTGATAATGTATATTATGATAAATATATTAAAAATAAATATGATAGCTTAAAGAACATTTCAAAAAATACACGCTATGATGATTCACCAGAGTATAAAGACTTAGGTATATTTTTATCAATAGCAAAAGATTTAGGAGTAAATTTAAAAATTGCGATTTTTCCACCTCATGGGAAGTGGAGTGATTATAGTGGAATAACCCAAGAGACAAGATCTGTTGTTTATACTAAGTTAAAAGATATCGCTAAAAAGTATAATGTAGAAGTAATGGATTATTCTAATAAAGAATATGAATCGTACTTTATGTATGATGTGATGCATTTAGGATGGAGAGGATGGATTGATTTTGAAAGAGATCTTTATAAATTTGCAAAAGAAAATTAGTGATAAACAAAAACTTATATTATGGGTGATATTTTTCTATGTAGTTATAATGGTAATTGTTATTTACTCATTTATAACAGACTTCTCTAATATTCAGGAATATGTTTATAGTGAATTTTAAAATATAAAGAGGCGGACTTTATTGTAGATTTCGAAGTTAGTCTCTTTTAATAATAAGAAATATATAAAGCAAATATTTTTTTAAAATTTTTAGAAAAGTATAATAAAATAATATTTAATTAATTGCTTTTAGTATGCGATTATTGTAAAATAGTTACTATTAAAATATAAGTGAAAAAGGAAATTGTAAATGAAAAAAGAAGCGTACTTTTATTTAGAAATGAGAGAACATGAATTAAAAGTTCCCTATACAGGGAAAAATAGAAGAATAAGGGTACTTTTGCCAAAAGGATATAAAGAAGATGAACATCGTAGTTATCCAGTAGTATATATGAATGATGGTCAAAATGTTTTTTACAGTGGAGAATCGTATAGTGGACATTCTTGGAAAGTTATTCCAGCAATAAAAAGGAATCCTGATATGCCACGAATGATTGTTGTTGGAATTGATAATGATAATGATGGACGTATGAACGAATATGCTCCATGGAGGTTTTCTAATACTCCGTTGCTGTCGTTTGGTCTTACTCTAGGTGGACTTGGAAGTGAGTATACAGATTTTTTTATTAACGTAGTAAAACCATTTGTTGATAGTACATATCGTACAAAACCAGAGCGTGAGTATACAGCAATGATAGGAAGTTCTTTAGGTGCTAATATTTCTCAATATATTGGATTAGAGCACAAAGACAAAGTTGGGGCATTAGGAATATTTTCATCAGCAAATTGGCTGAATCAAGTAGAATTTGATCGATATATCGCTAAACATAAATTAGAAAATCAACGAGTTTATATACAGGTAGGTACTAATGAAGGGGATGATACTGATAGACAACTTACTTATGGGAACATAAAACAGTCATACATAAGTACAAGTCTAGATTATTATCGTCAATTGATAGAAGCGGGCTTAACAACAAAAGAAGTTAAACTAAATGTTGTTGCCGACGCAGAACATAATGAAGAATATTGGGCACAATATTTGCCTGACTGCTTGAGATTTATTAGTGAAGAGTGGTAAGTAAGAGTTATAGGAGGAAAGATTATTGAATATAGAAAATTTAAGTCATTACAGTGGTAACTTAGGTCGTGAGATGAAGCTAAATCGCTATGGTCATTCAGGATTACCAATAGTTGTTTTTCCATCATCAGGTGGAACACATAATGAATATTATGATTTTGGAATGATTCATGCTTGTGAAAGATTTATAAATGAAGGTAAAGTTCAATTTTTTACACTATCAAGTATAGATAGTGAGTCGTGGTTATGTGATTGGAAAAACGGGCATGATCGCGCTTTGGCTCATACACAATATGAAAGATATATCATAGAAGAAGCAATACCCTTTATTAAACATAAGACAGGTTGGTTTGGTCCAATGATGGCAACTGGATGTAGCATGGGTGGATATCATTCATTTAATATTTTCCTACAACACCCTGATGTTTTTGACAAAGTTATTGCACTAAGTGGTGTTTATGATGCAAGATTCTTTGTTGGAGAGTATGGGAATGATGAACTGATTTATCGCAATTCTCCAAGCGACAATATTTGGCTACAAAATGATGGTTGGTTTATTGATCATTATAGGAAGGCGGATATAATTGTTTGTACTGGTCTTGGTCCGTGGGAACATGATGGCTTGCCATCATTCTTTAATTTGAAAAAAGCGTTTGAAGAAAAAAATATTCCAGCATGGTTTGATGTTTGGGGCGAGGATGTTGCCCATGATTGGCTTTGGTGGCGAATTCAAATGCCATACTTTCTAGAAAAATTAAATTTATAGTCTAAGAACAAAAAAGAAAAGAGGGAAAATTTTATGAATTACATAGTTATATCACCGTATTATCCGCACAACTTCCAAAAATTTTCGATAGAATTAAAAAATCAAGGAATTAATGTACTTGGTATTGGAGAAGAACCTTATGATCAATTAGATGATCGACTAAAAGAAGCTTTGACTGAGTATTTTCGCGTGAATAGTCTTGATGATGTAGAGGAAGTAAAACGTGCAGTAGCGTTTTTATTCCATAAACATGGGCGTATAGAACGTATTGAATCTCAAAATGAGCATTGGATGGAGTTAGATGCAGCACTTCGTACGCAATTTAATGTTTTCGGACTTAAGGAACGTGATTTGAAAAAAACAAAACACAAATCAGAGATGAAAAAATACTTTGAAAAAGCTGGTGTTCCAGTAGTTCCAGGATTTTTAGTTAAAAAAGAAGCTGACATAGAAAAAGGTGTAAAAAAATTAAAGTTACCATTAATAGCTAAACCAGATAATGGGGTAGGAGCAGCTAAAACTTTTAAACTAAAGGATAAAAATGATGTTGAAAATTTCAAAAAAGATTGGGATAGAAAGACAGCATATTTCTTAGAACCGTTTGTTGATAATTCCGACATTGTAACATTTGATGGATTAATTGATTCAAAAGGAAATATTGTATTTTCAACTAGTATAGTATATTATCATACACCATTGGAATTATTAAATAATAATACACTTGATTGGGTTTATTACATAGATAAAGATTTAGATCCAAAACTTGTTGAATATGGGAAAGCAACGGTAAAAGCATTTGGAATGAAGGAACGTTTTTTCCATATTGAATTTTTCAAAACAGAGGATGATTATATTGCAATTGAGTACAATAACCGTCCAGCAGGTGCATTTGCACTGGATGTTTATAATTATTCGCACTCGGCAGATTTCTTTAAACTTTATGCAGAGGTTGTAGTAGGTAAGGATGTAGAATTGAATTTAGATTCAAAATATGGATTAGCTTCGACTCGTCGTGATTACAAAGACTATGCATATACAGAAGAAGAAATTAGACATAAATATCAAGAAAAATTAAAAGCAGTTTTAAGAATGCCAGAGGCATTTTCAGAACTTCAGGGGAATGTAATGTATGTTCTTGTAGCTGATACATTAGATGAAATGCGTGAAATGGAAGATTTTGTAGGTAAATTAAAATAAGAAGAAATCGAGGTCATAATAACCTCGGTTTTTATTTTGCGAATTAATACAATGTTTTACAAGTATTAATGTATAATATTACTTTGAAATTGGAATATAAATATGTTATAATTTTAATAAATATAAAACGATTTCAAGGAGACATTATGATGATATCTAGGGAACATTTAGAATTATTATCACAAAATTTTAGAAATATTGATGAAACAACTAAAGAGATTATAAATCTTGAGGCAATACTTTCTTTACCTAAGGGGACAGAACATTTTTTAAGTGATATACATGGAGAATATGAGGCTTTTGATCATATATTACGAAATGGCTCTGGAGTGATAAAAGAAAAGCTAAAAGAAGTATTTGGTAATAGATTACCTAAAAAAGAGCTGAATTTACTAGCAACAATTATTTACTATCCAGAGGAAAAATTAAATCTTCTAAAAAAAGAACTAGGTAATCAGGAATACAAAGAATATCAAAAAATTCTGCTATTAAGATTATTAGAAGTTACACAAATTGCAGCACGAAAATATACTCGTTCAAAAGTACGTAAGTTATTACCTAAAAATTTTGATTATATAATTGAAGAACTTTTATATAAAATGCAAAATCGAGATAAAGAAGATTATTATGAAAAAATACTGGAGAATATTATTGAACTTGGGGCAGGAGATAAGTTTATAATTGAATTATCATTGAGTATTCATAAACTTATTATCGATCATCTGCATATTGTTGGAGATGTTTATGATCGAGGACCATATCCTGATAAAATCATGGATAGATTACTTGAATACCACTCTGTTGATATTCAATGGGGAAATCATGATATGTTGTGGATAGGAGCTTATCTTGGCGATAGGATTTCATTAGCTAATGTAATTCGTATTTGTGCTAGATACGATAATTTAGATATAGTTGAAGATAGGTATGGAATTTCTTTACGTTCATTATTAAATTTAAGTGAAACGATTTATAAGGACGATTCATGTAAAGAGTTTTTACCAAAACTATCTAAAGATGATAAATTAAAATATAGTGAACATGAAATTATGCAGATAGCTCGTATGCACAAAGCGATGGCAATAATCCAGTTTAAAATAGAAAAACAAATTATTGATAAATATCCAGAATTTAATCTTAGTAGTAGAGCATTGCTTGATAAGATAGATTATGGGAAAAAGACGATAAATATAAGAGGAAAAGTCTATCCATTAACTTCTTGCGATTTTCCTACTATTGACACAAAAAATCCATACAAGCTAACAAAAGAAGAGGAAAAAGTTATGACAAAACTTCGAGAATTATTTATTACAAGTGATAAATTAAAAAAACATATAGAGCTATTTATTAACAAAGGTGCAATGTATACTTGTTATAATGGTAATTTACTTATACATGGTTGTATGCCAGTAGATGATAGAGGCAATTTTCAAGAGTTTGTTTATGAAGGAAATAAATATTCAGGGAAAGCCATGTTAGACTTTTTTGATAAAAAAATACGTAGTATTTTCTATAGTAATGTCCGACAAGATAATGGATTATTCTTTTATCTTTGGCAAGGGGAATATTCTCCATTGTTTGGTAAAAGGGACATGACAACGTTTGAAAGATACTTTATAGAAGATAAAACTACGCACGAAGAAGTAAAAAATGCATACTATCAACTACGAGATAATGAAGAGTTTTGCATAAAACTTCTTAAAGAATTCGGCTTATCATCAGATGGGCATATTATTAATGGACATACACCAGTTAAAGCTTCTAAGGGAGAAAATCCAGTAAAAGCAGGTGGACGAACTATAGTTATAGATGGTGGGATGTCAAGAGCTTATCATAAAACAACAGGGCACGGTGGATATACATTGACATATAATTCTTATGGACTTCAAATAATGAGCCATGATATTTTCCAAAGTAAAAAACAAGCTTTAAAAAATGAAACTGACATAGTATCAACAAGACGTGTTGTAGATAGACTTGATAGAAAAAGAGTTTCTGATACCGATAATGGTGTAAAAATTAAAAAACAGATAGAAGTATTGAAGCTTCTTTTAGAAGAATATAGAGAAGGTACATTAGTAGAGAGATTTTAATATCTGCTAAATATTTATAGTTAAAAATATTACAAATTTTTCATTATCATTTTGAATATTTTTAAATACTCGTAAAGCTTTGTTATATAGGCTTTCTGGTGTTTTTCTTTAGGAAGATACTTCACGTTTCTTTGTATAATCTGTTATGAATTAATTGTCAAAAGTGGTAAAAGGGTGTAAATTTATTTCTCCTAAGTTCTAAATGTTTTGCTTGCTGTTCTTTCTCCAAGCGTTTCATTTCTTCCATAGCACGTTTGCAGATATAGTTGCTAAACTGATTTTCTATCATTGCCTGAAAAGATGATGGTTTCATGTTCTCACTTCCTTTCTCTGGATTGAAAGGAAGTGAGTTTTGCTTCTTTGCATCCTTTCGCTATTAGTCCCAATGTAAAAGAGGGATTTGTTGTATTGTTAGTCAAAAACTTTTTGGATAAAAAAATGCATATAAACAGATTGATTTCTGTTTATGTATTGTAGTGTTAATTTATATTATTGGAAAAGGTGAAAAACCATGGAAGCGTCATATATATATATATATATATATGAGGTGCCACACTTGTAAATAATCACTGTGAAAAACGGGCTTACAATATATTTTTTCATAGCAATTTTCCTATAAAAAAGGAGCCGACAATATAAGATTTTATATCTTACATTATCGGCTTTGCGTCTCTGTTTCAGTTCTTTAATTATGGTTACTTTTAATTCTTTTATATTGACCAAAGTTTCTAATTTATACTTAGGGCAATAAAGAGGAAGATTTTTTTAATTCAGTATCTTTCCGTAGTTTTATTTGAGTTTACTTATATATATAGGGTACAATATCATAAATATTTTAATCACTTCCTTTTAGTTGTAATCAGTATATCTCCACCAAGCTATTGTAGAAACCAGCCCTAAAATACTTACCCCAAATAAACTAATTATGCTTCCTAAATTAAATGACACTTTTCCTGTAATACCACTTGCAAGTGCAGGAATAGACCACGGAATATATTCACCCAGATTAAGAGCTGAACCAAGCTGAGAAAAAAGAATTGTAAAAACAATAAATGCCAATGGTGATAAATATCCACGACCTAAGCAAGCAAAAAATGCAACTGGAGTTGAGAGTAGGATAGTAAGGGTAGTACAATAACTAAAAGTGAGTATACCTTTGAAAACAATTATAGAGTTCCAACCAGCAAGTCCAATCAATTTACCAGCTAATAATCCTAACAAAAGAGCAAAAATTGATATAACATAACTCCATAAAGCAATAACTATAAACTTGGATAATACAACAGTTTCTCTTTTTATTGGAAGTATTAATAAATCTATCATTGTTTTATCAGAATATTCTCTACCAAAAATCCAAGATGTTATAAATCCAAAAATGAGTAAACCTCCAACAGAAATTACTTGTGATAAGGATATAAAGTATGATGACCAATCCGTTATCCTTATCATTTCTATTTTTGCTGAAATCAAACCAAGATTTTCGAAATGCTCCGGATATTTCATCATAGCTGTAAACAACCCGACAATAAAAGGAACAAAACATATAGAACAGATGGTTATCACGGAAAGTTTTGATTTTATCAACTTTCTCCATTCAATTAGAATACAGGCGCTCAATTTATTCATTCCGCACTCCTCCTATACTTCTATTTTGTAATTACTAAGTATTCTAAAGAAATAATCCTCTAAATCTTCTTTTTCAACCGCCAGAAATTTAGGTGGATACCCTGCATTAACCAGCAATGTAGCAATTTCTTCTGGTGATTCCACAGATTTTGTATCAATCAGTTCTAAGAAAGGGATATTTTTTTCTAAGTCTAATTTGAAATTTACTTGATAACCATTATTTGATAATATTTCCTTCATAGCTCTGTTGTTAGAGCCACTTACTAATAATTTCTTTTCTAAGCATTTATCTAATTCTTTACTCTCAACTTCTTTTATCAGCTTTCCCTCATGTATAATTACTATTCTGGTGGCGATTTTAGATATTTCTTCTAGCTTATGACTTGAGATAAGAATAGTTATACCAAGATTATTCGTTAATTCCTTTAATAATTCTCTAACTTCAATAACGCCCAAAGGGTCTAATCCGTTTGTCGGTTCATCAAGAATTAGGATTTTAGGTTTATGAATAACAGCTTTTGCAATTCCTAAACGAGTTGTATTTCCTAAAGAAAGGTGTTTTACTTGTTTATGTTCATATTGATTTAGCTTCAATTTTTCAATTACCCAATCAATATTATTCTTATTTGTAACTCCTCTTAGTGTACTAACAATTTCTAAGTTTTCTCTCACCGTTAAGTCTGAATAAGAATAAGGTGTTTCGATAATATAACCTATTTCATTCCAAACCTCTAAATTATGTAGGTCTAACTTTTTCCCTTGAATGTAACATTCTCCTGATGTAGGTTTTATCAACCCTAACATCATTCGCATAGTAGTTGTTTTCCCAGCACCATTTGGCCCTAAAAATCCTACTATCTCACCATATTTTATTGATAGATTCAAGTTATCAACAACATTTATAGTTCCATATTTTTTATAAAGATTTACGGTCTTGATTGCTTCTTTCATCATAATTCTCCTCAGTAATTTCTCTAACAATTCCTTGTATTAGCAATTTCAATACAGTATCAAATTGTTTTCCTCCGATTTCATCAATGTGCAATATACACATAGCAATAGTTCTAAATAATGCAGATACGATTTCTACTGTTATATTTTCTTGAATGTTTATACGAGATACGATTTTTTCAATCATTCCATTATCTAAAAGATGATGAGTTGTTATCACCTCTTTTGGCAATTTTCTTATAAGTAATTCCATTTCATTATTTTTGAATATGGTATACATAAACGAATAGCGAAAATCCTGATAAAAATCATATAGTAACTGTACAAACTGATTTGTATTTATCAGATTTTCCTGTTCTAATTGTTCTGTCAAACGATTCATAATTTCTACTTGATATTCTTCTAAGACTGCGAAAAATAGCAATTCTTTTGAAGAATAAAAATTATAAAAAGAACCTTTTGAAATATTTGCCATTACTACCATTTGGTCAACTGTTGTTTTCTTAACACCATATCTTTGAAGACATTCCTTTGCAACTGTATGCAATTTCTTTTTAATTACTTTTTTTTCTTCATCAGTAAAAGCAGTAGCCATAATTCCCTCCTAAATACTCTATGACTATTTTAGTATTTGTAGTCATAGTATATCATATAAATTATAAAGTGTCAAAAAAGGCTTATATCTTGATTACAAGAAAATATAAGCCTTTATAGTTATAAACAAGTTACTTTACAATCTCTCTATTCTTTTCAAGTATCAAACTGAACTGTAATATCTGTGACGTCTTGGTTTGTGGAACAAGATATTTAAGCTAAAGATACTGTAACTTGATTTTTCTTGAGGTTATAAATCGGATTAACTAGTTCCTGAAGGATATACTCTTTACCAATCGGATTTGAGACTTTATTTGCCATATAAACCATATAAATAAATAGGATAATTCATTTTATGTAGCGGTAAGCTGTCTGTTGCTTCTTCTTTGTATGATTTTAATTCTCACTGGTAAACTCCAAGTTTTCAAAAGATTTTCCCATGTTGGAAATAACATATTTTAGTTCCATATTTTGTCCTTTCTGTGATATATATACTTTTATATTTTCTGTGTGTATGTTGTGGGGAAGCGACATTTCTTTTCACAAGATTTTCTTGTCATCATTATCGTGACCATTCAAACTGAATAAAAAATAGACGCCTCATATTTGAAGTGCTATCTCTTTTGAATATTCAATTTGTATTGGAAGTATCTTTTTATTCTTCACCTTCCAAGGAAAATCGTTGTATCAAAGCTCATTCATATGTAGAAAATTCAGTAGTAATTTGATTGGTTTTATCCTTAATAGGGTGGAATACTTCTAGCGTTCATGCGGACAATTGGGATTTTATGATATTTTTATATTAAAAATATAGAAATTAGATTTAAAACAATCAAAACAAGGTCCCTATGTAATGGTAATTAGATAGGAAATAATTGTCCTGGTCGTTTTTTGATTTACCATGTTTAAAAAATAATTTAGATTAATGGATAGATTTTAGTAAAGTCAGTTGTGTTATTTCTCCTTAGATTAAAACTATAAGGACAATAAAAAAAATTTTAAAAAATTTAATTTTTTTATTGACATAATATAAAAAGTGTATTATACTTTATTCATAACTAAATAATTACCTCACAAAATAAGTGAGGTAGAGGTTGCGATTTTTATGAGTAGGATAATTGAAAGTGTAGGGCTTAGAGAAATTATCTAAAAGGAAACGTCGCCGAAATAATATTAATCCTACGTTAATATTGTTGGGACTATATTGAATAAGTATAGGACTGTCATAGTCGTGAGGCTATGTTGCGCTACTAATAACTTATTTTGGATGAGCATGTCAGGGTATGACTCGCTATACAGAATAATAGTAGATGTTATACTTTTTTTATTTTATCAAGGAGGTTTTTATTATGACAAACGAAAGTAACAATAATGCAACAGAAGTAAAAAGAAATCTGCGATCACGCCATATTAGTATGATTGCTATCGGTGGATGTATCGGTAGTGGGCTGTTTATGACGAGTGGACAGGCAATTCAGAGTGCGGGACCTGGAGGCGCGATTGTCGCATATCTATGTATCGGACTTATGGTATATTTTTTAATGACATCTTTAGGTGAAATGGCTACGTACTTACCGACATCAGGTTCTTTTAGTACATATGCAGGTCGTTATGTAGATCCATCGCTTGGATTTGCTTTAGGATGGAATTATTGGTTTAATTGGGTAATTACAGTAGCAGCAGACGTTGAATTATCTGCGCTTGCAATTAGTTATTGGGAGCCAATGCGTGTTCTTCCTCACTGGGCTTGGAGCTTATTATTCTTAGTTATTATTATTGCTTTAAATGCTCTAAGTGTTAAAGTTTATGGTGAGAGTGAGTATTGGTTTGCTCTTATTAAAGTAGTAGTAGTTATTATTTTCTTAGTAGTAGGATGTTTGACTATTTTTGGTATTTTAGGTGGAGAATATATTGGTTTTAAAAACTTAACTATTGGTGATGCTCCATTCGTTGGAGAAGATAGTTCATTATCTAGCCAAATTCTTGCAACATTAGGTGTATTCCTGATTGCAGGGTATTCTTTCCAAGGGACAGAACTTATCGGTATTACTGCTGGAGAAAGTGAAAATCCAGAAAAAAGTATTCCAAAAGCTGTTAAACAAGTTTTCTGGCGTATTTTAATCTTCTATGTTCTTGCAATCTTGGTAATTGGATTATTAATTCCTTATACTTCACCAGATTTATTAGGAGCAGCAAGCGCAGAAGAAATCGCTAAATCACCATTTACAATTGTCTTTAAAAATGCAGGTTTTGCATTTGCAGCTAGTGTAATGAATGCAGTTATCTTGACATCAATTTTATCAGCTGGTAACTCAGGTATGTATGCTTCTACAAGAATGCTTTATGCGATGAGTAAAGAAAAACTTGCATATCCTATCTTCGGACGTGTAACAAAATATGGAACACCAGTAGTGTCATTATTAGCTACATCAGCAGTTGTATTCTTAATTTTCTTAGTACAACTTACAAGTGAAAATGCTTATACATATATTGTAGCAGCTAGTGGATTAACAGGATTTATTGCATGGCTTGGTATAGCGCTTAGCCATTACAGATTTAGAAGAGCGTATATTGCACAAGGGAAAGATTTAAACAACCTAAAATATCGTGCAAAATGGTTCCCGGTTGGACCAATTATCGCATTAGTACTTTGTATTATTGTAATTATCGGTCAAGATACTCAACTTATTACAAAAGGTATTGTTAACTGGAGTGGTATGTTAACTACGTATATGGGAGTGCCAATCTTCTTATTCTTCTATCTGTATCACAAAATTAGATATAAAACAAAAGTTATACCATTAGATAAAGTAGATTTATCACAAGATGCACACTAATTAAATATAGTTAAAGACTTCAAAGCTGTGGCTTTGAAGTCTTTTTTTCAGAATTAGAAAATAAAGAAATACTTGAAATTAGTGACTTATGCTAAACTAAGATTTTTATTTGAATACTAGACAAAATCTAATTAAATTACAAGAAATTTTTTTCTTTTTGTGGTATTATAAAAGGATAGATAAAAAATATTAAAGGAGGAATTTCTGTGAATCTTGAATACCCTTATGACTACAAAAATGTAGAAGATATGGCTAGAAAATATCTATCAGAAGAGCAAATCGAAATAATTAGAAAATCATATGAATTTGCAAAAGATGCACATGAAGGACAATTTAGAAAATCAGGGGAACCTTATATCCTACACCCAATTCAAGTCGCAGGAATTTTGACGGAGTTAAAACTTGATTATGCCACAATTTGTGCGGGTTTTTTGCATGATGTGGTAGAAGATACAAAATATACTTTCGAGGATATTCAACAAACTTTTGGGGAAGATATAGCTGTTATTGTAGACGGTGTTACTAAACTAGATAAAGTAAAATTCCGTTCAAAAAAACAATCTCAAGCAGAGAATCATCGAAAACTTTTTGTTTCAATAGCAAAAGATCTACGTGTCATTTTTGTTAAACTTGCTGATAGGTTACATAATATGAGAACTATGAAGTATATGCGTGAGGAAAAACAGCGTGAAATTTCTAGCGAAACATTAGAAATTTATGCGCCACTAGCTCACAGATTAGGGATTAGTTCTATAAAATGGGAATTGGAAGATACATCATTGCGATATTTACATCCTTCTCAATATTTTTCTATTGTAGGAATGATGAAACAAAAGCGTAGCGAAAGGGAAGAAAGTATAAAAGATGCTTGTGATAGTATCACATCCTTATTAGGAGAAAATAATATTAAAGCACAAGTTACAGGAAGACCAAAGCATATTTATAGTATTTATAAAAAAATGGTTAAACAAAATAAAACATTTGATCAAATATATGATCTTTTGGCTGTACGTGTTCTTGTAGATAGTGTAGCTGATTGTTATGCAACGCTTGGGCTTGTTAATAACCTTTGGGTTCCTATTCCAGGTCGTATAAAAGACTATATAGCAATGCCAAAGCCTAATATGTATCAATCGCTTCATACAACGGTTATTGCTCCAGATGGTCAAACGTTAGAAGTACAAATTAGAACATATGAAATGCATGAAATTGCAGAAAAAGGGATCGCTGCTCACTGGGCTTATAAAGAAGGTAAAAAAGTTAATAAAAATAATAATTTTTATGAAAAATTGAATTGGTTTCAAAAAATTGCGGAAAATGATGAAACAGAAGCAACAGCTGAGAGTTTTATGGAATCATTAAAAGTAGATTTACTTAGTGATAAAATATATGTATTCACACCAAATAGTGATATTATAGAGTTGCCTAAGGGTTCTTGTATAGTTGACTTTGCGTATGCTATTCACTCAGAGGTTGGAAATAAGATGATTGGGGCAACAGTAAACGATAAGATTGAGCCATTTGACTATGTATTATCAACTGGTGAGATTTGTGATATTCGTACAAGTAAAAATTCGACAGGACCTAAACGTTCATGGTTAGAAATTGCAACAGCATCTCAAACAAAATCAAAAATAAAATCATTCTTTAAAAAGGCGGAAAGAGGAGAAAATCTTGTTAAGGGGGAAATTCTCCTTAAAGATGAAATTAAAGCTAACAATTTTGATATTGATGAAGTTATGACAGAAGAAAATATTGAAATTGCTTTGAATAAGTACAAATTTACTAATTTGGAAGAAATGTATGTTGCTATTGGATATGGTGGAATATCTGCTAATAAAGTTTTTGCAAGACTAACTGAGAAAATAAGAAAAGAAAAACAAGCACAGGCAAAACTTGAAAAATTAGTGAGTGGAGAAGAAGATAATAAAAAAATTGTCACGGAAACAGGGGTTTATGTAAAAGGTGTAGATAATATTTTGGTAAGATTATCGAAATGTTGTCAACCAATTCCTGGTGATGAAATAGTAGGGTTTATCACAAAAGGACGAGGTGTTACTGTTCACAGACATAGTTGTCCTAATTTGAGTGAGGAAGACAAGGAAAGACTACTAGACGTAGAATGGGTGGAAAGTTTGAATGCTCGTCGTTATAGCGTCACTCTTCAATTACATGCTTTTGATAGGGATTTATTATTACAAAATGTTCTTCTGACATTAAGTGAAAGTCGAGTTGAAATTAAAAAACTAAATTCAGAATCAAAATCTGATAAAACATGTGTAATTACGATTAGTATTTATGTTAAAAATGTTAGTGAGTGTGACTTTATGATTAAAAAACTTCGCCAGATTCAAGACGTTTATAGTGTAGAAAGAATAATTAAATAGGTGAAATATGAAGGTAATATTACAAAAAGTAAAAAAAGCTAGTGTAAGTGTAGATGGAAAAATAGTCGGAGAAATAGATAAAGGCTATTGTCTTCTTGTTGGAGTTCACAAAGAATCAATGGAAGTAGATGCAAAGTATTTAGCTAAAAAAATTGTCGAAGCACGACTTTTTGAAGATGAAAATGAAAAGCTAAATCTTGGATTAAAAGATGTTAACGGAAGTATTTTATCAGTATCTCAATTTACTCTTTATGCTGATACAAAAAAAGGGAAGCGCCCAAGTTTTACCAATGCTGCTAGTGCAGAAGAAGCAAATGAATTATATAATAAATTTAATGAATATTTGAGAGAAGAAGGAATAAAAGTAGAAACTGGAATATTTCAGACGATGATGGAAGTTAATATCATTAATGATGGACCAGTAACTATTATTTATGAAAAATTATCATTAGGAAATTAAAATATGAGAATAAAAAGAAAAAGAAGTAATAATACAATATTATGGTTAATATCAGGAATGTTAGTATTATTTGTTCTAGCAGCAATGATGTATTACGTTTCTGAAAAGATTAATCCAACAGCTAATGCTGAAAACAATATAACAATTTCAAAAGAAATAGAGTTAAGAACAGGTCCAGATTCATCATATCCAGTGTTGAAAAAAATAACAGCTGGAGAAAATGTTGAGCAGCTTAGTAAAACTGATACTTGGTATGAAGTAAAAACAAAAGATAGTTATGTTGGTTGGATACCAGGATGGAGTATATTAGGAAGTGGACAGAAAAGTCCAGAAGATCAAAATAAAGAAAAACTAGCTGCATATACAGTACTACTCAATCCAATTATAAAAAATGATGAGACAGCTGATTACAAAGGAATAATGTCGAAAACATATAATTTGAAAATTGCTAAGGAACTTCAAAAACAACTTTCAAGTGACGGTATTAAGGTAATTTTAACACGAGATAATGATGATGTATATCCAACAAAAGATGATGTAAAAAAATTAGCAACTGAGAATAAAGTAGATATTTTAGTGGATTTTGATATTAATAACACTAATCAAAAAGACATTTTTGGAGTAAAGGTATACTACGGTACAGCTGAATCTGCCATTATAGCTAGAAGTATTGAAAAAAAATTATCAGAGCATTATATTTCAAAAGTATCTTCGTCAGAGAAACAGGCGAATTTTGACCAACTTAAAGATAAACTTCCTCAAGTAAGAGTAGTATCTGCTAATATTGGTGATAGAGTGGATGTAGATATACTAAATAATAATCTTGCTAATAAACAGTATATTGAAGCATTGAAATCAGGTGTAGAAGGTTATTTATACTATCTTATAAATATTGATAATTACAATGCTAAACGCAAAGAACAGTTATTAAATCTACCTCAAAAAGGTTTATCAATTCCTATGTATTATACTAAACAAGATTCTTATAAAAATATTTCTTATGGATTAGATGGTAAGAAAACAATTGAGGATAATGGAGATGCTATTATCTCACTTGCAATGATAGCAAATTACTTAGGAATCGATGGTGCTAGTGTAGAAGATATTGCAAGTTGGGCTGGTAATAAATACTATATAAAAAATCAAGGGACACAACCGACTATAGTTTCTGGTTTTGCAGATAAGTATAATGTAAAAGTAGAAAGAATAGAAAATGATAAACTTATAGAAAACATAGAGCAGGCGTTAAAAAATAACAAGCCAGTCCTAGTTAGATTAAAATCAGGATTATTTGGAGAGAGAGTTACCTATAAAGTAATTCGCGGATATGAAGATGAAAAATTTTATCTTAACGATCCAGATGATAATGACGTGAAACTTGCAAGTTACAACGGATTTACATCAAATGATATTAAAAATAACCTTGCTCAAGCTTGGACAATAAGTAAATAAGAAAATAATAATCAGTATAAATTAAAAAATATTTATACTGATTATTTATTTTTTAGCTAAAGTGGCTACTTTTAAATTATTGAGAAAAATATACTTGACTATAAATAATAAATCCTTTATAATAGTTCACATGGTTAACTAAAAAGTTAACAAAGTGAACTATTTTTGCAGGAGGAAAAAAATGACAAGTGATAGTCAGACTATGAGTCATTTAGAAGCTATTGATAAGCTAGATGAACTTAGAATTCTTATAAAAAAAATGCATAAAAAAAATAATACGCCTTATAGAAAAGCAATGTTTCAAGCTATGATGTACCTATGTATGAAAGAAAAAATAACAATGCAGGAATTAGGTGAAGAGTTAGGTGTTACTAAATCAAGAGTTACGGCATTAGTCACAGAGTTATTAGAAAAAGGATTTGTGATACAAAGTGTAGATAAGAAAGATAAAAGAAAAAAATATCTACAGCTTTCTCCTAAAGGTTTAGAGCATATGGATGGCCATAAAAAAGCATATGAAAATTGGTTTGAAAAAATTTGGAGTAAGTTTGATAGTAACGAAAAAGAAGCATTTAGTATTACTCTAACTAAAGTGAATAATGTGATAAAAGAGGAATTGTGTGAGAAAGAGGAGGTTGAGAGTTAATGAAATTAATGAAATATTTGAAAGGTTTCACATTACCGTTGATATTTTTAGTAATTATATTAGGTGTTCGGGTTGTAGCAGAATTAGAATTACCTACTTATACTAGTAATATCGTTGATATTGGAATTCAACAAAAGGGTATTAAAGATGCGGTGCCGAATAAAATTAGCGAGAAATCATTAAATATATTAGAACTTTTCATGATAGATGATGAAGTGAAAAAAGTTAAAGATAACTACAAAAAAGAAGGAAATATTTATAAGTTAAACAATATTTCTGATGATGTGCGTAAAGAGTTAAATGATATTTTTAAAGAAACTATGACGGTTGTTCTTGGTGCAAAAAAACAAAATACAGATTTGACTCAAGTAGAACAAGGTGTAAAATTGGGGATTGTTGATAAGGGTACATTAATAGACCAAAGAAAAAAAACAGTTTCTAGTTTAGGTAACGCATCTGATATGATGTTAAAACAAGCAGGAATTTCTTTTGTAAAAGAGGAGTACAGTGAAGTAGGAATTGATACAAATGAGATTAGAAACTCATACTTAAAAGAAGTAGGGTTAATGATGATTTTTGTGACTTTTATTTCTGGGCTTGGAAGTATTATTTCAAACTTTATTTCAAGTCGTATAGCATCTAGGGTGGCATTTAATCTACGCGAAAAACTTTATAATAAAGTGTTGTCTTTTTCTAAACAAGATATTGATAAATTTTCAACTGCATCGTTAATTACCCGTAGTACAAATGATATTCAACAAATACAAAATGCTTTAAATATGTTTTTATTTATCGCATTTTATGCTCCAATGATGGCACTTTGGGGAATTTATAAAGTTACTCAAACTGATACCGGTATGACTTGGATTATTGCGGTAGGGGTCGGTTTGTTAGGATTACTACTAGGTATAATTACATTTTTATTAATGCCAAAATTTAAAATAATGCAAAAACTAGTTGATAGGGTTAATCTTGTAACTCGCGAACTTTTAACAGGTATTTCAGTTATTCGAGTATTTGGTCGTGAAAAGCATGAAGAAGAGCGCTTTGATAAAGAAAATGTAATTTTAAGAAATAACCAGCTTTTTGTTAATAGAACTATGTCAGCATTATTCCCAGCAATTATATTAATTATGAATGGTATCTCATTACTTATAATCTGGGTTGGTGGAAAAAATATTGATGCAGGAAGTATTCAAGTTGGAGATATGATGGCATTTATAACATATACTATGCAAATAGTTATGTCATTCCTATTCTTTACATTCTTAATGATGCAATTACCTCGTGCTGAAGTTGCTGCTAGTCGTATAGATGAAGTATTGGGAACAGATATAACAGTCTTAGATAATGAGAATATTCAAGATGATAAGCTTAGTAGTGTACATGGCGCTTTAAAATTTGAAGATGTTAGCTTTACATTTGATGGTGCAGATAGCCCGGTATTAAGTAATATTACTTTTGAAGCGGAAGCAGGTAAAACCACAGCAATCATTGGAAGTACAGGTAGTGGTAAATCTACCTTATTACATTTAATACCACGTTATTTTGATGTTACAGCAGGTAGAATTACTATTGATGGTGTTGATATTCGTGATGTAAGTATGAATAAATTACGTAATCTATTAGGATTTGTTCCTCAAAAAGGTGTCTTATTTAGCGGTACTATAGAGAGTAATATAAAATTTGGTGATGAAAATATTACTGACGAAGAGATGAAAACTGCTGCAGAAATTGCACAAGCTACAGAGTTTATTCTTGCTAAAGAAGAAAAATACAATAGTGAAATTTCACAAGGAGGATCAAACGTTTCTGGTGGACAAAAACAACGTTTATCTATTGCACGTGCTTTAGCAAAAAATCCTAAAATTCTTCTTTTTGATGATAGTTTTTCAGCACTTGATTATAAAACAGATGTTAAATTAAGAAAAACTTTAAAAGAAAAAATGAAGGATACAACAACAATTATTGTTGCTCAGCGTATAGCAACGATTTTACATGCTGATAAAATTATTGTAATGAATGAAGGCCGTGTTGTTGGAGAAGGTAAACACAAGGAATTATTGAGTAGTTGTCCAACTTATTTAGAAATCGCAGAAAGTCAGCTTAGTGAAGAAGAATTAGCGAAAGGAGGAAATACTCATGAGTAAAGAGAAAAAACAAAAACGTTCAGATGATTTTGGAAAAACATTAAAACGTATTATAAAATTAATGTTTAAAAAGTACATGATTTCGAGTATATTGGTAGTTTTATTCGCCTTAATAAGTACTGTGTTTGGTATAGTAGGTCCTAAAATTATGGGACAAGCTACAACAAAGCTTTTTGAGGGATTAGTAGCCAAAATTAATAATACTGGTGGAATTGATTTTGAAAAAATTGCAGGAATCTTGTTAACAGTACTAGGATTATATGTATTATCTTCTATGTTTATGTTTGTTGAAGGATGGCTTATGAGTAATATCTCTCAACGCCTTACATACGATATAAGAAAAGATATTAGTAAAAAGATTAATACATTACCAATGGGATATTTTGAACAACGTACAGTTGGTGAAACATTGTCACGTGTAACAAACGATGTTGATACACTTGGGCAATCATTAAACCAAAGTTTCACACAGATTATTGCTAACAGTGCAACAGTTCTTGGGGTACTTGTAATGATGTTTACTATAAGTCCGCTTATGACACTTATAGCAATAGCATTAATACCAATTTCAGGTGTTTTATTAGGACTTTTAACAAAAATGAGTCAAAAATATTTCACAGGACAGCAAAAAGCGTTAGCTGATGTTAATGGGCAAGTAGAAGAAAGTTATGCTGGACAAAATATTATTGTAGCGTTTAATCATAAGGATAAAAGTATAAAAGAATTTAATGCAAAAAATTCGGATTTATATACATCTTCATGGAAGGCAAATTTCTTATCAGGTCTTATGTTTCCGGTAATTAATTTTGTAGGGAATTTAGGCTATGTAGGAATAGTATTTTCAGGGGGATTATTGGTTGCAAAAGGAACAATTGGTGTAGGGGATATCCAAGCGTTTATTCAATACATACGTAATTTTACTCATCCAATAGGGCAAATCGCTCAGTCTATGACAGAAATACAAAAAATGGCAGCGGCAGGTGCTAGAGTTTTTGAGTTTTTAGATGCTGAAGATGAGGTGCCAGTGGAAAGTTCAGAAAAAATAGTTAATAAAGAAGGTAATGTAGTATTCGATCATGTTAAATTTGGATATGTTGAAGATCAAATTATTATTAAAAACTTCACTAGTGATGTAAAAAAAGGTGAGATGATTGCAATAGTTGGTCCAACAGGAGCAGGTAAAACTACTATGGTTAAACTTCTTATGAGATTTTACGATATTAATGGAGGAAAAATTTCTATAGATGGTCGTGATATTACATCGTTAAGTCGAGAAGAATTACGTTCATACTTTACAATGGTTCTTCAAGATACTTGGCTATTCAGAGGAACAATTATGGAAAATATTCGATATGGGCGTTTAGATGCTACTGATGAAGAAGTTATAGAAGCTGCGAAAGCTGCACATATTCACCATTTTATTAAAACTTTACCTGGTGGATATAATATGGAACTTAATGAAGAAGCATCAAACATTTCTCAAGGACAAAAACAATTATTAACGATTGCACGTGCAATTCTTGCCAATAAACCAATCTTAATTCTTGATGAAGCAACATCGAGTGTTGATACAAGAACAGAAGTATTAATACAAAAAGCGATGAATAAACTGATGGAAGGACGTACGACATTTGTAATTGCACATCGTCTATCAACGATTAGAAATGCAGATAAAATACTTGTATTAAAAGATGGAGATATTATTGAACAAGGAAATCATAATGAACTTTTAGAACAAAAAGGTTTTTACTCAGAATTATATCAAAGTCAATTTGCAGAATAAGAATAGAGGATATCCAGCCTTTGGGTTGGATATTTTTTATGATTGTAAAAAATAGTTTAATTTTTTAAAAAATATAGTAAATATAATTTGAAAAATAGATTATTTTGACAAATCCAATTTTAAGATTTAGTAATTGTAGAATCTATATGTGTAGAAATGTAAATATGATTATTTAAATAACAAGCAATAAATGAGGAGCTAGGTGGAAAAATTTTCTGCCTATTTCTTTTTATGTTATAATAAACAGAAGGATTAATCTAGAAAATAGCAAATAATACTTATTTATAGTATTTTAAATTTTAAAAACGGAGATGAATTGATGACTTTAAATAGATATAAATATTTACTTTTTGATTTAGATGATACATTGCTAAATTTCCAACAAGCACAGGAACTTGCATTTAAAAAATTATTAGAAGATG
Source organism: Gemella sp. 27098_8_92 (assembly GCF_041433685.1). NCBI lineage: Bacteria > Bacillati > Bacillota > Bacilli > Caryophanales > Gemellaceae > Gemella > Gemella sp. 27098_8_92. Next base: position 138,694 of record NZ_JAPWBZ010000006.1, read on the forward strand.
AAAATATAGAGTACAGTTATAAATTATTTGAACAATACGAAAAAATAAATAAATCTCTTTGGCGTCGTTTTGAAAAGGGAGAATTGGCGAACGCGGAAGTAACAAGACAGCGTTTTATTCAATTTTTTGAACAATTTGGTAAGAATGTCGATGGACGTGAAATAGATATTCGCTATAGATCATATTTGGCAGAAGGAAACCAGCTGTTCGAGGGCGTGGTAGATATGTTGGAAAAACTCCATAAAACTCATAAATTATATGTAGCTTCAAACGGAATAGGTATAACTCAACATACTCGTCTAAAAAATAATGATTTAAATAAGTATTTTGAAAAAATTTTTATTTCAGAAGAAATAGGGAGCAAAAAACCTGATAGGGAATTTTTTGAAAAAATTTTTGATGAAGTTGGTGTTGAGAATAAAGATGAAGTACTTATGATTGGGGATACTTTAACATCAGATATATTAGGAGCTAATAATATAGGTATAGATAGTTGTTTAGTTGATATTCATAAAGTAGAAAGTAATGATATAATACCAACGTATACAATTAATAAAACTATAGAGATATTGGAATTATAACAAATTACCATTTTATTTTTAAAATTTTTCTTAAATTATTCTAAAAAATAAGGAGCGAATCTTGCTTTCAAGAGACGCTCTTTTTACCATATATGCTTATTAAAAGTGATATGCTCTAATGCTACAAAACAGTGTTCTATTCCATAGTCTTGTTCTAAAAGTATTTTTATATTTTCAACAATAATATAGTCATTATTTGTGTTATACTCGTTTAAAAGTATATGCATAGCAGCATTAATTTCATTAGTGTCTGTGTGCCAAATATGAAATTCATGTATATTAGTAACACCTTCTATTTCACTGATTTTTTCATAAATCTCAGTAGTATTTAAAGTTGTACCTTCCATTAAAATGATATAAGAAGAGTGAGTAATTTTAAAACCGCCTCTAAAAAGAATAATTGTTATAATTATACTCATAATGATATCAACAATGATATAGCCTGTGAAGTATATAATTGTTGAGGAGATAATGATACCTACCGAGCTAATTAAGTCTCCTAAAAAATGCCATAAAGCACTTTGGATATTTAGGTTATCTTCTTTTTTCAAACTTTTAGTAAGAATAATAGTTATAACTACATTAAAAAGTAAGCCCACAGTAGAAATTATTAACATAGTTTTGAAATCAATATCTCTAGGATTATATAATCTCATAATTGCTTCATAAAGAAGATAAATAGAAATTATAATAAGTGCAAGACCATTTATAAATGCAGCGATTATTTCTAGTCTAACAAAACCAAAGGTATAATGTTTATTTGGTTTTTTGGCGCTATATATCAGTGCGATTAAGCTGAAACCTAGAGCAGCAACATCGGAGAACATATGAAAAGAATCTCCAAGTAATGCAAGTGAATTAGAAATTATCCCCCCTATATATTCTAATAGAGCGAATGCAGCAGTTAATATTAAAGATGTATAAAGTATTTTTTTAGAATATTGTTGTATTTTGTAATGTTTTTTATGATGAAAATTATATGTAATCATAATACCTCCTTTGTGTTCCTATAGTATTATAGACAAAATAATATATTATTGCAATAAAATGCGAATGATACTAATTCTTATTAGAAACTATAGATGAAATTAAGTTTGATTAAATATATGTAAGTAAGTATTGATTTTTATATTTTGCTTTGATAAAATTAATAGTAATAAAAGATAGAAGGTGAGATAGCTATGAGAATTTTATGCATAGGAGATAGTAATACTTGGGGGTATACACCAGAAACTGGTATTAGAATAGAAAAACGTTGGACAAAAGTATTAGAAGAAGTAAGAAAAGGAGATATTATTATAGAAGAAGCGTTGTGTGGACGAACAGTTACTGCAAAAGATACAATAGTCCCTGTACGTTGTGGTATCGATACATTACCGATTTTAATGCTTAGCCATGTTCCTGTTGATTTAGTGATAATTATGTTGGGAACAAATGATTTGAAAAAACAATTCAATCCTAGTGCAAAACATATAGCACGCGGGATGGAAGAATTTATTAAATATATAAGAAATCCACATCTAGTAGAAAATTATAAAATTCCAAAAATTTTAATCGTATCACCAGTCCCACTGCGTGATGAAATAGTAGAGAGACAAAGTTTATTTGGAGAATTTGATGAAAATAGCTTGAAGCAATCTAAGTTTTTAGTACAAACATATAAAGAAGTTAGTGACAAATATGAAGTTGATTTTCTAAATGCAGGGCGTGTAGCGGAAGCATCATTAATAGATTGTCTTCATTTAGATGAGAAAAATCATGAAAAACTTGCAAAATATATAGCAAGCAAAGTATCTGAAATATTAGACTATGAAGAAGCAAGGTAAAATAGAAAACATGAACTTGAAAGTAATTATCAAGTTCGTGTTTTTTTATATTGTTTATAAGAAATATATCCTATGTAGTATCCTAAAATTCCAAATAGTAGAAATATTAAATTAAGTTTCCCTAGAATGACGTAATTTATAATGAATGTAGAAAAAATAATAAAATATGTTCCAAGTATAAAGGTATTACCTGATTGTTTTGTTAAAGTTAGGTCAATTAAACTTATATTGTAGTTATATATGAACATAAAGCAAACAATAAATAAGCAAGTCATAAAAGTTTTTAAGATAGAAAAGCTAGTCAACATCGCTAAATTATTTAATATAATAAAACAGTTTATTGTTAAAATCAGCTGTACTATTCTTGTAATTAAACTATTGAAATTCATATCTTTAGCATGTAAACTCCTCGAAATAAAGCTAGGGAAAAGTTGACTTACAGTAAAAGCTAAAAATATAAACCAATAAGCGTAATTTATAAAGATAAGACCAAGCAAAAGAGCTAAAGTTCGACCTATATGAATATAACAAAAAGGCTCGGTTAACTTTTTTAAAATTAGTTGTTTTTTATCTATTAGAATATATTCAGTTATATGTTGAACACTAAAAATGATGCTGATTAAAATAAGTGTAGCTAATAGATATTTTATACTAAAATTATTATTTTTTAGTAGTAGTAATAAAGCTACTATTTGTAATATCATAAACATGATATTAATGTAAGAACTCTTTTCGTATCTGTTGAGATGAACGGTTTCTATAGTCCAACAATTAAGAAAAATCATAAATATAATAATTAAGTGGCTAATATTTATGAAATATTCACCATTTTCAATATAGAAATCTAAGATTTTGATAAAGGTTATTGAAAAAATAATATCAAATAAAAGATTAAATATACCTTGCTTACTGAATAAAAAACAATTCATAGCTTCCCCTTCTAAATTAATTTTTTATACTATAACTAATATTTTATCATAAAAATAAGAAGAAGTAATATTATTTTAAATTACTTCTTCTGTATAGTTATTTTTTAAATTTACTATGAAAATCTTTGAAAAATAATAGTCCAACAAGAGTTAGAAGTACTCCACCCATTGCTAAAGTAAATTGAGCGATTAAAGTGCTAACTAAAATATATCCACCACCTATAATTGCGATAAGTGGGACCAAAGGATAAAATGGAACTTTATATGGTCTTGCTAAATCAGGTTCTTTTTTACGAAGAATAAATACCGCAATAAAAGTAGCCACAAAGAAAAACCAAATTGTAAATAATAAAAAGTCTGTTAAAGTATCGAACTGACCTGTGAAAATCATTATAATTGCAATACCTAAAAGTAGGAATGCAGAATAATGAGGTATTGCGAATTTATTTAATTTAGTCCAAGTGTTTTTAAATGGTATTTGATCTTTTATAGCCATTGCGTATGGAACACGAATACCAGTCATTGTATAACCGTTTAATGTTCCATAAACACTAATTAAAATTCCGATAGTGATGATTTTACCACCGATACCTCCAAATAATAGAATTGCAATTTCACTTGCCGCCTTTTGGTTTCCAGAGATTTGTTCCATTGGCATAGTCATTAAGTAAGCAGTATTGATAAGTAAATATACAACCATAACTAAAGCTAGACCTAGGAAAATTGCTCGTGGTAAATCGCGTTTAGGGTTTTTCATTTCTCCAGCAATATTTCCAACTGCAATCCAGCCATCATAAGCGTACATTGTTGCAAGAAGTGCAGATCCAAGAGCTGTAAATGAATTATCATTAGAAAATGTAGAAGAATTTGGGAATAATTCTACAGTATGAGGATTTGCTTGGAACAATCCAAAAATAACAATTGCCAAAATCGGAATAAGTTTACACATAGTAGCAATTGTTTGTACCATTCCTCCAGTTTTTCCACCTAATAAATTTAAGCATGTAACAGATAAAGCTACCGCAATTGCAATAGGAATACTGTAAATTTTATCTAATTGGAATAGATTTACACATTGAGTCGCAAAAATAATTGCTGCAGCAGCCATACTTGCTGGGAAGTAGATAACAGTCTGTGCCCAACCGAGTAAGTATGCAAAAGGGCGACCATATGCTCGTTCAATCCATACAATCATTCCGCCAGTTTCAGGAATTGCTGCGGCGAGTTCAGCGACAGTAAGACCTGCACAAATAGTAATGATTCCTCCTAACACCCATGCAATCATTCCTAAACTAACATTTCCGGTAGTTTTATAGATGATAGATGCTTTAAAAAACACACCTGATCCTATTACAATTCCTATTACTGTAGAGAATGCAGGTAGGAAGCCAATATTTTTCTTTAAATTATTCATATTAATCTCCTTGAATTCTATATAAGTTTAATGCAATAGTGCAAATATATATTTACTAATAAAAGTTGAAGGCCGTCTATTTTGCTAAATATATTGAAATTGCTTTCATGCATATATATTATATCTTATTTAAACGAACTTCACAATAGGAAATTGTTAAATTATCTAACAAAAATTTGACAAAAAATAATAAACTAAATTAAATGAGTAATATACTAATTTAGTCATTAAAGAAGGTTGAAATAAAAAATAAAAAATATAAATAAAGATTTTCCAAAAAGTGTTAAAATATGGTATAATAGAATGTATCTGAAAAAATACTAGATTTATTATACTAGAGAGGAAATAAACATGACAGAAGAAATTAAAGTTGACGTTCAAGAACTTAATGACCAAATGCTTGTACGTCGTGAAAAAATGGAAGTAATGCGCGAAGCAGGGTTAGATCCATTTGGGACTAAATTTAAAAGAACACATCTTTCAAGTGAAATAGTAGAAGAATTTGATAAATACTCAAAAGAAGAATTGGAAGAAAAAAATGTCTCTGTAACAATAGCAGGACGTATTATGACAAAACGTGGGAAAGGTAAAGCAGGTTTTGCTCATGTTCAGGATTTAGGCGGGCAAATTCAAATATATGTTCGCCAAGATCGAGTTGGAGAATCTTATGAGTATTTTAAAACATTAGACTTAGGAGATATTGTTGGAGTGACGGGTGTTCTTTTCAAAACAAATGTTGGAGAATTATCTGTAAAAGCTGATAATTTTGTAATTTTAACAAAAGCTCTACGCCCACTTCCAGACAAATTCCATGGACTAAAAGATGTAGAAGAGCGTTATAGAAGAAGATATGTAGATTTAATTATGAATGAAGAAAGCAAAGAAACTTTCATCATGCGTTCAAAAATTATTCAAATTATGCGTAATTACTTAAATGACCGTGGTTACTTGGAAGTGGAAACGCCTATGATGCACTCAGTTGCGGGTGGAGCCGCGGCTCGTCCGTTTGTCACGCACCATAATGCTTTGGATATGCAATTATTTATGCGTATCGCGCTTGAATTACCTCTTAAACGTCTTATCGTTGGAGGCTTAGAAAAAGTTTATGAAATTGGTCGTGCATTCAGAAATGAAGGTGTTTCAACACGTCATAATCCAGAATTTACTATGATTGAACTTTACGAAGCATATGCAGATTTTAATGATATTATGGATTTAACAGAATCTATGATTGCATATATTTGTAATGAAATTCATGGGACTACAAAAATTATGTACGGAGAAGATGAAATAGATTTGACTCCAAAATGGCGCCGTGTTCATATGGTAGATGCGATTAAAGAAGTAACAGGTGTTGATTTCTGGAAAGAAATGACAGATGAAGAAGCTCATGCTTTAGCTAAAGAACACAATGTTCCTGTTCGTAAAGATATGAGAGTTGGTCATATTATTAATGAGTTCTTTGAAACTTTTGTAGAAGAAACATTAGTCCAACCAACATTTGTTTATGGGCATCCAGTAGAAGTATCACCACTTGCAAAAACAAATCCTGAAGATACTAGATTTACTGATCGTTTTGAATTATTCATCGTTCGTAGAGAACATGCTAATGCATTTAGTGAATTAAATGATCCAATTGATCAAAAAGAACGTTTCTTAGCACAAATGGATGAGAAAGATGCTGGGAATGAAGAAGTTTATGAAATGGATGAAGACTTTGTAGAGGCGTTAGAATACGGTATGCCACCAACAGGTGGATTAGGCATTGGAATTGATAGATTAGTAATGTTACTTACTAATTCAGCTTCAATTCGTGATGTGCTTCTGTTTCCGTACATGAAGCACAAATAAATATTTATGTGACATACACCTCTTAAAAAATAAATATTTGTGAAATAGAAATATATAGATAGAATAATTTATTAAAATTATAGTAAGAAGTCCTATTTTTTTATAAATGATTATTGTTGTTGATACCAATTAATAAGTAAATCTGGAGTTTGGAAACAAACTTCAGATTTATTGTGTAACTAGAGGATAAAAATTTAAGAAATTTGCTTGTGAAAATATTTACGCTTATAATATGTTCAATAATATGGTTGATTTTTGTGATTGTTTGTTCATGAAATATGGGAGGAAAAAATTACTAAGTATTTTTTAAAATTAGGTAAAGTATTACTATATGATGACTTTGAGATAAGAATTTAAAATAAAGAATACAGAAAAAGAATGAATTTTCATTTGTTATTTTTAAATATCTCTTACATGAAAATCCAATTTTATTTTTAAAGAAAACATAAGGGTTAAGAATAGAGAAAGAACACGCTGTATAATTGCTTCTCTAATTGAGGTTTATTAAGAAATTATTTATAATTATTTAGTAGAAAATAAAAAGCTTAGAAAGGAAACATTTTATTTTATGATATTTAACAAAAAAGATTCTGTACAGAAAAATTGGCGTATGGTAAAAAAAGGAAAAAATATTGTGTTTGGTTGTATGTTGTTCTTCGCAGCAGGGGCAGTAGCAGTAAATCCATTGGTAACAGTATTTAACGGTAATGGGATAGTCTATGCCCAAACAGGAATAGCACCAGAAATTGTGGACGATTTGGCAGGGAAGGCAAGTACGGTAGCAGTTGTTACTGTAAAAGCACAGGCAGGATCAACAGTAAAATTATATGATGCTAATGATATTGTTATTGGTGAGGCTGTAGCCGATACTCAAGGAATAGCAACTATAAATCCTGCAAACAGTTTGCCAGAAGGAAAAATAACGGCAACTTCAACACCAGTAGGTGGAGATGAATCACCTAAAAGTGCACCGGTGACTGTAACAAGAGCAACGTTAGATGAAGCAGGGGGTAGAGTCGCAAGGGGTCAATATAACACTCAATTATCGGTTGGTAAAACAAAACTAACGGTTTATCCTGGTGATTCTATAAACGTACCGATTGTGGCTACAGCTAATTACATGGAAAAGTTTTGGGTTCCTCAAAATCCTGTTATTATTAGTGGAGTAATACCGGTAGGTGGTTTTCTGGAAACAGCCAAGACAGCAACAGTTACTTCTCGTCAGGCAGAATTCAAGGGGACAGTTGCAATGAATCAACCTGCAGGTAACTTTACAATCACGTTTGCTGTAAAAGGAAAACAAAAGGCAGGAGCAGAGGGTGGAAATAATCCATCATCTACTGTAACTGTTGATCTTAATGTTATAGTACTTGAACTTGCTAAAAAATATACACCTGTATTAAATAAAAAAGTGACAGTAGATAATCCAAATAATGTTACACAAGTAGAACAAGATAAGATTATTGCAATTGTCAAGCAGAATAATCCAACTTTACCGAATGGAACGACTTATAGTGTAGATAGCAACGGAAATGTTACGGTCACATATCCAGATGCGTCACAAGACAAAATTTCTGCTGCATATTCTATTCAAAAAAGACCTGTAATTACAACAAACTTAACAGATAAAGCGTTGACTAAATCGCTGATAGAAGTAACTGCAGAACCAGGTTCTACAGTAATCTTATACGATAAAGATAATAATAAGATTGGTGAAGGGACAGCAGATTCAGCTGGCAGGGTTACAATTATCCCAGATGTTAACATTCCAGAAGGTAATGTGACTGCTAAAGCAACAGATACGAGAGGAAATATATCGGATTCTAGTAATCCAGTAGTTGCAACAAAAGAGAGAGTACGTCCGGTAATAAATATTCCCTATGATGATGCAGCAAATCAAGCTATTTATGTCTATTCAGGAGAAGAAAATAACATATCTTTAAAGATTACTGACAATTCAGGTAAGATTGTTAAAGCATATTTGACGTTTGGACGAAACGATCGTACTGGACTTGGACTAGAGGATACAGAGTACCTAAATGGAAAAACACAGGCAGCTTTATATTTGAAAGCAAATAGTATTCACTCAGAAACTGTTGCAACTGCAGCGAACCCAGCAGTTATAAATGTAACAGGAAATATTCCTAAAGGTATTTATCAAGATGGTGCTGTAATAACTCGTTATCTTTTTGCTGAAGATGGAGCTGGTAATACAAGTTACGCAAATGTAGGTGCTAACACGGATGCGGGGGCAGTTGGTCGCATTCGTTTTATATGGAAACCACAAACATTCAAGTACGATGCCCAAATACCGTCAACACCGAGCGTAGTTAATGAAGTACCAAATGCTACTGAACTTACAAAAATTATAAAAAATGCAAATCCAACATTTAGTGATAAGATAGAAAGTGTTGCATTAAATGGGAATAACGTTGTTGTTACATATAAGGATGGAAGTACAGACATGCTCAATGCAGCAGCAGTATTTACTTTTAAAGTTATAAATCCAGCAATAACGCCAGTGATAAATATAAATAAATTGACAGAATTTGAGAAAGATAAGGTAAAAGAAGCAATTAAAAAAGTAAATTCAGCTGTAACAAATATAACAGTAAGTAATAATGGTACGGCGACAATTACTTTTATTGGTGGTTCAATAGCTACACTAGAGTCTAATAAGACTATTAAGAC
>NZ_JAPWBZ010000007.1:0-82046 GCF_041433685.1 Gemella sp. 27098_8_92
AGACTAGAACGTTGCCAGGCTTTTATTTTGGAGGTTTAGCTCAGCTGGGAGAGCACTTGCCTTACAAGCAAGGGGTCAGCGGTTCGATCCCGTTAACCTCCACCATTTATGCCGGCCTAGCTCAGTTGGTAGAGCAACTGACTTGTAATCAGTAGGTCGGGGGTTCAAGTCCTCTGGCCGGCACCATTTAAATTTAGAGCCATTAGCTCAGTTGGTAGAGCATTTGACTTTTAATCAAAGGGTCGAAGGTTCGAGTCCTTCATGGCTCACCATTCTTTTGCGGGTGTGGCGGAATTGGCAGACGCACTAGACTTAGGATCTAGCGCCTCACGGCGTGGGGGTTCGACTCCCTTCACCCGCACCATTCTAATATTCGCGAAAGTAGTTCAGGGGTAGAACATCACCTTGCCAAGGTGAGGGTCGCGGGTTCAAATCCCGTCTTTCGCTCCAATAGTTAATATAGTGCCGGGGTGGCGGAACTGGCAGACGCACAGGACTTAAAATCCTGCGGTAGCAATACCGTACCGGTTCGATTCCGGTCCTCGGCACCATTATATTAGCGCCCATAGCTCAATTGGATAGAGCGTTTGACTACGGATCAAAAGGTTAGGGGTTCGACTCCTCTTGGGCGCGCCATTTAAAACCTCGGGAAGTAGCTCAGCTTGGTAGAGCACTTGGTTTGGGACCAAGGGGTCGCAGGTTCGAATCCTGTCTTCCCGACCATTGAAAATAATTATTATGGGGCCTTAGCTCAGCTGGGAGAGCGCCTGCTTTGCACGCAGGAGGTCAGCGGTTCGATCCCGCTAGGCTCCACCATTTTAAATTGAATTTAAGCCTTTATTGGCGGCGTAGCTCAGCTGGCTAGAGCGTACGGTTCATACCCGTAAGGTCGGGGGTTCGATCCCCTCTGCCGCCACCAATAATGTTTAGTGAATTCTTAAGGAACACGGACTCTTAGCTCAGTTGGTTAGAGCTATCGGCTCATAACCGATCGGTCGCAGGTTCGAGTCCTGCAGAGTCCACCATATTAAGGAGGAATACCCAAGTCCGGCTGAAGGGATCGGTCTTGAAAACCGACAGGAGTGTAAAAGCTCGCAGGGGTTCGAATCCCCTTTCCTCCTCCATTTTTTATTATCGCGGGATGGAGCAGTCTGGCAGCTCGTTGGGCTCATAACCCAAAGGTCGATGGTTCAAATCCATCTCCCGCAATTTTCAACTAGGTCCCGTGGTGTAGCGGTTATCACGCCTGCCTGTCACGCAGGAGATCGCGGGTTCGATTCCCGTCGGGACCGCCATTTTTTTATGCAAAAATTAATATTTGCCTCGATAGCTCAGTTGGTAGAGCAATGGATTGAAGCTCCATGTGTCGGCAGTTCGACTCTGTCTCGAGGCACCATGTTGCCGGCCTAGCTCAGTTGGTAGAGCAACTGACTTGTAATCAGTAGGTCGGGGGTTCAAGTCCTCTGGCCGGCATTTTTTTATATAGGGAAGATAGCGAAGAGGCTAAACGCGGCGGACTGTAAATCCGCTCCTTAGGGTTCAGTGGTTCGAATCCACTTCTTCCCACCATTTAGGGACGTAGTTTAACGGTAGAACAAAGGTCTCCAAAACCTTTGGTGTGGGTTCGATTCCTGCCGTCCCTGTTCAGATGGATGTAATCTTTATGATTACATCTTTTTTTGTTTTTATTTCAATAAATTATATTCTTAAAACTATATAGTGAGCGTGATCAGTAGGTAAGAATGCAGTAAGCACTTTTTATCTATTTTTATTATCTTGAAATTTAGTAGATTAGGGAAATAATTTCAAGAATGTAATGTGAATAAGCCTTAGTAGATAAAATTTATCGGGAAATATTTTTGACAAACCAATATATATGTGATATTGTATTAGTGTAATATTTACTAATAGGAGGTAAAATATGATAGAGAGTGTAAAACCATTTAGTAAATTATATGATTTGACACACAGAGCTGAGAAAGTTGGTATTTCAGATGATGATGTCCTACGAGAAATATTAGTAGATAAAATAGTACCAAATAAATACCAACCAAGACACGAATTTACAGAAGATAAAATAAAAGAACTAGCAGAATCTATTAAACAAAATGGCTTATTACAGTCTATTACGGTTAGGGATATAGGGAATGGATTCTATGAGTTAATTGCTGGAGAACGTCGACTTCGTGCTATAAAATATTTACAACATGCGACTACTAAAGCAATAGTAAAAGAATTAACTGAAGAGCAAATGGCGACACTAGCGCTTATTGAAAATATTCAACGAGAAGAGTTAACTCCGATAGAAGAGGCACACGCTTATCAAGAGTTATTGCGTATAAACAAATTAACACAAGATGAACTTGCAAAATCATTAGGTAAAACTCAGGCGACAGTTGCTAATAAATTGCGTTTATTAAAATTAAGTAAAAAAGTAATAGAAGCAATTAATTCGAAAAAGATAACAGAGCGTCACGGACGAGCAATGGTAAAACTTGATGAATCTGCTCAAGAAAAGATTTTATCACAAATTTTATCACAAAATTTAAATGTTTCGCAAACAGAAGAAAAAATAGATACATATCTAAAAATTAAAAAAGATGTTAAATCTGTATCTACAAATACTAATTACGATGCACAGAAATTAGTAAGTAAATTAACAAAAGAAATAGCAAAATTAGAAGAAAAATATGGAATAGATTTAAATAAAGAGGAAGAAGAAAATATGGAAAATATAGTTATAAAAGTAACTATTCCTCGTTATTTGAAGAAAGAGGAGAACGATGAAAATTTTAGCGATATGTAACCAAAAAGGTGGAGTAGGTAAAACTACGACTTCAATAAATTTAGCAGCATCTTTAGCACATCTTAAAAAGAAAGTGTTGCTTATAGATACTGATCCACAAGCTAATGCTACTAGCGGTGTTGGAATAGATAAGGCAGGTCTAGAACAATCTATCTATAATATTTTAGTAGATGAGGTTGATATTAATAGCGTTATTATTAAAACTGCTTATGAGAATTTAGACATTGTACCTTCTAGTATTGCTTTAGCAGGTGCAGAGGTAGAATTAGTATCTGCGATTAGCCGTGAACAACGCATGAAAAATGCAATAGCGGATATAAAAGAAAAATATGACTACATAATAATAGATTGTCCACCATCATTAGGATTAATTACTTTAAACTCACTAACGGCTGCCGATGGTGTTATTATCCCTGTTCAAACAGAGTACTATGCTCTTGAAGGTCTTAGCCAATTGATGAATACATTTAATATAGTTCGTAAACATCTTAATTCTAGATTAGATATATTTGGAGTATTGCTTACAATGACAGATAGTCGTACAAATATTTCTAATCAAGTAGGAGATCAAGTGCGTGAGCATTTCAAGGGAAAAGCATTTGAAACAGTTATCTCTAGAACAGTTCGTCTAAGTGAAGCGCCAAGTTTTGGGGAACCAATTATAGAATATGCAAAAAATTCTAATGGAGCAAAACAATATTTATCATTAGCTAAAGAGGTGATTGAACGTGGCTAAAAAGTTAGGAAAAGGATTGGGACGTGGACTAGATGCTATTTTTGCAACGGAGCATATAGAATTAGTAGAAGATAATGATAAAGTAGTGGAAATTCCGCTAGAAGAAATCAAAAAAAATCCATATCAACCACGTACAGTTTTCAACGAAGAAAAATTAAATGAATTAAAAGATTCTATTGAAAAGAATGGATTATTACAGCCGATAGTTGTTAAAAAAGCAGTAAAAGGATATTATATTATCGCTGGAGAACGACGCTTCCGTGCTTTTGAGCTTTTAGGTAAGAAAACTATACCAGCTATTATAAAAGAGATGAGCGACGAAGAGATGATGATTTTCGCCGTTCTAGAAAATTTACAACGTGAAGATTTATCGTCGTTAGAAGAAGCAGAAAGTTATAAAAATCTAATGGACAAGATGGACCTTACTCAAGAAGAGCTTGCTAAAAAACTTGGGAAAAGCCGTCCATATATAGCTAATAGCCTACGCCTTTTGAAATTGCCAGCAGAAATAAAAGCAGAACTAGAAAAAGGAATAATTAGTGCTGCGCATGCAAGAACATTATTAGCGCTTAAAACTAAAAAGGCTATGATTGAAGTGTGTAATCGCGTTAAAGAGCGTCAGATGTCCGTTCGTGAACTAGAAGAGTATATTAATAATCTGACTAAACCCAAAATGACTAAAAAAGTAAAAGCGAAAGATATTTTTATAGAAGAGCAAGAAAATATCTTAAAAAAACGTCTTGGAACAGTTGTTACGATTAAACAAAATCGTAATAAAAAGGGTAAAATAGAAATAGAATTTAAAGATAATGATGAATTCGAAAGAATTATAGCACTATTTAAGGACTAGCGTATGAATTTTATTAATGAAAAAATTTTAAAAATATTCAATAATGTTGATCTTTGGCTTAATATTTTAGAAAAAGCATTATTAATAGTTATAATAATTGTAGTAGCAATAATAGGTGTAAAAATCCTAAACAAAATTATAGATTATATAATGACGACAAGGGACAATGCCAACAAAAAATTCAACATTAAGTTTAACGAAAAAAGATCAGAAACTCTGCATAAACTTGTAAAAAGTACGGTTAGATACACGGTTTACTTTATTGCTTTCTTCCAAATTTTAGCAACTGTAGGAGTGAATACAACTAGTATAGTTGCAAGTGCAGGGATAGCTTCTGTCGCCATTGGTTTTGGTGCTCAAAATTTAGTAAAAGATATTATTTCTGGATTTTTTATAATTCTTGAAGGGCAGTTTGATGTCGGAGATAATGTAAAAATTTATAATCAAGCGGCATTTATTGCGGAAGGAAGTGTTCTTTCACTTGGGCTGCGTTCGACAAAAATTCGCTCTAAAGGTGGAGAGATTTATTTTATTCCTAATGGTACAATTAATCAAGTTATCAATTACTCATTGACTTATAATCTAGCAATCTGTGAGTTTCCAATTAATATTGAGACAACAATAGAGGATTTAGAAAATGAAGTACAATCTATCCTAGACTCTGCTAATAATAATGACGCTTATAAATCTTATTTATACAAAAATGATAAGTTAAGGTTAGATGCAATTGACAAGATAGAAGATAATATAGCTTATATAACAATTGTCGGTAAGGCAAAAGCAGGAAAAAATTCAAGCATAGAAACTATGTTGCGCCGAGATTTTTACAATGTTTTCAAAGATAGGCTTAAAGGAAAAGATGAGAAATAGGAGGAAAGAAGTATGGATTATGGCTTAGGTGATATAGTAGAGATGAAAAAGCAACATCCATGCGGTACAAATAGATGGGAAATCACACGCATGGGAGCAGATATTAAAATAAAATGTCTAAAGTGTGATAATAATATTATGATGCCAAGACGAGATTTTAATAAAAAAATAAAAAAAATTATTGAGAAAAGATCAGAGTAGAAAAAACAGTAGAATTGAGAAATTCTGCTGTTTTTTGCATTATTTCATGTTTTCTTTTACAAAATTAACAAGTCCAGTTGAAATGATTTTGCTGTAAAAAGGAAATAATTCTTGAACCGTTAATTCTGGATGTTCAGTCCAATAATATAGTATAGAAATAAAACTTGCGGCTTGGAAATTAAATAAAAGATCCTTTTCTATATTATTTAATTTGAGTGAAGCGAGAGAGAAAGTTCTTTCAAAAACCTTAAGCATAGTATTATTTAATTTATTTTGAAATGTTATACTACCATTTTCACTCATAAGTATATGCATGGTACCAAGGTGTTTTTCAAATATATTAAAAAAGTTATTATCAACAGTTATATAATCCTTTATTTCGAAAGAAACATCTATATTTTTATTTGGTAAACTACTTATAAAAGTACCATGAAAATTAATAATTTCGGATAAAATACTATCTTCTATTTTTTCTAATACTTCATACTTATCTAAATAGTGGCGATAAAAGGTAGAGCGATTAATATCGATTAAAGTAGTAATATCGTTAACTGTTATAGCTTCAAATTTTTTAGTTTTCATCAATTCAAGTAATGATTCCTGTATTTTTCTTTTTGTTTTTGTTTTTTTATTAATATAACTCACCATAACCTCCATGTAAAAAATAAAAGAAACAAATTATTTAAAATTGTTGAAAATGCAACAATATGATGAAATTTGATTCTCGTTTTTTAGTTAATCAAAGTATATAATAAAATTATCAAAAAAGCAACAATGTGTTGTAAAAATATATAGAAAGGATTTTGAGGGATTTTAGCATAAATAGTTCTAAAACTCAAAAAGTAGGAAAAGAAAATGAAAAAATATGGAAAAATAACAGGACTACTTCTAGCTGTAGTAGTAATAATATTGAGTATATTTATGAGTACTCAAATACCAACAGTAAATCCCAAAATTACAGATTTACCTTTTGCAATAGTAAATCAAGATAAGAATGAAACAACTACTGCGATGATAGAAAAACTTAAAGAGAACTCTACTTTAAATGATAAAGTAAGTTTGAAATGGGTAGAAGTGGGTAGTAAAGATGAAGCTATAGAAAAAATGAATAATAAAGAATACTATGGAGCAATTGTTATTCCAGAAAATTATACAAAATCTTTAGCTACATTAGTGTCTTCAAACGCTAAGGCACCTGAATTCACAGTGCTCGTTAACCAAGGTATGAATAGCCAACTTTCAACTCAAGTCTCACAAATTCTTACACAGGTTGTAAATAAAAGTGGGGAGATGGCTAGTACACAAATAATCAAACAAGCTGAGGCAGCAAATAAGCCTTTGCCAGCAAAAGTAGTTGGGAACTTAATAAATCCAGTTAAAGTTAATGTAGAGGATATTAATGCTACCGGTGATTTCTCAACTGCGCCATCAGCATATTTTTCACCAATTTGGATGTCTTCTTTAGTAGGAAGTGTTATACTATTTATGTATAGTCGTAAAGAGGCGAACACAATTAAAGAAAGAGTAGTGCAAAAAACAGTTCAACTATGTATAATAGGCCTAGTTTCTGTAACAATAGGCTTACTGGCTCCGTATTTCTCAGAATGGATTTTAGGGGTGACAGTAGATAATTATTCAGGAATTGCAACATTTTTAAGTATTTCAACATTCGCATTTATAACGTTGATTTTTGGTATAATTAGCTTAATAGGACTTGCAGGAGTTCCACTGGCTGTTTTACTATTATTCTTTGCGCTACCATTGTTATCATTAGCGCCTGAAATGCTAAGTAGTTTCTATACAGATTGGGTGTTACCATGGTTACCAATGCGTATGTTATTTGACGGAGTAAAAAATATTCTATACTTTGGTCAAGGGGGATGGAATCTGGCTACTAAAGAATTGATTTATGTAGTAATAATTGGGGTGACTTTAATATTATTAAGTATCCTAAAAAAAGATAAAGTAAAAAATAACTTTTAAGTAAACTTTAATTATAGATTAAAGTATATGTAAAGTAGCAATACTATAATATAGTTATACCAAAACTTAATAATATTTTTTTTCATAATATATGGCTCGCCAATTGGCGAGCCGTTCTCCTTTTTTAGACACTTTAATTAAATGCTTTTTATTAATTTTACTTCAATTCCATTAGGATCTTGTATAAATATAGCATCCTCAGTTTCTTTTCTTATAGTAGTATTAGTTGCCTTAATATTTTGAATAAGCTTTAGATATTCATCTTTATCTGTTACGATAATTTCGAAATAAGCTAATCCAGGAAAATCTTTTTGTCTATCATTCAAGTTATTACCTGCCCAATTATTTACAGCAAGATGATGGTGGTAATCTCCATGGGCAATCCAGCTTGCAGATGGCACTGTGAATTTATCTAAAAAGTTTAAAACACTCTGATAAAATGCAGATGATACTTTAGAATCACGGACACTTAGGTGAATATGCCCGATAATAGTGTCAGTGGGTAATTCATATGGGGAGATAGTTTTAGAGATATCAAGTAAATGGTCTGCGTCTAATCTCTCGGTAATGCCGACGATAGTTCCATCAGGACGTCTATCCCAAAAACTTTCGTCTTTATCATAGTATACTTCAATACCATTTCCTTCAGCGT
Organism: Gemella sp. 27098_8_92; assembly: GCF_041433685.1. Taxonomy (NCBI): domain Bacteria; kingdom Bacillati; phylum Bacillota; class Bacilli; order Caryophanales; family Gemellaceae; genus Gemella; species Gemella sp. 27098_8_92. The sequence continues at coordinate 8,099 of NZ_JAPWBZ010000007.1, forward strand.
CACTCAAATAAATAGCATTAGAGTAACCGTGTTCAGCCCCACCTTCCAGCCTAGTTTTTGATGTTACAAAATGTTTAAGAATATCTGCTAAATCTTGTTCGGTTGGAACTAGGTATGCAATATGGTATAATCCGTAAGAATTTACAAATTTATGAGAAGTTTTTTGCAGTTTAAGAAGCGGAGTCTTATTTGAAGTACCTAAAAGAACAAAGTCCTTATCTTCTTCCAACACCGTCATTCCCATAATATGTCTATAAAAATTAGTTTGTTTTTCCAAATCTTGAACATTAAGACTTGCGATACCAAGTTTAATATTTGAGTTGTAGTTTTTCATTATTAAGCACCATTCTAACAATTTATTAGATATATTTATATCTTACAATATAGTTTACCTACTAAACTATATTTTGTAAAGTACGCATTTTTAGAATAGTTAGTATCATTTTAGATACTAATGGATAAAATTAATTATAATTTGCAAAAAATAATTCAAATAATATAATATTAAATGCTAAGATATAGTTTTTATGGTATAATATGGTAGTTGAGTAGGTGAAGGCCTAAATATTTAGAAAAATAAAGAAGATTTGTTTTTCGTATATATAAATAATAAAGAGAAAAGGAGTGATTATTACTATGGCATTAACAGCCGGAATAGTAGGATTACCAAACGTAGGGAAAAGTACACTTTTCAATGCAATAACGAAAGCAGGAGCATTAGCAGCAAACTATCCATTCGCAACAATTGATCCAAATGTTGGGATTGTAGAAGTACCTGACCATAGATTAAATAAATTAACAGAATTAGTAGAACCGAAAAAAACAGTACCAACATCATTTGAATTTACTGATATCGCTGGTATTGTAAAAGGTGCATCAAAAGGTGAAGGACTAGGAAATAAATTTTTAAGTCATATCCGTGAAGTAGATGCAATTTGTCAAGTTGTTAGATGTTTTGAAGATGAAAATATTACACACGTAGCAGGTGGTGTAGATCCATTATATGATATTGAAGTAATCAACTTAGAATTGATTTTAGCTGACCTTGAAAGTGTAGAAAAACGCATAGGACGTGTAGAAAAGCAAGCTAAACAAAAAGATAAAGATGCTGTAGCTGAGTTTGGAGTATTATCAAAAGTACGCGATATTCTTAAAGAAGAAAAACCAGCGCGTCTTTTAGAATTAGATAAAGAAGAACAAAAAATCGCTAAAAATCTACACCTATTAACTATGAAACCAATGCTTTATGTAGCAAATGTTAGTGAAGATGATTTACTAGACGTTGACGCTAATAAACACGTAGCAAGTGTTCGCGAATTTGCAGCAAACGAAGGAAGCCAAGTAATCGTGGTTTGTGCAAAAATCGAAGAAGAGATGGCGTCTCTTGAAGACGAAGAAAAAGCAATGTTCTTAGAAGAATTAGGAATTGATGAAAGTGGTCTTGATAAACTTATTAAAGCAAGTTATAGTTTATTAGGTCTTGCGACATACTTTACTGCTGGTGTTCAAGAAGTACGTGCTTGGACTTTCAAAAAAGGAATGTTAGCGCCAGAATGTGCTGGTATCATTCACTCTGATTTTGAACGTGGATTTATCCGTGCAGAGACTGTAAGTTACGATGATTTATTAGAATATGGAAGTATGGTAAAGGCAAAAGAAGCAGGACGTGTTCGTCTTGAAGGAAAAGAATACGAAGTTAAAGATGGCGATATAATGCTATTTAGATTTAATGTATAAGAATAAATAGAGAAGTAACCTTAGAGTTTTATTAAAACTTTAAGGTTATTTAAGTTTTTGATGATATTATATAATTGTTAATTATAAAAAACATTAAAAAATTACTAATTTATTATTTCTACTTAATATGAACTTAAAATTTTGGTAGTTCTTGAAATGAATATATATTCTTATATGAATGAGGTTGAATTTTTTCTTTTTTGATAAACTATAAACCATAATAATTTTAAATAATCAAATTATAAAAAATAACCGCCAAATAGTCATAAAGTGAAGAAAGATAATATGGTAAATATATAGTTGGTAAAAATATAATATATAGGATTTTAATTAAATATATTCGGAGGAGAGTAAGTAACTTTAATAGGATTTCTGTTAGAGCTTTGAGATGAATATAATAATCCTAACAAAGAGAGCATAGCTATTTATACTGTTTTGAAGTTTAAGATAATAAGATAAGGATACTTAATAGCGGTTTTTGGCGAATTTTATATTGCAGACGGTATGAGATTTACAATAAAAATTTGTATATTTATAGTAAAAAAGTAAAAGTATTTCAGTGTGGTAAAACTAAAATTAAAGGTTTTGAACACGATAATATTCTATATTAAAAAAAGATTCCTACATATATAATAGATATAAATCATATATTAGTCATATTATAAAATATAATTATTATATAGAAGAATGATAGGTGTAATTTCTTTAAAAATTTTAATATAGATATACAAAATACTAAAGATTTGGAGAATCTTTGTAAAAATATTACTGTGTATAAATATATAAGGAGTATCCTATAATATTAATATCTTACCTAATAGTAGCTATGTTATTTAATTTACTTAAAAAATAAAGAATTTCTAAAATTTGATAAATAAATGCTCAAATATATTATAAAATAGTATGGATATAATATCTAAGAGTTACTTAAGGTTGAAATTTTAACAGTAAATTACAAATAAAATTAGGAGAATTATATGAATAGAAAACTAAAGACAACTATCACAATTAGTGCAGTAATTGCAGGAAGTATATTAATGGTAAATGCTCAAGAAGCAAAAGCTAATGATGCCAACACAACATCATCTTCTCAGGAAACAGGTTTAATTACTAAAACTAAAGAGGGAACTGTAAAAAAAGCAGACGTTGATAAAGCAAAAGTAGAGTATGAGACGTCGAAAAGTAAAGAGGATGCTTTAAAAAATACGGTACAAGAAAAGACGGAAAAATCTAAAACATTAGAAGAAAAAGTTAAAAAGTTAGAAAATACTAAGAAAAAAGCCGAATCAATCACAGAAGATACGATGAAACAGTTTGCTAAAGAGATTGATAAAACGACTAAAGAAAAAGAAGAAAAAACTAAATCATTAGAGCAACACCGTAGAGATTTGGTTGGAGAAGAAGCAGCTGTAGATCAGGCAAAAACAGAGTTAGAGAAAGCTAAAAATCAAATTAAACTGAAAAAAGAACGTATAGGTGAATTAAAATCTCAAATCCAAGATATATCTACTAATGATAAACAGTTAGAAGATAAAAAATTAGAAAAAAATAACTTAGAGAAAAAAGCTAATGATTTAACTATAGAAAAGACTAAGTTAGAACAAAAAATTAAAGATTTGAAAGCCGGGCCTAAAGATGAGACAAGCACTGACAAACTTAATAAAGCTACAGAAGCTCTAAAAGGCGTTGAGCAAGAATTAGGAGAAGTAACTGAAAAGTTAACTAAAGTTGGAAAACAAATTAAAGATTTAGAAGAAAGAAAAAAAGTTGCTAATCAATTACTAAAAGACTTGACTGATGAATTGACTGAAGTTGAAAAAGATATAAAAACTTTAGAAGGCGCTTTGTCTGAAAATGAGAAAAAAGTAAATGATGGTACAAGCAAAGTAAAAAAATTAGCATTTGAAATTAAAGGATTAGAAGAAGATATTAAATCAATAGAGGATAAGTTGCAAAAATTATTAAATGATCAACAGGAGGCGCAGACTTTACATGCACAGTACCTTAAACTTGTTGAAGATTTAAAAAAAGCAAAAGAAGAATTGACACTGGCAAATGAAGAGTTAAAATCTGCACAGGAAAACTTGACTGCAGCAAGTGCCGATGCTAAAGCAAAATATGATAAATATACAGCTATTTTAAAACAATATGAATTAGAAAAATTAACATATGGTACCACAAAGGATGCTCCAACTATTGAAAAACCAGAATTTGATATTAGTAAGTTAGTTAAACCATCTAAACCAGATGGCTCAACTAAACCTACTAGTCCAACATTATGTGATGGGAATAAAGAAATCGAACGTAATCAAAAGGGGGGAGCGGTATTAGCGAAAACCGGTATAAATACTAAATCATCAGTATTTACGGGAATAATAATGTTAGTCGCTTCATTAATTATGCGCCTTATGAGCCGAAGAAAAACAAAATAGTTATGATAATTAGAGTCTAGAAAAAAAGTCTAGGCTCTTTTTTATTTTTTTACTGAATATTTTTTGTGATATAATATAAAAAGAACTAGAGAGATTGTAGAGAAGAGGGATTAATATGTTTTTACGTTTTTTCCATAATCCGTTACTTTTAGCGAAGTTAACTTGGTATGAGTATTTGATAAAAGGAAATAAGAAGCAAAGCACGGCTGAATATAAAATAAAAAGAATTATTCAAGACGTTACAGGTGAGAAAATAGATGATATAGTAGTCTATAATTGTGGTTTATCGACTCCAAAACTTGCAAAAAATGGTTTTCAAGCAACGGCTATTTATCTGGAAAAGTACAATGAATTGTTGGTAATTTTTCGAGGGACTGAGCTTGATGACATGAGTGATTGGTTTTACAATTATACAGGAATAGTTTCAGGAGAGAATACTAGTCAGATTGATTCTGCATTTGCATTTTTAAAATTTCTTAAGAAAAAAATACCTAATTTTGATGTATGTTATAAAGTTGCAGCTGGACATTCTTTAGGAGGGCACTTAGCTATAACAGTAGAATTATTAAGAAAGACTTTCCAGCGAGTTTATACTTATAATACGGCGTTACCACAATTAAAACAACTACGTAAATACGATAAAAAGTATAATAAGCAGTTAGAAGCATACTTTTTAGAAAAGGATCTAGAAGAAACCAATAAACTTCAAGAATTTACTGAGAATTATTATGCTAAAGATGCGCATCATATTTATAATTATTTAAGAAAAAATGATTTTGTTCAATCACTAAATATGACAGTAGGGACATTTAATGTAGGAAAAACTATAGAATTTCCTCCAGTATTAAAGACATTTGTTCCCCCAGAAGATTTCTTAACAGAAGAAGATACATATGAATTGGATAGAATTTTTGGGGATTTTTATAATAGATTACTAGAAAAAGGCTTTACCCCCGATTTGGTAAAGGAAAAGGAAAAAGAAATTGCTGATGAATTTGTTGCGTTTTTAATTTCTGAGATAAAAGATCCTATACAAAGCCAGGTAACAATCTTGCGCCGTAGGAATAATAAAGAAGAAGGAAATGAGAATATAAAAAAAGCGTATCGTACTTTTAAGGCTGTTTATAATTATATGTTATATCTTGCTCATTCTGGTATTATCTTAGAAGATGTTATAAATAATGAGGATGGGAAAAAGGCTCAATCAATGTTTGAAGAGATTTTGGGCAATGGAACAATAACTAGCTTTAAGAAATTAATAAAACCTCTACAAGAATTTTATACGTTAACGAAAGCAATATATATGATAACTCATGCGAAAGAATTAGATGATATTGAAGGCTGGGCAGAAGTCGCTGATGCTCATGATTTAACAGCTATGTACGATGTATTAGAAGGATAGAAAAGACTTAACAATACCGACTTACAAAGGTCAGGTGTTGTTAAGTCTTTCTTTTTTATGTTTCATAAAGTATAAAGAACAAATTAGTCATCCGTGTCATTATCTGATGAACGCTCATGAGGCTCTTCATTTTTATCTTTGTCATCTTTTTCCTTATCGTCTTTTTCTTTATCGTTTTTCTTCATAATAGTCCTTGGTGCGCCAAAAGTTAAATCTTTATCAATGCTATAACCAAATTTCGCAAGAATTTTGTCTTTAGATAATTCTGTAAAACCATTTGGAATCATATCAGAAATGGAACCTTTTGCGTTGTTGTAAGGATTTATAGAAAAATCTATTACAGAATTTGGTCTAGTGAAGGCTGTATCAGGAGATACAAGCTTACTATCATAGCTATAAATAGCATTCATTATTGCAGCCCAAGATTTGTGAGCATAGTCATAACTTGGTACAGTAGCTGGTTTATCATAACCATTCCAAACACCGACAGTAATATTTTTTGTTCCACCAACAACCCAAAGATCTTTGTAATATTCAGAAGTTCCTGTTTTTACAAATAGGTTTTTACTGCTAAAGTCAAGTTGTTTTGCTATATCAGCTGAAGTACCATAACTTGCATTAATTACATCATTAAGCATATTTAAAATTAAATAACTTGTAGAATCATTGTAAATGCGAATAGGTGTGTGATTGGCTTGGTAGATTATTTCATTATCATTGTTGCGAATTTCTTCTATGATATATGCTTTTTTATGTTCCCCCATATTGGCAAATGTGGAAAAACCACTAGTATTTTCCATTACAGAAACTCCATAACTCATTCCACCGATAGAGGCAGCAAGAGATGTATGATCTGTTTCTGTCATACCTTTGAATTCCATTTTTTCAAGATACTCTTTAACAGGATCTTCTTTTACAAAAGCGGAATATAACCTAATTGTCGATAAGTTAAGTGATTGAGCAAGTGCTTTTCTTGCAGAAATATAGCCGTATTCTATTCTTGTAAAGTTTTCAGGTGTCCAACCGTGATAGTTAAATCGTTTATCTAAGACAGTAGAATTTGGAGTGATATATCCTTTATCAATAGCAGGTCCATAAACCAGTAGAGGTTTGATTGAAGAACCTGGAGAACGTTTAGTACGAGTAGCATGATTTAGCTGTTGTTTTTTATAATTCATTCCACCGATAAAGGCTAAAACCTTGCCAGTGTCATTTTCTATAACTGAAGCCCCAATTTCTAATGGATATGTTGAGCCATCTTGATAAGACGCTGGATAGTTTTCAAATTGTTTTTTTATTTCTTGAAGTTTATCATAAAGTTTTTTATCTAAGGTTGTTTTTACTTTATAACCACCTGTAATAAATTTTGTCTTACTTTTTTCGATTAGTTCAGCGTGATAAGTAGCATTATTTTTAAATTGTTGAAACCTATTATTTTTTATTGCTGTTTGTTCAGCTAAGATTTCTGCAACAGATGCTGTTACTTCATCACGAATATAAGGGTATTCAGTATATTCTTCAACTTTTTGTTTAGTAAAAGATCCTTTAATATCAAAATCAAGAGCCTCTTTATATTGAGAAGAATTGATAAAATTATTCGCCTTCATTCGTGATAGAACATATTTTTGACGCTCTATACCAGCTTGTAGTTCTTCATCTGGTCTAATATTACCTGCATTATCAAATGGAGTATATCTGTATGGTGATTGAACAAAACCTACAAGATAAGCTGCCTGAGCAACATTTAAATCTTTAGCGTGAGTACCGAAAACACCCTGTGCAGCAGTTTCTATTCCGCTGATATTTTGACCTAAACTATTCTTTCCGAAAGAAGCGACATTTAAGTAGTTTTCAAGAATTTCCTTTTTAGAGAAGTGATTATCTACCCTAAGGGCTAATAAAATTTCCTTTGCTTTTCTTTCGTAAGAACGAGAGTTATCTAACAATTGGTTTTTTACAAGTTGCTGCGTTATTGTACTTCCTCCGCTAGTGTGGGCACCAGTAACTTCACTGTAAACAGCACGGATTAATCCAAATATTTCTACACCATTATTAGAATAAAAATTAGAGTCTTCACTAGCAATGGTTGCATTTTTAACATTTTCACCTAAGTCTTCATAACTTACAGTTTTTCTAATGAGCTCTGAGTTAAGGGTACCTAACTTTTCACCGGTACCGAAATAAACTTCACTGTTTTTACTAATATTATTAATTTGTTCTTTCATTTCTTTTTGGTCTAAAATAGGTTGATCCTTAACTAATCCTCCTATAAAACCAAGAGCTATCCCGGCTCCAAAGCTTATGAAAATAGTAAATATTAATAAAAAAATTCTAAGAAATGAAGTTTTAATCTTCTTTTTTTCCATAGAAATCCCCTTGGTTATATATTTTACTACATTATATCATATTTTTGAGAAAACTCTAAATTAAATCATAATAATGATAAAGTTTTATAGTCAAAAAATAGTGAAAAACTATCAAAGAAATAGCTAAATTGTGATATAATGGAAACATACGTATGAAAGAAACAAGGAGGTTAGCATGAGTAACTTGTTAGAAGAACTAAAATATAGAGATTTAGTATATCAACAAACTGATGAAGAAGGTATAAAAAAACTATTAGAAACGGAAAGTGTATCAATTTATTGTGGAACAGACCCTACTGGAGATTCTCTTCATGTTGGGCATTTATTGCCGTTTTTAACATTAAAAAGATTTGCGAAATATGGACACAAGCCAGTAGTTTTAGTTGGGGGAGGAACTGGAATTATTGGGGATCCTTCAGGACGTAGTGAAGAACGTCAATTACAAAGTTTAGAAACTATTGCGGAGAATGCTAAAAAATTAGAAAATCAACTGCGTAATATTTTCAGAGGAGATGAAAATATTAAATTTGTAAATAACGGGGATTGGTTAGGGAAAATGTCTATGATTGAATTTTTACGCGATTATGGAAAACTAATCAACGTTAATTATATGTTGGCAAAAGATTCAGTATCAAGTCGTTTAGAGAATGGTTTGTCATTTACAGAGTTTAGTTACACATTATTACAAGGTATCGACTATGCTTATCTTAACGAACATCATGGGGTAAAAATGCAACTTGGTGGTTCGGATCAATGGGGGAACATTACTACAGGGCTAGAAATTATGCGCAAACTTCGCGGTGATGTAGAAGCGTATGGCTTTACTATTCCGTTAATGTTAAAATCAGATGGAACAAAATTTGGGAAATCAACAGGTGGAGCAGTATGGTTAGACCCGGAAAAAACGACACCTTACGAGTTTTACCAGTTTTGGTTTAATACAGCAGATGGGGATACAATCTCAGCTATTAAAAAATTCACATTCTTAGAAAAAGAAGAAATTGAAAAGTTGGAAGAAAGCTTGGCAAAAGAGCCACACTTACGTCTTGCCCAAAAAGCTCTAGCAGAAGAGTTGGTAAAAATTGTACATGGTGAAGCGGCTTTAGAGAGCGCACTAAATATTACAAAAGCATTATTCTCAGGAAATATTAAAGAACTAACTCTTGATGAATTAAAAGTAGCTGTAAAAGGTATGCCAAAAGCTCAATTACCAAAAGAGGATATCAATATAGTAGATTTCCTAGTTGAAAGTGGTGTAGTTACTTCTAAACGCCAAGCACGTGAAGATGTAAATAACGGAGCAATTTCTATAAATGGGGACAAAGTTACTGATTTAGCTTTCACTGTAGATAGCAGCTCACGTCTTGAAGATAGTTTTACAGTTGTAAGACGTGGTAAGAAAAATTACAAGTTGGTAGAGTACAAATAATATTAAATAAATATATACATCATTAAAAGGGGAACGAAAAATGAATTTAAAAGAAGTTGTTGGTAAAGAAGCTGTTAATTATGTGAAGGATGGTATGATAGTAGGTCTTGGGACAGGCTCTACTGTGTTTTACTTTGTTCATGCACTAGCTGAAAAAGTGAAAGAAGGTTTGAATATAGAGATGGTATCAACATCTATTCAAACAGTGGAACTAGCTAAAAGTTTAGGGCTTGTTATTAAGGAACTAGAAGAAATAGATCATATCGATCTTGCTGTTGACGGTGTAGATGAGATTGATAAAAACTTCAACGCGATAAAAGGCGGTGGAGCTGCACTATTTAGAGAAAAAATAGTTGCGGATATTGCCGAAAAAATAATTTGGATTTTTGATGAAAGTAAAGATGTAGAAAAATTGGGGAACTTTAATCTACCTGTAGAAATTTTACCATTTGGATATAGCCATACTATTAGAAAAATGGAAAAATTAGGACTAAATCCAGTATTGCGCCTAAAAGATGGGAAAACTTTAGTAACTGATAACCATAATTATATTGTAGATTTACATCTAGGTTATGGTTTCGATATAGATGAAGTGAAGAATAAGTTGGCTGGTATTGTTGGTGTAGTTGAACATGGATTATTCTTAAATATGTGCGATTTATGTATTTCAGGAACTCCAAACGGAGCGGTAATAATAGAAAATCCAAATAAAAAATAATTTTAGAAGATAGAAGTTGGGTTAAAAATGAGAAAAAGTTATATAAGAGGATCAAAAGTTTCGATTATAATAGCTATAATATTGTTTGTAGTAAGTTTTGTGTTTACGGTTGCTTCGATAAATAGTTTTAGGAGTTTGGAAACATTATATAAAGAAGGAGACCACTTTTCTGGAGATTCTGGTTACTCAATTATTAAAGTTGCAGCTATAGAAGAACAAAATATAGTTGATGAAAAGCTCAAAGAAGATGAAAAATTTTATTTAGTCGACTATGAGCGAGGCTTTATAATGCTAAAAGCAACGGAAAAAGAATTAGAAAAATTCCTTGACGGTCGAAAACTACAAGATGGGAAACTGACTAATTTATCAAGTGAAAATATTTACAAACGTATTGATGCTATTCCAGAAGTTACTTATGGAAGACGCAGTAGTAGAAAAGTAAATATCACACATGAGCTAAGACGTAAATTTGTAGAATCAGTTCAAAAGAGTAGCTTAATAAAAGAACGTGTAAAGCAGATTCTCGATGAAGTTGGGATTAAAGATAATAAAGATGCTTATACAAGTAAATTGAAAGAAAAACCATTTTATTCTAATATGTACTTGAAACCAATAGGATGGGGATATTATGTTATGACTATAGGGGTACCGTTTGTTTTATCTGCTATAACTATAGGTATAATATTTTCAATAAGAAGAAGAATTCGTCATGCTCGTAGTGAATACGAAGAGCTATTTATTGAATTCCCTGAAACAGAAAGAGACTTGGATATTCTTTTGCGTGAAGCGCAGTACCTAGATGAAGGTCTTAAAGTTTTAATCTATAAAGATTCAATAATTGTTTATAAAGGCGTGTTTAATTTTGAACCTCTACGTGATATTAAGAGACTAGAGTTTAGAAAAGTTATAGATTCCAAAGGACGTTTACAAGGATATATGTTAGATATACTAAGATTAGATGACACATCTAACTTTGACATAAAGATAGGTATGATTAGAAAAGAAACAGAACAACATATAGTTCAACTGGGTAACTATATTAAAGAAGAGTATAAAAAAGGAGTTGGCTACAGATTTTAGGAATAAAATAAAAAGAGTAGCTGAAATAAGTATAAAGTTTTTTTAAACAGGAGGAAAAAAATGGAAACTTTAAAAGATAGAGTTATAGAGGCTTTAGAAAATGTAATTGATCCAGAATTAGGGATTGATATTATGAATTTAGGATTAGTCTATGATGTTAAGATGAGTGACGATAATAAGCATGCTATTGTAGATATGACATTAACATCAATGGGATGTCCTTTAGCACCGGTTATAATCGAACAAGTAGAAACTGCTATGCTAGGTATTGATGAGATAGAAAAAGTTGATGTCAATATAGTTTGGGAGCCAGCGTGGACAAAAGATAGAATGTCACGTTATGCTAAAATAGCCCTAGGAGTAATTGATTACGAATAAAATAAAAAAAAGTCAGATGAGTAGTAAAAAAATTATCTGACTTTTTGTTTAATCCAACAGGAACACCTACTAAAATTTTTAGTAGGTGCATTTGCAAATTATATCAGCTTAGTTACTTCAATAGTATATTTTCAGAGGAAGATTAAATATCCCTAAAATCTTCTACCAAAAATTCTTCTCATAATTACCCCAAAGACAAACTGAATATAAAGAGCCCTAGTATATACACTTATAGAATAACAGTAAATTTTGTCTTTGTCAACAGAGATTTAGTTTTTTTCTCCAAAAATTATTGTGTGATATAACTAGCTAGTAAGTCTAGGATGAGAATAGACTAAGAAGGAAAGAATATGCTAAAATAATAGTAGGAAAAAGAAGGGGGGAGAACGAGATGAAAATTATAAAATTGTTGTTAAACGCGATATTAATTGTTAGTTTTTTATGTGGTTGTAGTAAAAATATAGATAAAAAAGAGGGTGCCCCAACTAAGACGGAGGAGAATAAAAAAGAAGATAATAAAGTAAACCGTCAAGAAAATAATCCTAATGATAAAAATAATATTAATAATAATGAGGTTATAAATAAGACTCAAGATGGAGAAAAATCCCCAAATAATGAAACGTCTCAAGTAAAAGAAACACCAGAAGAAACTAATAGAAAAGTTAGACTTAATGTAACACCACAAGTACAAAAAGTTTGGTATTATTGTGCTCCTACTAGTGTTAGTATGATTTTATCATATCGCGGAGTATATGTAGATCAATTCACATTAGCTAAAGAAATGGGGACTTATGAACCATTTGGAACACATAATAAAGATGCTATAAGAGTATTAAATAAATATATGTTTGGATATGAATTCCCAGCTATAGGACAAGCAGGTTATCGTTTAGAAGCGGTAGTCGGTGGTGAGCAAAGTGTACAAGAAATTTCATTATTTAAGCAGAGATTAAAGAAAAACATAAAGGATGGGTATCCTATGTATTTAACAATGGATGTTTCTAAAATATATCCAGGTTTAAAGGGAGAACATAATGTTACAGCAATCGGCTATATAGAAACAGAAGATGGCTCTGATATAAAATATGTTTATTATTTAGATCCAGCTCCTAAAGTACAAGATAGCGTATATGGTGGGCTAAAAATAGAAACACCAGAGAAATTATTGAATTCAATGCTAACATGTGAAGAACCTAACTATGCATGGTAAGAAAATAAAGAATTAGTTGTTTACAAAAATAAGCTTATTTTTACAAGTGAAATATAGGAATAATTTTGCTTGTAAAAATGCTTAAATAATCTAACAACTAGTTCTTTTATTTTGTGAAAAATAATTGAGAGAAATAGATAATTAAGGTGGAATAAGAAGGAATAATTATGATATAATAAAAAAGATATGAAGAATAAAATGATGAAAGGAGAGAGTATGTATAGAGATGGAAAGCCCCAAAAGGGGGATGTAGTAAAAATAATCGCTTATAAACATGATGGTTCTATACATAGAATTTGGCATAAAAATATTGTTCTTGAAGCGGATGAACAAGTTTTAATTTTGGCAAATAATAGAACATTAGTTACAGAAAATGATGGCCGAACTTGGGTAACAAAAGAGATTGCTTTAGTTTATTTCCATAGTGAGAGTTGGTTTAATATAATATGTATGTTTAGGGAAGATGGCGTACATTATTATTCAAATCTAAGTAGCCCGTTTGCTTATGATGTAGACGGTGTGAAATATATTGATTATGACCTTGACATTAAAAAATATCCAGATGGTAAATACTTCTTATTGGATGAAGATGAGTATAACCAAAACAAAGTTCGTTACAACTATGGGGAGAAGATTGATAAAATATTAAAATATAATGTTAACAAACTGCAAGAATGGATAGATAATAATCAAGGAGCGTTAGCACCGGATTTTGCAGATGTTTGGCTAGAAAATTATGAAAAAATAACAAAAGAGGACAAAAATGTTAAAAGGTAAATTTTGCATAGAGACAAGGGATGATGAAGTTTCAGCAGAAATTGGAAATAAGTTAAAAGAATTTCTTCTTGCTAGTGGTGTGAAAGAAGATTTAGAAGATCCAGATTATGTTTTTGCAATTGGTGGAGATGGGACAGTGCTGCGTACTTTCAATAAGCACATAGATAATTTAGATAAGATAAAATTTCTATCTATACACACAGGTCACCTAGGGTTTTATACAGACTATTCGGTTCAGAATTTTGAAAAATTATTTTTTGATATGTTGGCTTTAGAGCCGAAAATAGAACAATATCCGATATTAAGATTAAAAGCATATTGTGAAGATGGAGAGCTAATAGGGGAGTATTATTCTTTAAATGAAATTACTGTAAATAATCATACAGGAACAACTTATGCGGCTAAAGTTTATATAAATGGTGTTCATTTCGAGAGCTTTAGGGGAGACGGACTATGTATAAGTACACCAACGGGATCTACGGCTTACAATAAAAGTCTTGGTGGGGCTGTAATTCATCCACAATCAGCCGTATATCAAGTTACAGAGATTGCAGCATTAAATAATCTGGTTTATAGAACATTAGGGAATTCTTTAATTTTATCAGAAGATGATGAATTAACTATAAAGCCTATAAATGCTGATAATCATCGTATAAGTGTTGACCATTTACATTTTAATTATGAAACAATATCAAAACTACAAATTACTTTAGCAAAGGATAAAAAGATTTCGTTTATTCGTTACAACGATGATAGTTTTTGGCAACGAGTAAAAAGATCGTTTATTAGCAATGACTAATTTAGTATTAACTTATACAATAGAAAAAGAACAATGTTTACGGGAGTTTTTGTTAGAAAATAACATCTCGCGTAAAACTTTAACAAGGATAAAATTTGATAATGATGGCAGTATTAAGGTAAATGACAAAGAAGAAAATGTCCGCTATATTTTGAAAAATGGTGACAAAGTAACAATAACATTGCCAAGTGAAAAATTTAGCGAACATGTTCGTTTTATAGAAGGGAATCTGGATATTATTTATGAAGACGAGTATTTTCTTGTAGTCAATAAACCTGCTAATCTACCTTCTATTCCTTCAAGAAATGAAGAAGATGCTTCGCTTTTAGAAATAGTTAATACTTATTTTCATGATAATAACTATGTTACTATTCCACATATAGTCACTCGCCTTGACAAAAATACTACAGGACTAGTTTTAATCGCCAAACATCGTCATATTCATGCGCTATTTGACAAAATAGACATAAATAAATTTTATCTTGCACTCGCAAAAGGAAAAGTTGCTGACCAAGTTATAGAAGCCAATATAAAAAGAGAAGCGGATAGTATTATAACCAGATGTGTTGCAGAAGATGGTGATTATGCAAAAACACAAGTTTGGTTAGAAAAATATGACGAAAAGAATGATGCGAGTTTGGTAAAATTAAAATTATTTACGGGACGTACTCATCAAATACGAGTGCATATGAGTCATTTAGGTCATCTGCTTTTAGGAGATGAACTGTATGGAGGGAACAAAGACCTTATAGCAAGACAAGCATTACATTGTCATAACTTGCAATTTAAACATCCGATAACACAAAAAGAACTTTCTTTGGAAGCTCCTTTAGCAGGAGATATTAAAAATATTACAGATAGTATAGGAATAGATTAATTTCTATGCTATTTATTTAATTTTTAAAAAAACAAGTACTTAATGTATTCAAAGTAGTATTTACCAAAATACTAAAGAATTATTTTGTAATAAATTTTCAGAATATTCGAGTTAAATAATTTTCTATAAATATAATTTATGATATAATCGAAGGTAAACAATTTTGTTATTTAATTAAATGAAAAAGGAGAGAGACTATGTTAACATCATCATTAAAATTTGTAGGGAATACACCTATATATCAGTTAGATAACACAAATATCTTCGTGAAACTTGAAAAATATAACTTAGGAGGAAGCGTTAAAGATCGTGCTGTTCTTGGTATGCTGGAAGAAGCAAAACGTCAAGGAAAAGTAAATAGCGATACTATTATCGTAGAACCAACTAGTGGAAACACTGGGATTGCTGTTGCTATTTTAGCATCAGTATTAGGATTGAAGGCTGTTGTTATTATGCCTGAAAGTATGAGTATAGAGCGTCGTACGTTAATTAAAGCATACGGAGCACAATTAATTTTGACACCAAAAGAATTAGGAATTAAAGGATCAATCGATAAAGCAGCAGAAATTCGTGAAAAATATGATAATGCTATTTCTTTAAGCCAATTTGATAATCCTGCAAATCCAGCATATCACTATGCAACTACAGCGAAAGAAATTTTAGAGCAAGTCCCAGATTTAGATATCTTTGTGGCAGGAGTAGGAACTGGCGGAACATTTTCTGGTGTCGCTAAATATTTAAAAGAAAACAAACCAGAAGTTTTAGCGATTGCACTTGAACCAGAAGAATCACCAGCTATTAGTAAAGGACATGGAGGAGTTCACAAAATCCAAGGTATTGGAACAGGATTTATACCAGAGAACTTTAATAAAGAACTTATGGATGAAATCTATACAGTATCAAGCGATGAAGCAATAAGTGAAACTAAAAACTTCGTGAGAACAACTGGTATTGGAGTTGGAATTTCCTCAGGAGCGGCTATTGCTGGTGCAAAAAAAGTAGCGGCTAAGTACCCTGATAAAAAAATTGTAACAATCTTACCTGACGGAGTAGATAAATATCTATCTATGTTAGAGTTTGATGAAGTTACATATGTAGAAGTGTAATGAAGTTTTTTGATAATTTACGCTATAACATTAACCGAGTACTTAGAGAAGATCCTGCTGCTGAGTCTAAACTTATGATATATTTAACATATCCACATATAAAGGCATTGAACTATCACTATTTTGCACATAAGCTATATAAGAAAAACCATCATACTTTGGCAAGAATACTTGCTAAACGCGCTAGACGAATAACAGGTATAGAAATTCATCCAGGAGCCCAAATAGGTAAAGGTCTATTTATAGATCACGGTATGGGAGTTGTAATTGGTGAAACTGCAATTGTAGGGGATAATGTTACTATGTACCATGGAACAACTTTAGGAGGGACTACATTAAATCCGATAAAAAGACATCCAACTATAGGGAATAATGTTATTATCGGTGCAGGGGCCAAGGTTTTAGGTAATATTACAGTAGGAGATAATTCTAAAATAGGAGCAAATGCGGTTTTGAAAAAGAGTGTACCTCCTGGTACAATAGTTTATGAGGCCCGTCCTACAACAAAATGTGAAGAATAAGATCAACTGAAATCCAAGTTATTTTGCTTGGATTTTAGTTTTTTTAATTATAAAATAATGATAAATAAAGCTAATAATTCATTTTTTAGGAGGTGAGATGGTGAAAAAAATAAAAAATTTAATTCTCGATTTAGATAATACATTGTATGACTTTAGTACGGTATGGAAAAAATCTAATAAATTAGTTTTTGAGTACCTTGGATATGATAAGATAACGTCTTATGATGAATTCTTTACAACTTATAAAAGTATAAATAATGAACTTATGAAAGAAATTCATAGAGGGAATCTTAAGTTGATAAATCTTCGTAATGAAAGATTAATTAAGACTATGGAAATATACGGATTGCATTTAACGTTGGAAGATTGCGGTATTTATTATAAAAAGCAGTTTGATTTTATAATAGATTGTATAGAACCGAATGAAGAATTAAATGAGAAGTTAAAAAAATTAAGCAAAAAGTATAAATTAATCCTTTTGAGCAACGGGAAGAGCTATGAACAAAGATTGAAGCTAAAAAAACTTGGTTTAGATGAATTATTTAGCCTGTATATTTCTGAAGAGACGAAAGTAAGTAAACCCAAACCGCAGGCGTTAACGAATATTTTGGATAATGAGAATTTAATTGCAGGTGAAACAATGATGGTAGGTGATTCACTTTTCTACGATATAAAACCAGCTCAAAAATTAGGATTAAAAACTTGTTTAATAGAGAAAAAATGGCACTTTGATGACAAAATACCCCATTATGAAGGATATAAAGTAAAAAATATTAATGAATTTCTTGAACAATTAGAGATGTTATAACATACAAAAATAAAAATTATTTTTCTGATTATAAAGAAAATATTAAAATATTTATGTTGGTAAAAAACTAAACTTACCATGTTAATAAGTTTAGAGTTAATTATTTAATTATATTCCTTGAAAATAAAATTAAAATAATTATTAAGTATTTAAAAAAGTGCTATTGTATGAAACTGTATAATCTGTTATAATGACCATGGAAACAATAACAATATATACAAAGGAGACAATTTTATGAAACAAAGTAAATTGTTAGCTGTAACTATGGCAGCTGTTTTATCATTAACATTAGCGGGGTGCTCATCATCTAAACCTGCAGAAAATAATAGTAATACTCCAGCAGTAAAAGCTATGTCAGGAGAAGATTTAAACAAAATCGAAAAAGATGATAAAGAAAAAGAAAAACACCTTGTAATTGATGTTCGTGCAGAAAACGAATATAAAGAAGGGCATGTTAAACACGCTATCAACATTCCATTAGCTGATATCGAAAAAAATATCGATAGAATCAGTGCTTGGAAAGAAAAATCAGTAATCGTATACTGTAATACTGGTAAGAAAAGTAAAGAAGCTGCTGAAAAATTAGTAAAAGCAGGATTCAAGGATGTAAGTGACGCTAAAGGAGTTAAAGAATATAAAGACTACGAATTAGTTAAATTTACTACATTACTTGCAGACCAATTCCAAGCAGCTATTGATAAAAAAGAAGGTACATTTATCGATGTTCGTGAAGCAAAAGATTTTGAAAAAGGACATGTAGCAGGAGCTAAAAATATTGATGTTAAGAATCTAGATAAAGATCTTGCAGCATTATTACCAGCTGATAAAAACGCACCAGTTTACACTTACTGCTACAGTGGTAACCGTTCAGCTAAAGCTGCTCAAAAAGCTGTAGAATTAGGATATACAAACGTTTATAATGCTTGGGATGGAGCAAAAGAACACGAATACAAATTCTAATAAAAAATTAATAAGTTAGTATCAATTATTAGTAACTAATAGGCCTTTAGGGTATACTAAAAGGACAAGGTGTTAATAAAAGTTTACGTTTCACCTTGTCTTTTATTAAGTAAAGAGGTATGAAGGGAAATAGGTTTAATGAAAAAAAATAAAATTTTAACTGCTAGTATAGCAGCAGTATTATCACTAACATTAGCGGGGTGTTCAGGATCAGCTTATTCAGTAAAAGGCGATGACTTAATGAATATCCAAAAAAATGAACAAGAAAAAGAAAATTATCTTGTTATAGACGTTCGAGATGAAGCAGCTTATAAAGAAGGGCATTTAAAATATGCTATTAATATTCCGGTTGCAAATATCGATAAAAGTATTGAAGGGATAAGCTCATGGCGCGAGAAAAAAGTTGTTGTTTATAGTGATGACAACAATAAATCAAAAGAAGCGCTAGAGAAATTGACAAAACAAGGATTTAAAAATATAAAAATTGCTCAAAATACAAAAGAGTATAAGTATGAATTTGTAAAATATACAGTATTAAATGGAGCTAAGTTCCAAGATGCACTATTAGATCATAATGCTAATAACTTCTTCTTGGATGCACGTGACAAAAAAGACTTTGAAGAACGTCATGCAATGGGTGCTAAAAACGTAGATTCAAAAAATCTAGATAATCTTCATTCTGTTTTACCAGAAGATAAAAACACACCGATATACGTTTATTGTTATACTGGTGATCGTTCATCGGTAATTGCACAAAAACTTATTGATTTAGGGTATAAAAATGTTTTTAATGCATTAGATGGAACAAAAGAACACAATTATAAATTTGAAATAGCAGATTGTTGTAAAGACCCTAGTGAAGTAACAAAAGGTTCAGAAAAATCTCATGAAGGGCATGCTAATCATGATTCTGCTAAAAAAGATGATCATTCAGGACACAATCACGGTTCTGATAAAAAAGATGACCATTCAGGACATAATCATCATTAATTAATGAAAGGAAGGGGGAGCATAGTCTTCCCCTTTTGTAATATTTTATGAAAGAGAAAATTATATTATTTACGCGAGTTCCTAAAGAGGGGACCACGAAAACTCGTCTTTATGACTTTATGTCACCGACAGAAGCTGTTAATATCCAAAAGAAATTGTTGAAGAAAAATTATGACTTATTAGCAGAAACTAATAGAGAACTACTTGTTTGCCATGATGGGAATAGTTCATATGACAAAGGAATGTCAGAACTTATTTCATGCGATAGATTTTATTATCAAAAGGGTGATAACCTAGGCGATAAAATGTATAATGCATTAGAGGAGGTCATCTTGGATAGTAAAGTTATTTTACTTGGTTCTGATATTTTCAACTTGGATAAAGATATAATAGAAGAGGCTTTTGAAAAACTTGAAACACATGATGTTGTTATTAATCCAAGTGAAGATGGGGGGTATTTCTTAATTGGTATGAAGAAGGCTATAAAAGAAGTTTTTGATTTACCGAGTTATGGGGATAGTTCAGTTTTAGAAAATTTAATTAAAGTTTTAGAGAAAAATAATCTTACTTATTATTTAGGTAGAGCTGCTCTTGATATTGATATAAAAGAAGATTTACTTTATGCTGAAACAGGCTATAAAAATATCAAACTATTAGGGGCTGGAGAGTATAATATTAACTTTACATTCGATGAAGATAATATGAAGAAAGTTCTTCGTTTAAATATGAAGAGCCAAATGAACTTGGATAATCAAATAGAATACGAATTTGAGACTTTGGAATTATTAAAAGATAGTGGAGTTACGCCTAAACCATATAAACTTGTGACAACTACCGAGTATTTACCATACAATTATTTGACGATGGAATTTTTAAAAGGTGTCGCATTAGATTATACGAAGGATATGAAGATTGCGAGTTACTTGCTTAGTAAAGTTCACAATACAGCATTTGGTGAGAATAATCTTATTAAAGCGGAGAATCCATTCCAACTTATGTATGACGAGTGCGAGAGCATGGCAAGTAAATATTTAACTTGGGAGAATGCAGACGACAAAGTTTCGCAATATATTAAAGATTTTTTAAGAATTTGTAAAGAGCTTATTCCAGCGGAGTACAAAATAAAAAATCCATGTATTATTAATACAGAGCTTAATTCTGGTAACTTTTTGATTGGAAATAGCAAGGAAGATAGTTATATTATTGATTGGGAAAAAGCTTTAATAGGAGAGTGCGAGCAGGACCTTGCACACTTTTTAGCACCGACAACGACGTTTTGGAAAACAGATATAGTTTTAACACCAAAAGAGATTGATGATTTCTTACAAGATTATAGCCAATATCGCAACTATGATTGTGCTCGCTTTGATAGATATTTGATTTTTAATTGTTTACGAGGCGTAACTTGGTGTTCGATGGCTTACAGAGAATATAGTGAAAGTACAAAGCTGTTGACAGATGAGTTTACTTTCAAGAAAATTTCATCTTATATTAGTTATGAATTTTTAGAAAAGATTTCAAAGTATTTTAATTAGAAAGTATAAAAGGAGAATATTATGACGGAGTTTATACAAAGTTTTGGTGTTGTTGCACCAATTGTCTATGTGTTGATGTTTGCGATACTGCCGGTGTTTTTCTTTCCAGTCCCAATTTTGGCTGTAGCTGGAGGACTTGCATTTGGATTTGTAGAAGGTAGCTTGTTAACATTTTTAGGAGCATCTATAAATTGTTATATAATGTTTGTTATCTCAAGACGTTTTGGGCGTGATTGGGTTCGTAATTACTTAGCGAGAAAGATGAAGCCAGAACAACATGCACGTATTTTTGGAGTGAGTGATGAAAAGTTAATGGTGAGTTTAGTTATATTACGACTTATTCCTTTAGTTCCATATAATATGATAAACTATGGATATGGACTTACTAATATAAGTTTAACAAAATATATGATAGCGAGTGTACTAGGTATTGTCCCAGGAACGATTGTTTTCTTAAACTTTGGGGCAACTAGTTCTAACGTTTTTAGTAAAGAATTTTTAATCGCTTCATTACTAGTGATACTATTAACTGTAGGTTCAATCTACTTATCAAAACTAGTGGAAAAAAGAGAACAACAGAAAAAATCTCAAGAACAAGAATAGAAAAACCTCTTTAAGACGTTTAATTTTATGTCTTAAAGAGATTTTTTTATGTTTAACCGTTAATTTATTATATATAAATTATACTTACTTCAGCAAAAGTAGCATTTCCAGTTAAAATTATTTTAACATCATTAGTATTTGGAGTAGCAAATGGAGTATTAACTTCTCCAAGAATCGAAGAGATTCTATTCTCGACAGACCATTCTTTAGGAACGAATATTTTTACATCTCCAAATGTTGCTGTAATGCTTATATGAACATCTTTGATAGAATAAGTATCTAATTTTTCAAAGTAAATATTTGTGCTACCAAATGTTGTAGTTGATCTGAAATAATCTAGTTCGTTAATATTGATATAGCGGACATTTTCACCAAAAGTAACGTTAGAATAATCCTGAGTTTCTGTTTTTTTAGTATATCCACGGAATCTATCTTTTTTACGTTGGAAGCTATATTTTAACTTTTTAGGAAATAGCATTGATATACCTATGCTAAGAAGAATAGCAATCCAAATTACTTTTCCAGTAGATATAGCTGCAAAATGGAAGTGTTTGTTATAAATAATAAATAGTAGTGCAGCTGGTAACATAGTTCCAAAAACATCAAAATCAGTTAACCCTCTTACAATAAAATACCCTAAAATAATAGTTCCTAAAGTTAGAAATATAGTTCCTGATGGAAAGAAGTTTAATTCGCCAAATGCGATTGATATTGCAAAAATAATAAATAGTAAACCTATTAGACTTTTTCTTCTCATAAGTTTTTACCTCATTTCTTTTAATTTTTCTTTAACAATTTTGTAATAATGTCTTGATATGTGAACAGTTTTTTTGCTTTTTGAAAAAGATGCGGTACTCGCTCCTGAAAAAGATTTTTCAAGCGAGTAAATTGCTCGAAGATTTATTATTGCAGATTTAGAAACTCGACAATAATAAAATGGGATTATACTTTCTAATTCATAAAGTTTGTATTTCACTTCGTAAAAATTATCATAAGAGTGTGCATAAACTTTATTATCATCGGTTTCGAAAAATAAAATATCACTAAGGGGAATAAAATATTCTGTGTCATCTTTATAAAAAATAATTTTTTGGGTACTTGCAAGAGTTTTTTCCACTAAATCTTTTATCGCAATAACATCATTACTTAACTCAGGAGATTTTATAACAACTTCTATATCCGTAATATTTGAATCAAGTTTAATATTAATTTTCATATTGTCTCCTTTCTTTATTCTTATATGTATATCATACTACATATTTGAAAGAAAATTAATAGTTTTTCAGTAAGTGGTAAAGAAGATAAGGTAAGTGGAGAGAAAGTAGTATTAAGATGGTTTGCTTTCTACGGTAAGCTATTGCTTTTTTATATATTTTATTGTATAATAAGTCTTGTTCATGGGAGTGGATGAGTTCTGGTGTGCTCTCTAGTCTTCAAAACTAGTATGAGGGGTTAAGAGCCTCTTGGGTGGGTTCGATTCCCACACATTCCCGCCAGTCTTTATAATTATAGATGGAGTCGGTGCAACGCATCGATTTTTTTTATTATATAGTGATATTATTTAAAATTATATAATTGTTAATAGAAAATAATCGTTTGTAAGAGAGTGAAGTAGAGTGTATAGTAGAATCTTAGGAGGATTATTATGGCGAAATTTTATGCAGTGAAAAATGGAAGAAAAGTAGGGATTTTCTCAACATGGGAAGAATGTCAAAAGCAAGTGGTAGGTTTTAAAGGTGCTATATACAAAAGTTTTAAAACAAAAGAAGAAGCAGAAGCATATTTGAATGAACGTGAAATTATCAGCGAAAAACTAGAGAAAGTCGAAGGAGTTTATGCCTATATAGATGGTAGTTATGATAGGATAAATGGCATTTATGGTTCTGGTGTTGTTATTGTTGATGGAGATCAACATTATGAATATAAGCATGCTGGCAATAAAGGAGAATATGCTGAATTACACAACGTAGCTGGTGAACTAGAAGCAGCAAAATTTGTTATGTGGTATGCAGTTGACAAAAAAATTTCAGAAATAACATTATTCTATGATTACCAAGGTATAGAATCATGGGCAACGGGTAAATGGAAAACAAATCTTGATTATACCAAAAATTATAAGGAATTTGCTGATAAAGTATCAACTAGGGTAAAAGTTAATTTTGTAAAAGTCAAGGCTCACACGGGTGTGGAATTAAATGAACGTGTTGATAAATTAGCAAAAGAAGCTATCACTGAATTTAAGAAGAACAAGATGTAAAGTTAGTTTGAAATAATAAAAGGAGAAACTTCAAAGGTAAATATAAACCTTTGAAGTTTTTTAAAAAAATATAGAGTTGATGTACAATAATTAATTTTCAATCTTTTTTGCTAAGAGCACTACATAAGGATATGAAGAATTTTTTGTTGGTTTTGGGTATTCTTCATATTTTATGATTTCCCAGCCGTTATAGTATTCTAGTAATTCATTTTTTATAAATGTAAATGGAAATGGTACTGCCGGAATATCTATAGTATTTAGTGCACTAACAATAAGGTTATAGCCACCAATATTAGTCTGTTTTTGCATATTGCGAATAACGCTAGAGATACGTGTGGGATTAATATACATAAAAACATCTGTGGCCACAATAAAGTCATAAGTATCCTTTATATTTGCTTCATTTATTTCATGTTTAAAGATATTTAAGTTTAGTTTTTCTTTTACAGAGATATCGACTAAATCTTGTAAAAATTTAGCATTAGTATCAACAGCAGAAATCTGGAAACCAAGTGAAGCAAGAAATAGAGAGTTTCGCCCTTGGCCAGCCCCTAAGTCTAAAACCTTGCATGGAGATAGATAGTTCATTGCATTAACAACTTCGGGGTGAGCAGCGCCTAAGTCATATTTATAGAAGAAGTAATCTTGAACTTCGCAATAAAACTCAATATGAAACTGTAAATCTGTTGAAGTTGGACTTATACGGAAAATACTCTCTGGCTCAATAAATCCAATATCAGTTTTTTTGTTATAATTAAATTCTTTTATACTTTGAAGATGATTATCAAGGAAAGCAAATTTTATTTTCCCTTTTATAATTATTAGTTTAGTCCAAACTCCGCTTTTAGTATAAAATCCTTCCCGATACTCTCTTGGTAATGAAAGAGCAGTAAGGGTAGATGTACGCTTAAAACAAAGAAGATTATGTTCCATGTGCTGCTCCTTACTAAATGATACTTTTTAATATATTATATCATGGGGGATAATTAAATAAAAATGATATCCGAAGAAAATAGAGAAATTAGAGCTATTTTTAAAAATAATTAAAATATAAATATAATCAATACTTTTTTGAATAATACCTTTATTATGAAATATATAAAAGGGCAGGCTTATTAAAGAATATTTTTTAGTTTTAAAATAGATATGATATAATTATATAAGTATATGAAGAAGAGGTAATATTATGGTAAAAGTACTATTTGTTTGTTTAGGGAATATCTGTCGTTCTCCTATGGCTGAAGCGGTATTTCGTAATATGGTAGAAAAAGAAAATTTGAGTGATAGAATAGAAATAGATTCGGCAGCAACATCATCGTGGGAGCACGGGAATCCTGTTCATCACGGAACTCGTGAAAAATTAGCGGAAGTTGGTATAAGTGTTGAGGGGATGTATTCACGACCTTTAAATGATGATGACCTTATAGCTGATTATATTGTTGGAATGGATGATAGTAATATTGATAATATTAAAAGATTTATTCGTGGTAGACAAGCTGGAGAGGTAAGAAAACTTTTAGAGTATGCTGGTCGTAATCATATTATAGATGACCCTTGGTATACAGGTAATTTTGAGGCAACGTACCGCGATGTAGTGCAAGGATGTGCGGCTTTATTAGAAAAGATAAAAAAAGAAAATTTATAGTAGGAGGTTGTTATGCTAGTAAGAGATGTAAACTTAGAAGATGCTGATAGAATAGTTGAAATATACCGCCCCTATGTAGAAGCTACAGCAATAACTTTTGATTATGAAGTTCCAAGTGTAGAATTTTTTGAAGAAAAGATTAGTAATACACTTCAAAAATATCCATTTCTGGTAGCAGAAAAAGATGGAGTAGTTTTGGGTTATGCCTATGCTGGAGAATTTTATCCCAAAGCAGCTTATGCCTGGACAACAGAGATCACAATCTATCTGGATAAACAAGCGCGAGGAGAAGGGGTTGGAGATGAATTGTATAGTGAACTTGAAAAAAGATTATACGATAAAGGGATTTGTCGAATAACCTCTTGTATTTCGTATCCAGATGAGGGAAGTGTGTCATTTCATGAAAAACATGGCTTTAGGAAGGTGGCTCATTTTGAAAATGTAGGCTATAAATTTAATCGTTGGTATGATGTGGTTTGGTATCAAAAAGATATAAGAGATGATAATGATATACCTGAATATATTGTATAAAAAGAATAATTAATTATTAATAAGACTAGTAGTATTCTACAATAGATGTTGTTATACTACTAGTCTTATTTTCTAGCTAAAAAATATAAAAAAGAGCCGAGCACATTTGTCTCGGCCTTTTATAGAAAAGGAAAGTTTATGAAGTTTATAACTATTTACTAGTTATATAAACATTATAAAAACCAAACCTTAAATATACTTAAAATTTATCTTTAGAGATAAATGATATCGACTTTTTTACTAATTGGTAAACAAATTGTTATTTTTTAAAAGAAATATTTCAACAGTGTTACAACATTGAATTTGCATTACAAATTGGAAAATCTATTGAAGTTTGTAACTTAGGGGGAGTATAATATAGGAGACTGTTAAAAGTTTAAAATTAATAAATTAATGAAGGAGAATAATTTGATGAAAAAACAAGGATTAAAGATAACGAGTAAAGTGTTAACAGGTTTAGTATTGTTGGCAGGAGTAACGGCAATGCCAACAAATGCACTAGATATAAATAGTGCAGCAATGGATGTAAATGTTAAAGATGTAAACGTAAGTGTGTATGAAAAAAATGGTCATTATTATGCACGTTTAACATCTGAAAAAGAAGTAGCAAACGTTGTAACGCGTATTGTTGTTGAAGAAAGCAAAGCTGAATTTGTTATCAAAAGGGATATAATAAAACCTGGAGAAGCGATAGAAGTAGAGTTAGATTTAAAATCTAAAACATCTACTAAAAAATTACCACATACAGCAGTAGAAAGAAAAACTATTAATACTACAGTAGAAGCTGGTGGGTATAAATTCAAAATTTCAGTACGTTATGAAATAGCTACACCAGAAGTTAAAGCTCAACAAAATGAAAATAAACAAGCTATTAACGAAAATAAACCATCTGCTAATGTAGATAACGCGGCTAGTGGAAAAGAAGAACAACCAAAAACAGAACCAAAAGAAACAGAAAAACCTGCTGAAGCTCCAAAACCAGAAACACCAGCAGTACCAAAAGAAAACACAGTGCCAAAACCAGAAACAGGTAACGCACAACCTTCTAATAAACCAGCAGGGGCAGAAACATTATTAAATACGCCAGCAGCTACACCAAAAGCTCCAACAGTTATGGATAATGTAACGCCAGCGGCACCTAAAGTAACAAACACTGAGAAAAAACAAGAAGCTCCAAAACAAGCAGCGCAACCAGCAGCTACACCAAAAGCAGCAGCACCAGCGCCACAAGCGATAACTCGTGAGGAGCAAATTAGACAAGCATATATCAGTAAAGTAAATGCTTTACGAGCAATGAATGGTTTAAGCGTATTAAAAGAAAATGCAGCTTTAAATGCAGGAACAAAAGCACGTTCTGTTACAGTATTACAAGGTGCATTTAATGCAGGAATTCATGGACCAGGAGGTTCATATGAAAAAGCAGCAGCAGCACAAGCTGGATATGCGGGAGCACAACATATCCTTTATAATGTAGCTATTAATACAGATAGTGGAACTCCAGATCAAGTAGCACAAAGACTATTAGATACTTTGTACCATGAAATAGGAAATGTAACAACAGCATATCCTTATGGTCACAGAAATACATTATTAGCAAAATCAGCTACTGAAATTGGTGTAGGGGTAACTATTTCTGGAGGAAGAGTAGCATTAGTACACCACCAAAATAACAGTGGAGCATTCCAAGGAACAACTCCTATTCCATCAGTTTACTTGGATGGAAAAAGATACTAAAATATAAGATATTAATTAAGAAGAAAACTTAGGTGAATTCTCACTTAAGTTTTCTTTTTCTTTTATATTAAAAAACTAAATAATACTTTTAAAAATCAATATAAGGTAGTATAATTATATTATATAATAGTACAGGAGGTAAGCATGGCAGAAAAGAAAATGAATATGATTGTTTGTGGAGGTTGAAACTCTAAAATAGGGCCGGGTGCTCTATCAGATATATTAAAAGATCTTCCAAAGAAATATGATGAAAACTTAATAGTAGGATATGAATCATCAGATGATGCAGCAGTTTATAAGATTTCTGATGATAAGGCTATAATCCAGACGTTGGACTTCTTCACAACAATGATAAATGATCCTTACCTTTTTGGCCAAATAGCGGCAACAAATGCATTAAGCGATGTGTGGGCTATGGGTGGTGATGTAATTTCTGCATTAAATATTGTAGCTTTTCCAGAAAATATGGATTTAGAGATTTTACACCAAATATTAAAAGGTGGAGCAGAAAAAGTTCATGAAGCTGGAGGGGTTCTTGCTGGAGGACATTCTATCCATGATGCGACTCCGAAATATGGGTTATCTGTAACGGGAGTAGTGCATCCGGATAAAATCTTACAAAATAATAATTGTAAACCAGGAGACATGCTTATCGTTACTAAACCACTGGGAATTAGTATTATTAATACAGCTCATATGGTAAAAGAATGTTCAGAAGAAGCATTCGCGCAAAGTGTTAAACAAATGACTACTTTGAATAAATATGCTGCTGATATGATGAAAGGATTTAATGTTAATAGCTGTACAGATATTACAGGCTTCGGTTTTTTAGGACATCTTGTAGAAATGTTAGATGGTAAGTATTCTGCAGTGATTAATATTAAAGATATTCCTTATATAGAAGAAGCATATAAATGTGCAAATGAATTTGTTATTACAGCGGGAGGCCAATTAAATAGAACATATGTAGAGCCTAATGTTGATTATCAGGTAAAAGACTTTGCATTGGAAGAGATAATGTATGATCCACAAACTTCAGGAGGTCTATTAATATCTATTCCTGAAGAAGAAGCTCAGCAACTTTTAGAAAATCTAAACACTTTAGAAATAAAGAGTGCAATCGTAGGAAGAGTTATTGAAAAACAAGAAAAAGCAGTAATAGTAAAATAAATTTAAAAAATACAGAAGTAGAAAGTACTACAATAAAAAGGAGATATTCAAATATGAAAAAAGAAAAATTAAATGCTCAAGGGTTAGCATGTCCACTACCAGTTATCCAAACTAAAAAACTATTATTAGAAAATGATGTAGTTGAAACTACAGTTGATAATTTTATAGCGACTCAAAACTTGGGAAAAATGGCGAATCAATTAGGGTACAACTTTAAAATGGTAGAAGAAGCGAAGGATAAATATATTGTTACTATATCAAAAGGGGAAGTAACAGAAGGTGTCGTAATAGATACTCTTTGTGATAAATGTGTTGTTCCAGTAACTCAAGCAAAAAGAACTTTAGAAGAAGAGCCAAAAGTAACTTTATTGGTAAGACTTCAAGAACATGTGGATAGCTTAGAAAAATTTGCAGAAAAGAATAATCACGAAATTAAAGTATCAACTATAGAAGAAGGATTTAAAGTAGAGATTACGCGTAAAGAAGTAGCAACACAAGAAGAATTGCCAGTAGTTAAAGATGAGAGCTACATAGTTGTTATTAATAAAAGTCAAATGGGACATGGTAGTGAAGAATTAGGGAAGCGTTTAATTAAAGGGTATTTATATGCACTTACAGAACAAGAAGTACTACCTAAAAAAATTATTTTCTACAACAGTGGAGGTCTATTAGTAGATAAAGAGAGAAGTCATGTTCTTGATGAACTAAGAGAATTAGAAAATAATGGTGTAGAAATTGTTTGCTGTGGTGCGTGTATAGATTATAACAAGATAGACCTAGCTGTAGGTAATCCAACAAACATGTACTTTATTGTAGAAGACATGAGAAAAGCAAATAGAGTAATTCAGCCGTAGGAGGAAGTATGATAGAAGAGGGATTAGTGGTTTTTAATAGCACACATGATGCGATAAAAGCGGATGATATTTGCGCTACAAAGGATTTAGGGGCATCATTAATTCCGACACATCCATCTATAAGTGCTGGATGCGGATTTATGCTAAAGGTAGCATGGGAAAAGTTTGATGGAGTTGTGAGAGTATTAATAACTGAGAAAATTGAATACAAAGGCCTGTACTATTCAAAAAAAGCAGGAATAAAAAGGGTAGTAACAGAATTGAAAGACTATCAAATAAAATAAATTTTTAAGAGTAGAGATAAAAGTAAATATAGTCTCTACTTTTAATATAAAAGGTGGAATTAGATGAATAATAACGTAATTATTGGAACTGCAGGTCATATTGACCACGGGAAAACAACGTTAATAAAAGCATTGAGTGGTATTGAAACAGATACAACACAAGAAGAAAAAGAACGTGGGATGTCTATAAACCTTGGGTTCGCATATTTTGACCTACCAAGTGGGAAAAGATGCGGAGTGGTAGATGTTCCAGGACATGAAAGATTTATAAAAAATATGTTGGCAGGAGTTAGTGGAATTAACTTAGTATTACTTTTGGTCGATTCACGCGAAGGTATAATGCCGCAAACAAAAGAACATTTCGATATTCTAACACTTCTTGGTATAGAAAACTATATTATTGTTATGACAAAAATAGATTTAGTTGAAGAAGAATATCGCGAGCTGGTAAAAGAAGATATTCGTGCGTTTACAGCAGGTACTCCTCTTGAGGACGCACCGATTATAGAGGTGGATTCAATTAGCAAAAAAGGGTTGGATACTTTATTAGAAACTATTGATAAAAAAACAGAAGATATTCAAGCAAGAAATATTGAAAAAAATGCACGCCTTAATGTCGACCGTGCGTTTCAAGTAAAAGGTTTTGGGACAGTAGTAACAGGGACTTTAACAGAAGGTGTAATAAATGTTGGAGATGAATTAGTCATTTATCCAAAAGAGATAAAAACTAAAGTAAGAAATATCCAAGTTCATGCTCAAGATGTAACACAAGCGACAGCGGGTCAAAGAACAGCTATAAACCTTGCTAATATCAAGTTTGATGATATTAAACGTGGAGATACATTAGCAACAGCGGGAAGTTTAACAAAAACATATATGATTGATACTGAAATTAAACTTATAAATGATGAAAGTGCTAATTTGGAGCTTTGGGATAGAGTGCGCGTTTATATAGGAACTGAAGAAATTATGGCTCGTGTAGTACCTCTTGGAGCAGAAGAATTAGCAGCCGGGGGTAATGGGTTTGCTCAACTTCGTTTAGAAGAAGAAATAGCTGTGAAAAATTATGATAAATTTATTATTAGAACGTACTCGCCGATGATTACTATTGGTGGAGGGGTTATCTTAGATGCTAATCCTAAAAAACATAGTCGATTTAATGAAGAAATTTTAGAAAAATTAAAAGTTCAGTTAGAAGGAAATTCTAGTGATTTAATAGCTAATTATCTATTATCTCACCAAGATTATTTAGTGGCTAAAGACAACATAGTAAAAGAGTTGCAACTTCCAGTAAATGAGGTTGAAGCTGATATAGCGCAGTTATTAGAAGAGGGACTTATTTATCAAACAAAAATAGGCTATATTCACAAGAAAAAATATGAAGAAATCTTAGAAAAATTGAAAAAACTTTTAATCGACTACCATAAACGTTATAAATTAAAAGTAGGAATACCGAAAATTGAAGTTATTTCTAAATTTAAATTATCTCAAAAAGAAGTTTTAGAGATGATAGATTTGTTTATAAAAAATAATGAAGTACGTCTAGAAGGAAATCTAGTTGCAGAAAAAGATTTTGTAGTAAATTATGATAAAAAACAACTGGCAGAAAAAGCACGTATTGAACGTGAATTACTTCAAGGAGGATTCACGCCGCCAACTATAAAAGATTTAACAAATGGAGTAAAAGCAAGTGTTGAATTATTAGATTCATTAGTAGATAATACAATAATTCGATTAGACGCTGATTTAGTACTACATAAAGATATGTTAGATCAAGCAATAAAGAAAGTGGAAGAACATTTTTCAACTAATGACAAGATGGCCCTTGCAGAGTTCCGTGATATGACGGGCTCAAGTAGAAAATATTCAATGGCGATTTTAGAATATATCGACAAATTGGGAGTAACACGTCGAGTAGAAAATTACAGAGTTTTAGCAAAAAAATAAAGAAGGGAGCAGGTTGGAATAATAAATAAAATTATTTTAACTAAAGTACGGAAAAGGTATGAGTTATTATTTTGATTATGGTGCAACATCATTAAAAAAACCAAAAGAAGTTGCTGATAAAGTTTACGAAGTATTATCTTCTGGGAAGTATGCCAATGCTTCAAGAGGAAGTTACTATGAAGCGAACAACGCCTTTCGTGAAGTCTATGAAGCACGTAAAGCAGTAGCGGACTTTTTTGGATTAAAAGAAGAAGATAGAATGGTTTTTACCTCTAATTCAACAGAAAGTTTAAATATTGCAATCTTCGGTTTATTGAATAAAGAAGATCATGTTGTGACAACATCTATGGAGCATAATTCAGTTTTAAGACCAATTTATTTAGCTCATGAAACTATTGGGTGTAACTATACGATAGTACGCGGTGATAAAACAGGTATGATAAGCTATGAAGACTTAGAAGCGGCTATTAGACCTAATACTAAGATGCTTGCTATTACGCATAGTTCTAACGTAACAGGAAATGTTATCGACCTGGAAAAAGTAGCGACGATTTGCAAAAAACATAATATTATTTCGGTTGTAGATGTTTCGCAAACAGCGGGAGTAATACCGATAAATATGGAAGAGTTGGGCATTGATGTATTGTGTTTTACAGGACATAAAAGTCTTTACGGACCACAAGGTATTGGTGGACTTTGCATAAGATTGAAAGAACCAGAAATTCGTCGTTATAAAGTTGGAGGTAGTGGTGTTCGTACTTTTGACAAAGAACATCCTGGAGAATATCCATTACGTTTAGAAGCAGGAACTCTAAATACAGTGGGAATCTTAGGATTGCATGAGGGAATAAAATATATAAACAAAAAAGGTATTAACAATCTTTACAAAAAACAAATAGGTTTTGCCGATAGATTTTATAATGAGTTAAAAGACCTTGATTGTTTAGAATTTTATGGAGATTTTACAAAAGAAAGAACAGCAGTTGTTGCGATGAATTTCAAAGATATTCCTGCCGCTGATGTAGCTGATGTACTTTCAGAACAATATAACATAGCGATACGACCAGGGGCGCATTGTGCACCATTAATGCATGAAGCACTAGGGACTAAAGATCAAGGAATAGTTAGATTTTCATTTTCTAGTATGAATACAGAAGAAGAAGTCGACTATGCTATAAATGCGGTTAAGAGCATAGCAAAAGAACTATAAAAGGAGAGACACTATGTCAAAACACTTACTTTCACAAATACCAGCAATAAATAAGATATTGTTATTAGATGAAATAAAAGAACTAATGAATACTTATACAGAAGTAGCGATAAAATCAGCAATAAAACAATATATTGAAGAAATTAAACAAGCTATTTTGAATGAAGAATTATCAGAAGTGCCAAGCCTTAGTAAAATAGTAGGAGAAGTAGCAAGAATAGTAGAAAAAGAAGATAAAAATTCACTGCGTAGGGTGATAAATGCAACTGGAACAATACTACACACAAATTTAGGACGAAGCTTATTAAGTGAAAAAATAAAGGAAAATATAGAAAGTGTTGCTTTTAATTACTCAAATCTTGAATTTGATATTGATAATAAAAAACGTGGTAGTCGTTATGTTCACCTGATAGATATTATTAAAAAATTAACAGGCGCAGAGGATGTTCTTGTTGTTAATAATAACGCGGCAGCAGTTTTATTAACATTGAACACTTTAGTAAAAGATCAAGAAATTATTGTATCACGTGGAGAATTGGTAGAAATAGGTGGGGCATTCAGAATTCCTGAGATAATCAAACTTAGTGGAGGAGTACCGGTAGAAGTGGGTACAACAAATAAAACGCATTTGAAAGATTATGAGAATGCAATTACTGAAGAAACAGGTGCTTTACTTAAAGTTCACACAAGTAATTACAAAATTTTAGGGTTTACTGAGAGCGTATCTAATGAAGAAATTTCATATTTAGCACGTGAGAATGAATTAGTTTCGATTAATGACTTGGGAAGTGGACAATTTGTTGATTTTTCAAAATTTGGCTTACCATATGAACCAACGGTAAAAGAAATATTAGATAGTGGTATCGATATTGTAACATTTAGTGGAGACAAGCTACTAGGTGGACCGCAAGCAGGAATAATTGTTGGTAAGAAAAAATATATAGAAAAAATGAAAAAAAACCAACTTACTCGTGCATTGCGTGTAGATAAAATGACTCTAGCTTCACTAGAAGCGACATTAAAACTATACCTAGATGAAAAAGATGCTTTAGAACACATACCAACATTACATATGATTTCTTTATCTAAAGAACGTTTATTTGGGAAAGCAGATGTCCTAAAAACAAAATTGAGTGATCTTGATTTTGATATTAGGATAGAAGAAGATAAAGCAGAAGTAGGAGGAGGAAGTTATCCAGCTAGTTATCTTGAAAGTGTTGCTGTAAAACTTACTCATAGAAAACTTCATGCAACAGAAATAGAGCGAAAACTATTAGAAGTAGAGATTCCTATTATTACACGTATTAAAGATAATAGCATTATTCTTGATATGCGTACATTACGCACAAGAGAATTCGATATAGTAAAAGCTGCTTTAGAAGAAGTAACGAAGTAAGTTTAAAAATTATAGTTTTAGGTAAGTAAAATGCTAAGGAATATTACTATATTAGATGCAAAAGAGATTCAAAAAATAAGTGATTATGAGTTGGGGTATGATGTCAATCTAGACATTGTGAAAAAACAAATAGAAAAATTAACTAAGGATAATAACCATCATATAATAATAGGTTTTGAAAATGAACAAACAAGAAAAATAATAGGGTTTGTCCATGCAGAGTCTTATGAAAGCTTATATATGGAGGCGGGTTTAAATATACTTGCATTAGCAGTAGATTGTAATTTTCAAGGGCAAGGAATAGGAAAAAAACTTATGAGTTCTATAGAAGACTATGCTTTGGAAAATAATATTAGTTTTATCAGACTTAATTCAAATGTTTGCCGTAAAGAAGCACATAAGTTTTACGAAAGTATTAGTTACGTATGTGATAAAACTCAAAAACGATTAATTAAGAAACTATAAAAGGAGAAGGCGGTAGAAATATCGTCTTTTCTTGTAATTGAATACAATGATTAGAATAACTAAAATATTGATTATTCATTTATTCGTGATATAATAAATAAGTATTTGAATAAACTATCCAAATAGGAGGTACCATGTCAGATTTAGAAAAATTATTTTTTAAAATAGATAAGCAGGTAGAAGAGACTAAAGGGCAAGGTTTATATTTTGAAGCTTTGACAAAGTATTTAACATTAGAAAATGATAAAGATTATTTTGATATTGTTGATAACTATGATAAAGAGACAATAAGAAAAGTTTACCAATTCTTGCTACTAAAAGCGTTGAAGGAACTAAATAATCCAAGTTATGATATTACACCAGAAGTGATAACGATGTATGTGAGTCATTTAATTGAATGTATTTATGGGGAAGAGAAGATTTCTATCGCTGATTTTGCTAGTGGTAGTGGTAGTTTTCTAATTAATATTGCAGCTTTAGTTAAAGGTGAAAAAGATTTTACATCTGTTGATGTTGATAGCAATTATGTAAAATTACAGCAAAATATTTTTAATCTATTAGAAGTTCCTGCAGAAATTATTAACCAAGACGTCTTAAAACCTCTAAATATCAAAAAACAAGATGTTATTATTAGTGATGTGCCATTTGGTTATTATGCAGATGAGGATAACAGCTTAAATTATAAACTATGTAGTAGTGAAGGATATAGTATTAATGCTTTATTATTCATTGAACAAGTGGCAAATTACTTAACAGAAGATGGTGTAGGAATGTTAGTTGTTCCGAAACAAATTTTGGAATTAGAAGATAATTTTAAAAAGTTTTTAGAAGAAGATATTAATCTAAATGCGGTTATTACACTACCGGAGGAAATGTTTAAAAATTCTTCACAGGCTAAAGCTCTTATTTTAATAACTAGAAAAGGGCAGAAAAAATTACCTAGTCAAGTCTTTTTAGCGGAAGTTCCAAGTTATCAAAATAAAACAGGTTATGCGAGTTTTATTGAGGAATTCAACAGCTGGCTAGAAAGTAAGTAATCAAGTATAAAATAATGAATTTAAAGCGAAGATATAGCCTAATAAAAAAACATTGGAAAATTAGTAAATTAACTTTGTTTAAGGTTGACAACGTCGCAATAATATAATACAATATTTAAGTGGATTGCTCATAGAGCAGTTTTTACTAATTAAATGTTTTGTATTTATTTTGTATTTAAGCATTTGATTACATTTAAATTAGATTTCGTAATATCGGAGGGAGGGAAAATCCAATGTCAAAAACTGTAGTTCGTAAAAATGAATCACTAGAAGATGCACTACGTCGTTTTAAACGTGCTGTTTCTAAAAACGGAACTATCCAAGAAGTTCGTAAACGTGAGTTTTATGAAAAACCAAGCGTTCGTCGTAAGAAAAAATCTGAAGCGGCTAGAAAACGTAAATATTAATAATTGTTAAAATATATACCATTTATTAATAAAATCTAAAATTTTCCCTCTTTTAGATTTATTTAAGACAAAACCTCATCTTCGCGATGGGGTTTTTTTATAAAGTTAGGAGAAGGTATGTTTGCAATAATTTGTTTGAATGTTATGCTATTAATTTCTTGTTGGTATTTAATTGCAGAAAATCAAAAGAATAAAACTAAAATTAATAGTTTGGAAGACGATTTAAATAAAGCAATTAAAAGAATAGCATCACTTGAAGAAAAATAAAAACTTATCGAGAAAATTGTGATGTATTAATCACTATTAATCTCGATAAATTTTTTTAATTTATTTTTCTAATTTTTCCATCTAATTCTTGAATAGTTTTAGCATTCATTAAAACCATTAAAAACTTGATTTCTTTCTTCCATTTTTCTATTTCTTCAATTAAGGCTTCTTTTCCATCATTAAGCAAGATATCTAAGAAGATTTTAGAAACACCAACAGCTTTTGCACCTAAAGCCAAACATTTTACAACGTCTAATGGATTACGAATACCACCGCTAGCGATAATATCAATTTTATCACAATATGGATATGCATTTTCAAGACTTTCAGCTGTAGTATAGCCGATATTTTCTAGATATACCGATTTATTATCTCGACGCCCATTTTCTATACGTGCAAAGTTTGTCCCACCCATACCGCTAACATCAACAGCAGCTAGCTTCAAATCAAGTGCAAGTCTTATTGTTGCTTCATTCATACCAAAGCCAGTTTCTTTTAGTATAACAGGAATAGTTGAATTTTTACTAACTTCTTGTAATGTTGTAAACCAAGATTCAAAGTTGTGATCTCCTTCTGGCATAACTATTTCTTGGAGAGGATTAGTATGCATTTGTAGGTAACGAGCATTTGTATCAGTAATAGCTTTTAAGATAAGAGAAGGTTCTTTATCAAGTCCAAGATTAACAGAATAACCTTTTGGATAAGCTTTGGCATCTTCTTCATTTTTTAATGCAGGCGAATAAGATCCTGGGAAAAATTCGATACCAGTGATTTTACTTATTTCAACAAAATCGTTATTTATTTTATTACAGTCTTCTCCTCCAGCGGTAATAGCATTTATAAAAAATGGAAAGTCCCATTTCACACCACAAACTGTAGTTGAAGTATCTATATCAGCTAGTCCAAAACGTGGAATACTGTTGTAGTCTATTGCGTAGTTATCAAGACTAGTTGCGGTTGTTTTGTCTTGAAGAGCTAGACGGATATGATCTTTTTTTCTCATAGTAATCCTTTCTTGATTATCATATATTTTTATAATTTTTCTAAATTCAATATTAAATTAAACTGCGCATCACTTTTATCAAAGCCAAGAACAATATCACCACTACCAGAACCACTTTGTTTTCCAGCAGGATAAGTATCAATATACTTTTTCATTGCGATAGTCTCCATAGGAATATTCGAAAAACTTTCTAGATAGTGCAAGTTATTTCGTAATTGCCTAAAATTTTCGAGTAATTCAGAAGTATTGCCATCAGATAGATTTACTGCTAAATCAGTTACTAAAGAGTTCGACTTTGAAACAAATTTGGAATATTCTTCTTTAAAATTATCTTTGTTTTCTTTCCAAAGTTTCACATGCTCTTTTGTATCAACACTCTCACCGGTCCAACGTGCAAAAATATTTATAGATGCTTTAGGTATCATATTTTTAATTACAAGCCCATCCCAATCAGCGTTAATAATCTCTACAATAGAATGATTTGCTATTAATTCTTTAACAGATGAACTATTAAATTTTTGATAATAAGTAATACCTTTTGTAAGGCTGGCAGCGACATCTCCCATAGAACCACTGATGTTATGAGTAAGATTAAATAGAGTAACTAATTTAAAAATAGTTATATCATCAAAAGCTATCTTTTCAAAATTCAACATTGCTTTTGCGATAGCGACTAGGACCGCCCCAGAAGAGCCTAGTCCGTATTTTTTATCTTCGCCATGTAGCTCGTTGTAAATAGTAAGAGCAAATGTTTTTTTGCTCTGTGTATATTGTTGCAGGAATATAAGAAATTCCTGAATAAGTTTGAAATTATCATTTTTTTCATAAAGTCCTATTGAGATTTTATGAACAGTATCGAAAATTGTAATTTCATTAGCTGGCTCGACAAAAGCGATTATTTTTTTATCTACACTTGTAATAAGTGCTTTTGAATAATCTTCTAAAATTGCATACTCACCTGCAAGATAGAGTTTGCCATAAGCTATTCCATGCACAAAATTATTTTTTTCTGCCATAATTTAGAAATTTCCTCATATATTTTTTCTTGATCTTCTTTTAAATAAAGAACTTTTACGTTAGGTCCTGCATCCATAGTGAAATAGCAGCGATATCCTTTTTCTCGTAAAGTTTTAACAATTTCCATAGCACGATAACTTTCATCAGTTAAGAAAGTAAAGCTTGGTGTTGATGTTGTCGTTGTTGCGTGCATAGCAAGGGCATTAGCTTCTGTTATTGCTCCAATTTTTTCAAAGTCCGCATTTTCTAAGGCTATCTTCATATCGACAAAATCTTCTTTTGCTTTTTCTACCCAAGCATCAAAAGTTGTGGATGTCTGAACACAGCGTTCCATTGCGATACGGCTAGAAATTTTTTTGCGATCTTCGTTAACAACAAGTACCATCATACCGAAATCTAAATCACAGCTAAGTTCTTCTACGCTACCATCTTCTAACCATGCGGCAAGTCGGTAGAAACTACGACATGAAGAACCTGATCCTTCTTTTGAGATTTCTACTAGTTCTTCAGCAGTCTTATTTAACTTAAAATATTCATTACAAGCTAAAACAAGAGCCATAGTTCCACTAGAACTAGACGATAAACCAGCTGCAGTGGGAACAGTGTTATAACTTTTTATACAAATTTTTTCACGTTCAACAGGTGTGAATTTTGCGATGAATTTCGTTATTTTTTCTACTTCTTCTTGACTTTGTTTTTCATCATTAATATAAAACTCATCTTCATCTGTTAAACTATGTTCAATTTTTGTTTTTGATAATAAGTTGTCTAACCTTAATGAAATATTAGGGTTAAAAGGTAAGACTGGATCTTTTGATTTTTTTCCCCAATATTTTACTAAGGCGATATTAGCATAACCTAAACTGTAACTATCCATGACTTATATCCTTTCTTTGCAAGTTCATTTTGAATTTTTTCGGCATTTTCTTTTGTTTTACTTAGAGCAATACAGCAACCACCAGCTCCGCCACCAGTCAGCTTAGCTCCGAGCGCTCCGTTATTTTTACAAATATTAACTACATCATCATTACTTTCATGACTAACACCAAGTTTTTGAAGTAGGTCATGAGCTTTATACATATAAGCTCCTACTATTTCAATTGCTTTTTTCTTTAATGGTTCAATAACTTTTTCAGTAATTTCCCCAAGTTCATCTATGTATGATTTATAGTTTTCAAAATTTTGTTTAATATGTTTTAAAGTTTCCTTAGTAATACCAATGACTCCAGTGTCGATAATAAGTAAATAACTGTCTAGATTGAAGTTTAGAGGTATAGCACCATCTTTTTTAGAAAATAAAAGCGGAGTATCGCTTAAAACTTGATTAACATCAATACCACTAGGATTTCCATGGATAAATTTTTCACATTTATCAGCAATTTCACGTATGTTAGTTAGTTTTTTCGCGCGTGCTATAGCTATGCTAAGGGCAGCAGAAGAACCAAGTCCGCGACCGACGGGAATAGTGCTATTGATATTAATTTCAGTTCGGTCATTAATACCACAAGCTTCTGATATAAATGATATAATTTCATCTCGTTCCTGTATAATATTTGTTTCTTTAAGTTCAACATCAACAGTCATCTGTGGTAAAGGGATAGTAATTCCCTTATAACCATAAACAACAGCGTGTTCTCCAAAAAAAATTGCTTTAGCATGTGTCATAAATTTTATAAACTCCAGTTAAACTCAATGTATATTTTTACAATAATTATATTAAAATAAATTAATATTTAAATACTTCTAAATACTTCTATATGTACAATAATTATACTTTCAGCAGTGAGATTTGTCAAACAAGTGAAGCTAGTAAAAAAAATAAAACTACCCTTTAAAAATAATAAGTTATTTTTGAGAGTAGTTTACGATTGTGCTTGTAATGTAGGATGACAATCTATACCATGTGGTTCGAGGTGAACTAATGTTTCACAATAATAGAATTCACTTGCAAGTTTTTTCTCTATATTGACGGTGATTTCATGACTCTTTTTAACATTAAGCGTAGGGCTAACCGTAACTGTAATATCAATAAAATACAATAACCCGTGTGTACGTCCTTTAGTATCAACTATAGAAATAACACCATCAATATCTTTGACAAGATCATTAACTTTTTCGATTACTTCGGTGTCAACGCCATCGGTAAGAACATAGGTAGATTCTTTGAAAATATTTATTGCGGTCCAAACTATAAGTGCGCCAACAATAATGGCTACTATAGAATCAGCAATAGGAAAACCTAAATATGTTGCAACAATTCCGATTAAAGTACCTAGAGAAACAAGAGAGTCACTAAGATTATCTAAAGCTGCAGCTTGTAAAGATTTACTACCTAGCTTTTTAGATAGACCAATATTGTAAAAATATACACCTAGCATAATAACACACGCTATAAAAGCAACAATAGCTGATAATATATTAGGTTGTTCATAGCTATTAGTTATAATTTTTTCTACAGCGTAAATTATAACTTCTATTCCTGCATAGAGCATAATAAAAGAGGCGATAAGTGTTGAAATAAGTTCTGCTCTAAAGTGACCATAGAGATGATCTTCATCAGCAGGTTTTCGAGAAATTTTTAGACCTACAAGAACACAAATCGAAGAAATTACGTCGGTTGCATTATTTATTCCATCAGCAACAAGTGCAGAAGAACGGAAGATAAAACCTGCTCCTAATTTTAATATAGTAAGGAATAAGTATGATAAAATACTTAGTTTAGCACCTTGTTCCGCCTTTTTTAAGTTGTCAAAAATAGAATTATGCATAATCTCACCTCCTGTATCATTGTTTTAACATTATAACAAGTTTAAAAAAATTATTCAAGAATAAAAATGTTATTTTTAAAATAAAATTATTTGCTATAGGTGAACTTTTTCAGAAAAGAAAGCTCGACGAATTGTTGTCGAGCATAATAGATTATAATTTTTTAGAATAATATTTTTTAAAAGTTAAATAAACATAAGTAATTGCTAGTATACTAAAGGTAGCATAGAGGTATAAAAAGTTATTTGAAAGTTCAATTCTTACAGTTAGATAATAAGGAAATACACTTAATTTTTCTAAGATTGTGACTAAGAATAAAGATATTTCAAATAATACAAGAGATGTAAAGTAAATTAGCCATTTATTTTTTTCTGTTTTTTTATAAAGTAGTAGATAAATGCACATACCAGATCCTAAAATTAGTACCAAAATAGAAAATACTGTTAAGTATGGTTGGATGCTTTTAGCGAAAATTGAAGGAAATAAAAGACTTATTATTAAAATTAAGATATAGGATAACATAAATCGATATGTAGTTGTTTTATTTTCTTTTGGTAATAATTTAATTATCGAATCAGGTAGTTTGTTTATATCATTACCAAAAGTTTCAGGAAAGTTTTTCCCTTGCTTTTGATATGCAATTAAATCTTGTAATATTTCTAATAATTGAATTTCTAGTACAGCTTCCTTAGCTATTATAGCTTTCGCGCGACAAGCAATCAAAAGTTCTTCGTAATATTTTTTATTTTCTTCATTAAGTTGCATTCTTAGTTTATTATTATATTCTAATAAATTTTGAATGTTCATAAGAGCCCCTCCTTTTTTATCTTAGTCATTTTTTAAAATCTCAGTTATCGTTGTACTTATATTGCTCCATACATCTTTAAAATTAACTATATATTTATTACCTTCCTCAGTAATCAAATAATACTTTCTAGGAGGTCCAAAGTTACTTTCTTTTAAATAACTAACAACCAAATTTTCTTTTTCTAATTTCATAAGTAATGGATAAATAGTTCCTTGAGCAACTATATCTAGACCATATTTGGAAAGTTGTTCAGTAATTTCATAGCCATACATATCTTTATTTTTTATTAGTTGAAGTATACATGCTTCTAAAGTTCCTTTTAATATTTGAGAAGTGTTAATTTCCATTAAAAATCTCCTTTCAACGAGTTGAAAAATCTTATTTGAAAGAACTATCTTGTTATACATAATAGTATCATAAACCCGTTACCTTGTAAAGCAAAATAGCTGGAGGTAATAAATTAGATGAGTTATTATAAAGTAGTAATTTTTAGTAACTTTTATTCCGAAAAAAGTATAAACAACAAAAAAGACAAGGCTTAAAAACCTTGTCTTAATCATTATACCAGCAGCCGGGGTCGAACCGGCACGATGTTGCCATCGCTGGATTTTGAGTCCAGTGCGTCTGCCAATTCCGCCATGCTGGCATAGATATATATTAACACATGAATATCTATTTGTCAATTTCACTTTATAGACTGCAAGTGTCAGGGGAGAAATATTAATTTATTTTTAAAAATTTATGAGAACTCTAACTAAAAATTTTATAGAGAAATTCTTAGAGAATTCATGAAATATTTCGAGGAATAGCTAAAAAAACTAGCTATTAATTTATTAAAAACATTTATTATTAAGGACATATTTTTTAAGGGTTTTCAGTTGGCAAAGTAAAATATTTC
This sequence comes from Gemella sp. 27098_8_92, assembly GCF_041433685.1. NCBI lineage: Bacteria > Bacillati > Bacillota > Bacilli > Caryophanales > Gemellaceae > Gemella > Gemella sp. 27098_8_92. Next base: position 51,523 of record NZ_JAPWBZ010000007.1, read on the forward strand.
TTCAATATTATATTGCCAAAGGAGTATATATGTAGTATAATATAATAGTATATAGAATTATAAAAATATTAATGTTATTTTTATAAAGGAGTGTGAGTGCTGGTGGTTGTTACATTGTTTACATCGCCTAGTTGTACTTCTTGTAGAAAAGCAAAAGCTTGGCTTATAGAAAACCATATTGACTTTGTAGAGAGAAATATTTTTTCTGAGGCACTGACAACGGATGAAATTAAAAATATTTTATCTATTACAGAGCATGGTACAGAGGATATTATTTCTTTTAGATCAAAAACTTTCCAAAAATTAAATCTAGATATTGAGAGTATGTCGATTCAAGAGTTGTATAAAGTTATTCAAGATAATCCAGGGATGCTTAGAAGACCTATCATAGTAGATGATAAAAGATTACAAGTAGGGTATAATGAAGATGAAATAAGAAGGTTCCTCCCTAAGGAGATAAGAGTAAATCAATTAGAACAAATAAAGAATATGGTTAAGTAAGTACACCTTGATACTGCTTTTACCGCGTGATTTAAAGGTTGATATTGGGTGTCAGCCTTTTTTTTATGAAATAAATAGAAGTATGAATTGATATAAGTAATTGAATAAATCTAGAATAATAGTTAAAATATAAAAGAAAGAGGTATTAGATGGAAAAAGAAGATATTAAGTATATAACAGGAGAAATTCACTTTTTGGAGCTAGTGGAGAAAAAGAGTTCGTCATTAGTTTTTAAAGGGCCAAGCGATGAAGAAATAAGTTGTAATGAATCAGATGTAGAGAGTTTAGATGATTATGAAGTTGGCGAAGAATATTCTATGTTTGTTTATCCCTCAAGAAGTGGGAAATTATTCGCCACACCAAATACTCCAGAAGTTATCTATGGTGATTATGCTTTTAGTAAAGTTGTAAAAGTAGAAGAAGATAGAGTAGGATTAGATATTGGATTTTCTCGTGAAATTCCTCTTCTAGGAGAAGATTTACCAAAATTAAAGAGTGTTTGGCCAAAAGAGGGGGATGAATTATTCATAACTCTACGCCGTGACTTTAGTGGACAATTGTTTGCGCGTCTTGCGACAGAAACTATTATAAGTTCTCTTTATTCAAAAGCACCAAAGAGTTTGAAAAATAAAGATATAGAGGCATATCCATATCGTTTGATGCGTGTAGGTACATTCCTATTATCGAAAGATGGTTATAAGATTTTTGTTCACGAAAGCGAACGTGAACGCGAACCACGACTTGGAGAAAAAGTTACTTTGCGTGTTATTGGGGTTAAAGATAATGGTGAAGTTAACGGTTCGTTTTTACCACGTGCTCATGAGAGAATGGATAGTGATGGGCAAGCTATTATGGACTATATTGAAAACAACGGCTACTGCGAATTTACTGATAAATCGTCGCCAGAAGATATTAAAGCTGTGTTTGGTATGAGTAAAGGTAGCTTCAAGCGAGCGGTTGGAAGATTATTTAAAAATAAATTGATAATGATAGAAGAAGATGGATTATATAAACGTAAAGGAAGATAATTATTATGAAAAAAGTAAAATTAGATAAAAATACATTATTAGGTGGAATAATTTTAGAAAATGAACGCTATCAAGTAGTTCATATGAACCTAAAAACAGGGAACCAAACTGACTCATATAGCAATGATAAAACTATATTATTACTGAATATTAGTGGTAAAATAACAGTTGCTTATGATGAACAAGTAGAAATAGTTAATGAATTTGAACTATTAGAAATACCAGCGGGGTCTGAGCATGTTATTACTTGTTTACAAGATGCCCAGGTTTTTGTAGTAAAACTATAAAAAGAAAACTTCAGAGAAGATAGTATTTCCACTCTGAAGTTTTTCTACAGAGTATACTAAAGAACAAGGTAATAATATCAAATCTGAATAATTTGAAAGGAGGATAGAACATATGAAACTACAATTTTTAGGAACAGGAGCAGGACTCCCTGCAAAATTTAGAAATACGCAAAGCTTTGTTTTTAATTTTATGCAAGAGCTAAAGGAGTGTTGGATGTTTGATTGTGGAGAAGCGACACAACACCAAATTTTAAGAACAAATATTAAACCGACTAAAATAACAAAAATATTTATTAGTCACTTGCATGCTGATCATATATTAGGTCTTATCGGCTTTTTATCTTCGCGTAATTTTCTTTTAGACAGTAAGGAATCGGGAGTAACAATATATGGTCCAGTAGGAATAAGGCAATTTGTTGAACAAAATCTTCTGTTCACACATTGTTCACTTAACTTTGATGTTAAATACGTTGAATTTTCTAGCGAACAGTGTATAATAGATAATAAAACTGTAGTAGTATCCGCCTATCCTCTAAACCACAATATAGAGTGTTTTGGCTATAAAATTATCTTTAAAAATCAAAAGGGAAGCTTAGATGCGGAAAAATTAAAAAAATTAGGGATAATGCCGGGACCATTTTATAAAAATATAAAAGAACAGGATAGTTTTGTTTACAACGGAACTACATATAATTCTTCTGAGTTTTTATCGGAAGATAAACCAAAAAAAGAAATTGTAATTATTCCAGATACGAGATATTTTCCACAGTTAAATGAGTTTGTGAAAAATAGTGATATTATTATTTCAGAGTGTACTTATTTAGATGAAAAAGATGCACATCATGCTAGGAAAAATTATCATTTAAGTATTTTGGATATAGAAAACTTTATTATAGAGAGTACAGTAAAAAGATTATTTTTAACGCATATAAGTGCAAGATATGATGTTGATACAGAAAAAAGCGTGGTAGAAAAAATAGATAAAACTATTAAAGTATCAATTGCCCATGATCTTGATGAATATAATTTATAAGTAATTGGAGGAAGTTATGAGAAAAGATTTAGAAGAAAAAACAATATCTATTGAGAAAATTTTTAAAGGTAAAGTTCTTGATGTAGAGGTACATACAGTAAGTTTACCTGATGGAGAAGTGTCAGAACGTGAGCTTATAAATCATAGGGGAGCAATAGCAGTTCTTGCGTTGACAAAAGATAATGAAGTAATTTTAGTTGAACAATATAGAAAAGCAATTGAGGCTGTGACATTAGAAATACCAGCAGGGAAATTAGAGCCTGGAGAAGATAATAAAAAACTTTCTGCAATCCGAGAATTACAGGAAGAAACAGGATATACAGTAACAGAAGATCAATTAGAAAAAATCTGTGATGTCCATGTTGCACTAGGATACAGCTCGGAGTTAATTACGATTTACTTTGTAGAAGGACTAGAACATGCAGGTGAACAAAATCCTGATGATGATGAATTTATTAATTTAAAAAAATACCCATTAGATGAAGCTTTTAGACTTCTTGATGAAAATATTATAACTGACAGTAAGACTATGTTGGCATTAGCGTACTTAAAAAATAGGAAAGGCACGAAATAATATATGAATATTTATGATGAAATAATAAAAATTATTCAAAAATCTCCATATAAACTCACACCACAAAGAGAGAAAATTGTTGAGATTTTAGTAGAGAATAGCGAGCTGCATTTGAGTGCAGAGGAATTGTATTTTATCTTAAAAGAAAAAACACCAGATATTGGTATAGCAACGGTGTATAGAACATTAGATATTTTTTATGAATTAAAAATTTTAGAGAAAATATCATTCAGCAATGGAGTTTCTAAGTATCATTTAAGACAAAGTGTTGATGGACAACTGCACCATCATTTAATATGTACTAACTGTAATACGATAGAAAAAGTTTCTAATCCAATCTTTAATAAACTTATCGAGTACATGAAGAAAGAATATTCTTTTGAAGTACAAGATAATTCATTAGCGTTTTATGGAACTTGCGCTAAGTGTAAAATAAAAGGTGATAGATAATGGTTTTTGAAAAATCAGAAAAAACTTTATTAGTTATTTCAAGTATTGTGTATATTATTTATGTAGTTTTTATTGGCGGAATGATAAGCATATTTAAAGAGTATGTAGGAAATGAATATCTACGAACAAAGATTGTTAATCAGATTCGTGAGCAAACAAGACTAACACAAGATAGTGCTAATGTTTCGACTAAAGATATGCATTTTATTTTTCAAGTAATGGGGCAACTTGCTTGGCCATATTTCGCATTGTTAATAATACTGTTTTTATTATTAATATATGTACTATTTAAGAAAAATATTAATCATAATGTTGTTGCATTTTTATTGTTAGTATATAGTATTTTATTACTTATTTTCAGCCTAGGATTATTATTTATTAGTTGTATAATATACTTCTTTTTAGGCGTTAGAATAATATTGAAAAGGAATTCACAAAAATATAATAGTGTTTAAAAAAGTTTGGGGTATCTTTACTTCAAACCTTTTTTAAAAATTTTTATAAAAATATAGTTTAATTAAAGAAGAATGATGAGATTATATTTATAAAACATGGAGAAAAGTAGAAAATATAAAATAATAAACAAAAGATGAATTATAAAGAATGGAAGTCAGTTTATAAAATATAAAAAGATATGCTTTATCCATTATATATGACAAAAAAGTGTTTAGCATAGAATATTGATATATAGAATACTTATTTCTTAAGAAAACTCCATTTGCAAAACAGTAATATTATTACTATAATTGAAAAATATACTAGTTCATAAGAAAATAGTAGGAGGTATTATGAGTAAAAAAGTATTTAAAATTATTAAAAGATTAGTAATAGGATTATTGGCACTTTTAGTTATTGGTGCTGGTTATGGATATTATTTTGTGAATAAGTCATTACCGACGATAGAAGGAAAAGTCGAGGTGAATTTTTTAGAAAATAATGTCAAAGTAACTCGCAATAACAAAGGTATTCCGACGATAGAAGCACAAAATGAAAAAGATTTATATCGAGCACAAGGATATGTTCATGCTCAAGATAGGTTGTTTCAAATGGATTTAGCTCGTAGACAAGCGAGTGGTAGATTATCTGAAATTGTAGGGAAAGCCGCTTTAGAAACAGATAAAAAGTTTTTAGTATTTTCATTGCGTAAAGCAGCAGAGGATTCATATGCAGGCTATTCAGATGAGGCTAAAAAAATCTTGGAGGATTATGCAGAAGGAGTTAACGCTTATATTGATGAGGCGGTAAAAAATAATAAATTATCATATGAGTTTTCTTTATTAAATTATAAACCAGAAAAATGGACAGCTATTGATTCGCTAACAATTGGGAAGTATATGGCTTATGATCTTGGAGGACATTGGGATCACCTAGGATTTAACTCTTGGGTTCTAAATAATTTAGGAGAAGAAAATTTAAAACAATTATTGCCGGAAAGCTTTTCGAAAAATAAAGATAATGAAGATATTATTAAAGCTAACCTAGGTATAGATGTTAAAGTAGATGAGAAGGTAGCTAATACAGAACGTCCACCTATGGAAAATGGTAGTAATAACTGGGTAGTTTCTGGGAAGAAGACAAAATCAGGGAAACCTTTATTAGCTGATGACCCACACTTAGGGCTTGCAACACCATCAGTATGGTATCAAATGAGTCTAAATACTCCTGACAATAAAGTTTCTGGTGTTATTTTCCCAGGTATCCCAGGAATTATTCTAGGTCATAATGAGCATATAGCTTGGGGTGTTACTAATTTTGGTCCTGATGTTCAAGATTTATATATCGAAAAACGTGATGCAAATAACCCACATCGTTTTGAATATGATGGAAAGTACTACGATGCACAGGTAGATTCTTACAATATAAAAGTTAAAAATGGAAATGATGAAAAATTTGATGTAGTAAGAACAAAACATGGTCCAATTATTGATGAATTATTAAAACCTCTTGGAGAGACTAATAAGAGTTTTTCTATGCAATGGACAGCTTTAGAGTCAACACAAGAATTAGAAGCAATTTTAAAAATTGATAAATCTAAAAACTGGACAGAGTTTGAAAAAGCATTAGAAGACTTTAAAGCACCAGCTCAAAACTTTGTTTTTGCAGATAATGAAGGTAATATTGGCTATAAATCAAACGGTAATGTCCCTATTCGTAAAAAAGGTGATGGGAATTTACCAGTTCCAGGATACAGTAGTGAGTACGGATGGGATGGTTATATTTCTTTTGATAAATTACCAAAAGTTATTAATCCAGAAGAAGGTTTTATTGCGACTGCCAATACAGAAACATATAAAACAGATTATCATACTTCAAACGTTTGGGCACAACCGTATAGAAAAGCAAGAATTGATGAAGTGTTAAAAGCTAAGAATGATTTAACAGTAGATGATATGAAAAATCTTCAAATGGATACCAAAAATCTATATGCACAGGAATTTTTAAAAGATTTATTGAAAAACACATCAGTTTCTAACAAAGATGTATATAATAAATTAAATAGTTGGGATTACATGGATAATAAAGATGAAGCAGCACCGTTAATATATGATACATGGATGCGAGTTATTCGTGAAAAAATCCTAAAAGATAAGATGAGTCCGGAAGCATATAAATTTATGCCGCATAAAGAAAGCTATGTAGATAAGATTTTACGAGATGCTCTTACAGGTAAGAAAATAAATCTTATCGAAGAAAAAGGAGGCCTTAATAAGGTTTTAGAAGAAAGTCTAAACACAGCCATATCAGAACTTAAAACAAAATATGGAGAAGATGTAAATTCATGGAAATGGGGAGCTAATCACAAACTAGGTTTTAGACATCCGTTGTCAAAATCTTCAGATATATTGGCGTATTTCCTAAATCCAAAAGAATATCCGATTTCAGGATCTAAAGTAACTGTCCAAGCAGCTAAACAAACTGACGATGGTTTGGTAAATCATGGTGCTTCTTGGAGATTTGTTTATGATTTCGATACAAAAGTAGGACATCATGTAGTTGGTCCAGGACAAAGTGGACACTTTATGAGTGATTATTATAATGACCAAGTTCTTGATTGGGTAGAAGGAAAATATACACCTGAAACTATAGGAAAGATAGAAGGAAAAACTTTGGAGTTAGTCGCTAAAAAATAAAATAATAAACACAAGGAGTAGAGTTATAGTACTAGGCATTTTGGTGATAGAAAGGGTCTAGTGCAATTAGCCTGCTCCTTATATTTTTGCTTAAAATATGGTAAGATGATATTATAGATTAAATTTAGAGGTAATAAAGGTGAATGTAAAAAACAATTTAGAGAAAATTAATAACGATATAAAAAATATTTGTCAAAAAAGCGGTAGAAATTTCGAAGATATTACCTTAATAGCTGTAACAAAATATGTTGGTGATGAGCGAGTGAAAGAAGCGCAAGAAGCGGGTATTCATGGTTTTGCCGAAAATAGAGCTGTTAATTATGCTGAAAGAAAAGAAAAGTTTCCTGAGGCTACTTGGCATTTGATAGGAAGTTTACAAACAAGAAAAGTACGAGATGTAATAAACAAAGTGGATTATTTTCACGCCTTAGATCGTGAGAGCTTAGCGGTTGAAATAGAAAAAAGAGCAGAACATGTAATTAATTGTTTTGTACAGGTTAATACATCTGGAGAAGAAAGTAAACATGGTTTAACACCTGAAGAGGTATTAGAATTCATTAAAGGTTTAGAAGAATACCCAAAAATTAGAGTTGTTGGACTTATGACAATGGCTCCATTTCTAGAAGATAAGGCAACATTGCGCAGTTGTTTTAGAAAATTAAGAGAACTTCGTGATGAAATAAAAGGCTTATGTTTAGAATATGCCCCGTGTAAGTTTTTATCGATGGGGATGAGTAATGATTACGAAATAGCGATTGAAGAAGGCGCAACCCATATAAGAATAGGAACAGCGCTAGTAGGGAATGAGTTGAAATAATAAGACGAAGGGAGGCTTATTATTGTGAACAAAAAATTAAAAGTAGGGGAGTTAGATGTCACTGTGAAATACCGTAAAGGTATGAAAAGAATTTATCTACGAGTAGAAAAGAATGGTGATATAGTTGTCAAAGCCCCTTTTAGAACGCCAAATTATATAATTAAAAAGTTGATACATGATAATATAGCCGAACTAAAAAAATGTCAAAATAATATTATCAACAATTTACTTGAAAAAAGAGAATATAAAACAGGTGAAACTTATTTTGTTTTCGGGCAAGAGCTGCCTTTAGAAGTTGTAAATTCTAATAAAAATACCTTGATAATAACAGAAGAAAAAATAGTATTAGTTGTAAAAGATGAAAACCAAGATAGAGAGAAAATATTTCAAAAGGGTATAAGAGAAAAACTTCGCCAGCAAAGCCTTTACTTTATAAAAAAATACGAGCTGATAATGAATGTTAAAGCAAACGAATTGCGTATTAAAAAGATGAAAACACGTTGGGGTACATGTAATCTAGAAGCTAAGCGCATATGGATAAATGAAGAACTTGTAAAATATCCAATATCTTGCCTTGAACATATTATAGTTCATGAACTAACGCACCTGTTGGAAATTAATCATACACCTAAATTTTATAAATTATTAGAGTACTATTATCCAAATTATAAACAAAATGATATATTAATAAAAGACTTTAATCGGTATTTAAATGGGAGATAATGAGGAATAATATAGGCTACTTAAGGTGAATTTTGCTAGATACTAGTATGTATAAAAAAAGAGTTAGTATTAAAGCTCATTTGTTAAAAAAATATAGTGTAAAAACTCTTGGAAAGTACATTTTAGGACGCTAATAATTGACTTTTTATTACATTTACTATATAATTAATCAAGAGTTTTTAGTATTTTATACTAATATTTTTGTAATACTAAAAAGTATTTTGGAGGAAGAATAAATGTCACAAATTTTAAATCAAGAAGATGGAAAAGTAGTTATTTCATTTTCAGCATCAAAAGAAGAGTTTGCGAAAGGATTAGATAGTGCATTCAAGCGCGCTGTAAAACGTGTTAATGCACCAGGATTTAGAAAAGGTAAATTACCAAGAGCCGTATTTAACCAAATGTACGGTGAAGAAGCATTATACCAAGATGCAGTAGATGCAGTATTACCAGCTGCCTACACTAAAGCTATTGATGAGTTAAAAGTTTCACCATTAGCTATGCCAGATATCGATGTAAAAGAAATCAGCAAAGAAAATGGAGTAACATTTGAAGCAGTAGTTACTGTTAAACCAAATGTAGAATTAGGTGAATACAAACACTTAGGAATTAAAAAAGAAGAAGTAGAAGTAACTGAAGCTGACGTAGAAGAAAGATTAGAAAGATTACTAAGTAACCAAGCTGAATGGCAAATCAAAGAAGGTGAAGCTAAAAAAGGAGATATTGTAGTTATCGACTTTAAAGGATTCATTGGAGATAAGGCATTTGATGGTGGAGAAGCCAAAGGATATGAATTAGAATTAGGTTCAGGTTCATTCATCCCTGGATTTGAAGATCAATTAGAAGGGAAAGCTGCACCGGTAGATACTGAAGTTAACGTAACGTTCCCAGAAAACTATCAAGTAGCTGACTTAGCTGGAAAAGAAGCAAGATTTGAAGTAACAATTCACGATGTAAAAGAAAAAGTTTTACCAGAATTAACAGATAAGTTTGTTAAAGAATTTTCAAAAGAAGCGGCTTCAACAGTAGCTGAATATAAAGAAAAATTAAAAGAAGAAATTAGAGTTCAAAAAGAAGAAGCGGCTGCAAAAGCTTATTCTGATAAAGTAATTTCTACAGCAGTAGAAAATGCAAAATTAACAGTTCCAACAAAACTAATCGATCAAGAAGTTAATTCTATGTTTGAACAATTCGCTGGAAACTTATCACGTCAAGGGTTATCATTTGAATTATATGAACAATTCACTGGTAAAGGTGCTGATGAGCTTAAAGCAGAAATGCGTTCTGATGCTGAGAATAAAATCAAAACTTCATTCGTATTAGGAGAAATTGCAGAAGTTGAGAAAGTTGAAGTAACAGATGCTGATATCGATGCAGAAGTAAAAGAACTTGCAACTATGTACAATATGACAGAAGAAGGAGTAAGAACACGTATTAGTGTAGAAGACCTTCGTGGAGAATTAGTTATCCAAAAAACTGTTGAATTCCTAAAAGAAAACAACTAATTATATAAAGCAAATAACAAGCTACTATTCTAGAATAGTGGCTTGTTTTTCAAATAAAAATATACCCTTAGATAAATATTTATCTAAGGGTATTAAAATTATTTTATTTATCTTGATCTTCTTGGAATTTTTTAGCGATAGTAGCTTCAAAGTCTTCAGGGATAGAACGTTGTTTAATGATTATTACATCACATTTAGCATATCTAACGATACCTTCAGATACTGATCCCATAAGCATACGTTTGAATCCAGTTAAACCAGAAGATCCACAAACTACTAAGTCGATTTCTTTTTCATCGACGATGTCTTCGCTTAAGACAATTTTTGGGATACCTTGTTCAACAATACCAGTGACTTTAGTAAGACCGTCTGCTTTAGCAGATTCAACATAACTATCAACTAATTCTTTAGTACGTTTGTAGAATGAGTTGAAGATATATGGATCTGATAAACCAGAAGTAGCAATTGTCGCATCAATAACAGAGGCAATGTATAATTCTGCATCTTCATTTCTCTGTGCTATAGCTACGGCATTTTTAAAAGCCCACTCAGCTTGTTTAGAACCATCAACAGCAACTAGTATTTTAGAATATTTGTTTTCCATAATTAAAACCTCCAACCTATTTATTCTTTAATTATATTATAACACATTTACACAAAAAGTAAACGCTATTTTCAAAAAAAATAAAATAACTGATTTTAATTTAGAGCTATAAATTAACCCTTTTTTAGATTATTATTCTAAAAAAAGGGTTAATTATATATTCTTTGGAAAACATATTAGCTGTTTTCATCTATTACAGTGATAGTGCGAGTTCTTTTATGTTCTTTGCCATCGATATTAATTTTATAAACAATATCATAGGTCCCAGGTGTATTATTATCTACATGTCCTTCTATAATAAGATTATCAAGATAAGATTTTCCAGCCTTACGTGCAATAATACCATCTGAGTTTATATTTATTGTTTCGCCTACTCTAATAGAAGTATTCTCTGGAACAATAAAATAAACGGTTCTTTCAAGGCGGCGTTCCAGACGTTTTCTATATTTTTCTTCGTCCTCTGCACTCATTCTATCACGAAGTTTTTCGTCAACTAAAGGCATAAGCTCAACTTCAGTATCGGCAATACAAATTCTACTATTAACAAGGGTAAATGTTTGAGTTCTACCAGGGCCGCAGTACGATTGACAACCTATAATAAATTCAGCATTAGGTGCTTTTTTCTTAAGTTTAGGTATCAATGTTTTAAGGTTGACTCCTAGGCAGGCATCACATACTCTAAATGTTACTTTGTCTTCGGTAACTACATCTTTATTATTTTTAGCCATTATATTTCCTTTCATCAATTTATTATTGCATTAAGATAAGAACAATTATATCACATTCTAGAAATAAATAAAATTTTAAAACACAAGACTTTAATTAGGAAATAATTATCTAAGTATTATATTAAACATAATCAAATAGTCTATTTAGAAGTTATCTTTCTTTTAACAACAATATTTGTTATTAATAACAGGGTAAATACTATAAAAATATGAATAATTATTCTAGTAATTAAGCTAATAAAAAATTCCTCGGGTACCATTTTTATTAAATTAGACTCATCGGGGCTAAGTAGCCATAGGTCATTAGAAAATAAGATAGTATGGAACTTAATCCAAAACGAATTAAAGTTATAAGCAATAATGCCAGCTAATATAGCAATTAACAAGATAAAGATTGCTAAAGTTTTATTAAATGCTTTTGTGATATAAAGTAAAGTTTTAGTTTTCTTAGTAATTATGATGATTATCGTAGTTATAATAAAGATTATTAAGCAAATAATCATTACCTTGAAACTAACATTATAAAGATTTTTAACATCTATCATGTGTAATATATCTTTATCAGAAAACCAATTTTTATTTAATGAGGTATTATCTTTCAAATATGCTAGCAAATTTTCTGTATTATTTATTAATTCAGAACTGGTTGTATTTATAGAAGGAGCTAAATTCTCCTTCTCATAGAAATTTTTGTAAAAATCAAGATTAAAACAATTATAAAAAATGATTGCTAAAATACTGAATATAAATAAAGCAAAGTTTTGAATAGTTATAATGCTATATGTGAAAAAATATTTCATAGTTATACCTCCGCAATACATATTATAACATACCTACTAAATGTGTAAAAAGAAAAAATATAGCGGTGCATAACTTGTTTTAGAGAATGTTGGTTTACATATTTACAGCAAATAACAAAAATAATGTAAATAATGGAAGTTTTTGAGTAAAAACGTTTGATATTGTATCGAATTATGTTAAAATATAGACACAATTATTTATTTTTGGGGGAAATCATGAATAAGTTTTTTAAGATCTATTTAGAATTAAGAGAACAAATAGAAAATAAGCAATACAAAGCTAATAGCATTTTACCAAGTGAGAATGAATTAGCTAAAAAATATAATGTTTCTAGGGAAACTATAAGAAAAGCTTTGTTGTTACTTTTAGAAAATGGTTATATCCATAAAATACAAGGAAAAGGATCAATAGTTTTAGATGTTCATAGATATAGACTACCAGTAACAGGAATATTAAGTTTCAAAGAACGTCATCAATTCCAAGATTTAGAAGCGAAGACAAAAGTAATAGTAAATGAAGAAATTGAAGCTCCTGACTTTTTAGTTAAGCTTGGTGTTGTTCAACCTGGTGAAAAACTTACCTACTTATTGCGTCAACGTATTGTCAATGGCGAGGCGGTAATTTTGGATAAGGATTATATTAGAAAAAATACTATTGGTAATTTACCAACTAATCGTGTTGAAGAATCTTTATATGAGTATTTAGAAAAAGATTTAGGGATTAAAATTTCATATGGAAATAAAGACTTCAAAATTGAACCTGTCAGCGATGAAGATCATGTTTATATTGATTTAAATGGCCATCATCATATTGCAGTTTTAAGAAGTGATGTTTATACAGAAGGAACAGACTTTTTACATTATAATGAGAGCCGTCATAGAGTAGATAACTTCTATTTCTCGGAGTTTGCGCGTAGAGCGGTAAATAAAAATAATTAAACATTGAACAAAAAGATTTTAAGTGATAAGAACTTGCTTAAGATCTTTTTTAAATTTTTTTATCCTAATATTTTCTGTCAATTAAAAAGAAAAACGCGAGTAATTGATGATAGTAATATTAAAAAAAATAATAAATTTTCAAAATAAAAAAGATGAAAAAAATTGAGAAAAATAATTATTGAAAAAAAGAATAATAGAGTGTATAATAATTATTAAGTTAGAAATTTCCGGGAAATAATCTGGAAATATTTTTTGTGGGAGAGTGAGAAAAATGAAAGTAATTTTCTTTTCATTAACAGGTAATTGTAAAAGATTTGTAGAGATGTGTAAACTACCAGAAGAAGATGTTATTGATCTATGGGAAATCGATTATGAAGTTGATTTTGACTATATACTAATAACGCCAACTATTGGTTTTGGAAAAGTTCCAGAAGATGTTGAGAGATTTCTAAAAGGAAACTACAAGCACCTAAAAGGAGTGGTTGGAAGTGGTAATAAAAATTGGGGAAATAGATTTGCAAAAGCTTCTGAAATCATAAGTGAGCAATACAATGTTCCGCTACTAATGAAAATAGAATTACATGGGAATACAAAAGATTTAATAAAATTTAGAAAAATATATTTGGAGAGTGTTGATAATGGAGAAATTTAATCATATAGAGCTTAATAACGAAGTAACTAAAAGAGGAGAAAATGGATTTTTCAAGTTAGAAAAAGACCAGGAAGCTATTGCAGAATTTCTTCGTGAAGTTGATCATAGAACTGTAAAATTCAGTTCAGAAATGAAAAGATTAAGATACTTAGTAGAAGAAAACTTCTATTATAATATTTTTGATAAATATATTGAAGATGAAATAGTAGAATGCCTAGAACTTGCTAAAAACTTTAAGTTTGAATTCAAGAGCTACATGGCAGCAAGTAAGTTTTACAAAGACTACGCATTAAAAACTAATGATAAAAAACAATACTTAGAAAACTTTAATCAACACGTATTTATCGTAGCAATGTATCTTGGTGATGGAAATACAGCATTAGCTAAAGAACTTATGATTGCAATGCTTGAACAAAGATTGCAACCAGCGACACCAACATTCCTAAACTCTGGAAGAAGTCGCCGTGGAGAGTTAGTTTCTTGTTTCTTATTAGAAGTAGGAGACTCGTTAAATTCTATCAACTACATTGATTCAACAGCGAAACAACTTTCAAAAATTGGTGGGGGAGTTGCGATTAACTTATCAAAACTTCGTGCGCGTGGTGAAAGTATTAAAGGTATAAAAGGAGTAGCAAAAGGTGTTATTCCAGTGGCCAAATCACTAGAACAAGGTTTTGCTTATGCAGATCAGCTTGGACAACGTCCTGGAGCAGGAGCGGTATACTTAAATATTTTCCACTATGATGTGTTAGAATTTTTAGATACGAAAAAAGTTAATGCCGATGAGGAATTACGTTTGCCAACTATTTCTACAGGTATTATCGTACCGTCATTATTCTTTGATTTAGCACGTGAGAATAAAGAGTTTTATATGTTTGGACCACATTCTATTTATGAAGAGTATGGTTTAGTACTAGATGATATTGATATTGCAGGATATTATGATGAGTTCGTTGCTAATGAAAATATTATAAAACGTAAATTTGATGCACGTGATATGCTTAACCTTATAGCACAAACACAATTACAATCAGGATATCCATATTTAATGTTCAAAGACAATGCAAACAAAAACCATGCTCTTCGTGAGATTGGTCAAGTTAAAATGAGTAATCTATGTACAGAAATTTTCCAACTTCAAGAAACTTCTGTGATTAAAGACTACGGAGAAGGGGATGTTATCAAACGTGATATTTCATGTAACCTTGCTTCATTAAATATTGTTAATGTAATGGAAAGCAAAAAGCTTAAAGAGTCAATCTATTCAGGTATGGATGCTTTAACGTTTGTTAGTGATTCAACAAAAATCAAAAATGCACCTGGTGTAGTAAAAGCAAATGAAGAGTTCCACTCTGTTGGACTTGGAGCGATGAATTTAAATGGTTACTTGGCGAAAAACTTAATCGCCTATGATAGTGAAGAGGCAAAAGATTTTGCTAATGTCTTCTTTATGATAATGAATTATTATACTATAGAACGCTCAATGCAAATTGCTAAAGAACGTAAAGAAACATTTAAAGATTTTGAAAAATCTGATTACTACAATGGAACATACTTTACCAAATATATTACAAATGATTATCTACCAAAATCAGAAAAAGTTAAAGAATTATTTGAGGGGATTTATATTCCAACAAAAGAAGATTGGCACAGTCTAAAAAATAGAGTAAAAGAAAATGGATTATACCATGCATATAGAATGGCGATAGCTCCAACACAAAGTATTTCATATGTTCAAAATTCAACATCAAGTGTACTACCAATTGTTGATAAAATCGAGCGTAGAAGCTACGGAAATGCAGAGACATTCTATCCAATGCCATATCTAAGTCCAAAAACACAATGGTATTACAAATCGGCATTTACAATAGATCAAATGAAACTTATTGACCTTATGGCTGTAATTCAAGAACATATTGACCAAGGTATTTCTGTAATTTTATATGTAAATTCTGATATTACAACAAGAGAGTTAGCTAGGTATTATATTTATGCTCATCATAAAGGGCTAAAATCACTATACTACACAAGAAACAAACTTCTTTCAGTTGAAGAATGTACATCATGTTCGATATAGAAAAGAGAGGAATTATTATTAATTATGAAAGCAGTAAACTGGAATAAACAAGATGACCTAACATTTATGTATTGGCGTCAAAATATTGCTCAATTTTGGGTAGATACAGAGTTCAAAGTATCAAAAGATATAAAAAGCTGGAATGAAGATTTAAACGATAAAGAAAGAGATGCTTATAAAAAAGTTCTTGCAGGTCTAACAGGATTAGATACGCAACAAGGGGATAAGGGTATGCCCCTAGTATCTCTTCACACAGAAGATATGAGAAAACAAGCTGTTTATAGTTTTATGGGAATGATGGAGCAGATGCACGCAAAGAGTTATTCGACTATCTTTACATCACTTATCCCTAGTAAAGAAACAGATTACTTATTAGATGAGTGGGTTCCAAATAATGAAGAACTTCAATATAAAGCTCAACTTATCGAAAGTTATTATCTAAAACTATTCAAGCCGGAAGTATCAACTTATGATTTATATATGGCGCGTGTTGCTTCGGTATTTCTTGAGAGTTATATTTTCTATAGTGGATTCTTCTATCCATTATATCTAGCTGGGCAAGGAAAACTTACAACATCTGGAGAAATTATCCGTAAAATACTACTAGATGAAACTATCCATGGAAGTTTTACAGGTTTTGATGCGCAGGAAATCTTCAAAACTTTAACACCAGAAGAGCAAGAAAAAGCCAATAAAGAAATGTACACATTATTACTTGACTTATACGAAAATGAGTTGAAATATACAAAAGATATTTACGGAGAAATTGGACTATTCGAAGAGGTTAAAGATTATGTCGAGTACAATGCTAACCGAGCTTTAGCAAACCTGGGATATCCTGGATACTTCGAAGATAAAGAAATCAACCCAATTATCGAAAATGCAATGAATACATCTACTAAAAACCACGATTTCTTTAGTGTTAAAGGAGACGGATATGTAGTTAGTATGAATGTTGAGTCAATTGAAGACGAAGATTTTATTTTTGAATAATTAGGTTGTACTTATGAAAATATTATTAGTAAGACACGGTGAGACCGACTTTAATAAAAATAAACTTATTCAAGGGCATAGTGATATTGTTTTAAACGAAACGGGAAGAGAACAGGCTATAGATGCTGGGCAAAAAATCACCGATTTTAATATTGACGCAGCCTTTAGTAGTCCATTAAAAAGAGCGCTGGAGACAGCACAACTTATGCTTGAAAATTCTAACAATAGCCAAAATGAAAGGCTAGATTTGGTAACTGATTCAAGGTTAATCGAAAAGTATTTCGGAGATTTTGAAGGTTCAACATTCGATGAATATTTCAAAGCGCTAGATACAGGTTCAAACTTAGAAACAATTGAACAAGAAGAAAATGTCTACAAGAGAGCACATTCTTTCTTTTTAGATAAGTATGAAGATTACAATAATAAAACGATACTTGTAGTCTGTCATGGAGCTTTGATACGTATTTTTCTACGAGAATTAGGTCTATATCCTGAAACAAGAGAGCTTATAAAAAACACAGCGTTGAATATTTTACGATTTGACGGAAGTAATTTTATATTGGAAAAGTTTAATATCTAAAATTGATATAAATAAAAAGTTCTAAACAATATATTATTTTGTAATATATTGCATTAGAGCTTTTTTTGTTGTAATAGTACGGGTAAAACCTACTATATTAACTAATTTTTATTTTCTGTTGAAGCTATCTTTATAATATGATAGAATAGAAGAGAGCTTATAGCAATTTTTTTTAATCTTTTGCATTGATAATAGTTATCTCTATCAATTAAACTTTATTATTATCAATGGTATAAAGGATCGCTAAACAGTCTTTTCAAATAATTTATAAGAGGTGAAAACATGAAAAAGAATAACATATTGCCCATGATATTTGCTGGAGTTATTATTACAGCGATGCCGCAGTCTATTTCTAATCATAATTTAGCATTTGCTCAAAAAACAAATGAGTCTTCGACTACAGCTAGCTCTGGAACATTATCAGATAATAATTCTGGAAAAGTAGAAACGGGCGAAGCAGATGTAAAAAATCTTAAGAACGGAAAATACTCTGTACCTGTGAATTTGACGAATTTTTATACAGGGGGGGCCCTCTATGGCTAATGTCGCAGTTTCAGGGAATGCAACATTAACTGTGAAAGATGGAAAGTATACAGTTAGTTTAAATTTTAAACCTATTACATTAAACAATCTTACCGGATATTTGGGTAATCTTAAGTATTATTATGGAGATAAAACAGGAGGGAAACATCAAAATTCTTTAGATGACATTCGTGATGATGAATTTAAAGAGACAACAATAACGGAATATTATTCTGCAGATAAAAAGGATGAATTTTTTGAAACATATAAGAAAAAATATCCGGATCGTACAGCTTATCCAAAAACTATTGAGTATCAAGTAGATAAAGGGAAAATTGATAACAATAAGAAATTAACTACATATGGACAAGTCTTTGTACCTGTTATGGAAACTTTTGGTTCAGGTACACAAAACGTTACCCTTACATATGATTTTAATAATCTTAAAACTATACAGTTAGATGAAAAACCTAGTGTACCAAATACTGAAAAAAGTAAATATGTAGAAATAAAGGTTAAGGATGATACAGTAACAACACCTAAAGTACGTAAAAATGTTGATACTATTGGACAATTAGTTACAAAAGATAATGAGCAATATTTGTTGTTAAGATACTATAGTAAAGTTGGGGAAGGTCGAGATAATGATGGACTGCAAAATATAAAATATGCTTTCTCTGAAAATGCAAGCCCGAGTGACAGAAAAACTCCTGAAACAAAAGTCCTAGAAACAGTTGTTGCCAAAGGAGAAAATGACACTGTTTATGAAATTTCTGAAGCTAAAATACCTGTAACAGGAAAAAATCAAGTAATCGTTTTTGGAGATTTCCAGTATCCAGCAAAAATGGCGACACAATATGGAACAATTACTTGGAGTGATAAAGAAAACATTGTTCAAAAAGATACAACTGTTGATGCTCCGAACTTAGTGGCTATTAAACCAGTTTTACGAGGGGTTACCGTTAAGAAAGCAGGAGATAAGAAACAACCACTTGATTTTTCTAAAAATGGAATCTCTTATTCACCATATAATGGTATCAATGGTGATAAATTTAAGTTAGCTGATAATTATTTCTTTAATATAGATGTTGCTTTTGAGAGAAAAAATCTTATTAATACACAAACACGTCATATTAAATATACCCTTGATGGAAGTGAACCGACGTTTTCTTCTAAAGATGCCACAATAAGATTTGCTAATGCAGATCCGTATAAACCGGAGTTTTATTATAGTTTAACGATAAATCCATTTTCTGACGAATCAAAAGTGCCTGCTGAAGGTGGAGAACTAACTCTTAAAGTGAAAAGTTTTAATGCGGATGGTAGTGTTTCTAGTGAAACTAAAACATATAAGCTTCCTTTTGACAAGATGACTTTAGATAATGTTGATTCTAAGATTACAATATCAGAGAAAGAGTATAATGCGACACTTTCATCTAACAAAAAATTCCTATTAGATGATAATGTTAATGTTAAAACTGCTAATATTGATGAAGAAAGCTTAAATAAAATATTAGAAAGTCAAATTAAGGACTTGGGGCTTTCTAATGCCAAAACATTTAAACTAAATATTACTAAAAAAGATGGTTCTAAATTTACTCCTATTGACAAAGAAGGATGGAATATTTCAGAAAACCCAATATTTAAGTTAAAATTATCTAATTTTTCAGCCGATAAAAATACACATACATATATTTATGAAAATGGTCGCTTGAGATTAATACCATCTAGCACAAGTAGTTCTAGCTATGAATTTAATGTTAATAGTGATGAGGCGTACTTTGTTATAGCGCAAAAAAATACCGAAGCACTTACAAAAGAAAAAATAGATGAACTAAAAAATAAAGTTAATGAAGTGAAAAAAGTTATTTCAGAAACTTCAGATGTTTCTGTTGCAAAATCGAATTTAGAAGCAGAGTTAGTGAAGATTGAAAAAACACTTAAACGACAAAAACCAAGCTTAAATACGATTATTATGCATCTGGAAGTTTTAGATACTAATCTTAAAGCTATAAAATCGAATAAGACAGCTAATCTAAAATATCTACAAGATAATGCTAAATCACTTATTGATATTGTAAACTCTGATGTTTTACATTCTTTATTGACATCAAAAAAACTTACGAAGCTTGAAGATTTAAAAAATAAAGTACATTCTTCTTACAATGATGGTGAACAACTAGCTAAAAATATAAAAGAATTACAAAATGAACTTAATAACCTTGAATACAAGTATCCTACACAAGATATAGAATTTTCGGTGAAAAAATTCTATAGTCCAGAAGATACATCTATGGCCAATAATGTATTTGTTAATAAAGCAAAACTTATCTATGCACCAAATAAAACATATTTAGATATTGATTTAAAAACTATGATTTTTGGGAAAATACATGCACACTTACTTGATTTAGATGTATTTAAAGATGAAATTGATAAAGAAAAATTACCTTATCATGTGGTAAATAAATATGATGATATCAGTTCATTAACTGGAGAAATAACAAACTTCAAGAAAAAATTATTGGTGGAGTTGGAAAAAGATGTTAAAAATACCTATAATATCCGAGTTGCCAATGATGGTATGGGATCAGCTAGACCTGAAGCCAAATTAGTTATTTCGACAAAAATAGAACGTCCAGAAGTTCCTAGTGATGAAGAAGCTGCACGCCAACGTGAAAAATTAGAGAAATTAAATAAATTGAAAGAAATAGCTAAAACAGAGGTTACTAATAAACAAGGTATTCCTGTGCAAGAAAAAGCAAGATTGATAGATATAATAGAAAAAGCAACTTCAAAAGATGAACTTTCTACAAAACTGAATAATAAGGATGTTACAGTATCGCTTGATAATTCAGTTACTAAAGCTAAAGAAGTTGTAGTGAAAAATTCGGGTGTAGATATTGTTGATAAAGTAAAAAAACTTGTTGCAAGTAAGGTATCACCACAAGCAACAATCGCTAATACTTTTGATATTCATCTTGTCGATAAAAATAATAATGTAATTGCAAAAAATGGGGATACACGAGCAGTTACTTTAGATGTTGAGAAAAGTGATGATGAAAAAGTAGAAGTTTACTATGTTAATAATAATGCTCTAGAATTTATACCGAGCGCTTATAAAGATGGGAAATTAACATTCTTTACAAATCACTTTAGTACATTTACTATTGTAAAATCTAAAATTAACAACAATAACAGCAATAACAGCAATAACAACAATAACAACAATAACAATAATAATAACAATAATAACAATAATAACAATAATAACGATGATAAATCAAAAAACAATGGTGGAAATAACAATAATAATTTTGATAATAACCAAAACAATAATCTAAATCAAAATAATAATAGTAATCGAAAAGATAATTTTGGTATATTGCCTAAAACTGGTCTTACATCAGGTACTTCATGTCTGATAGTTGGAGTATTAGTATTGTTTGGAGCATTGTTGATTTCTAGACGTAGAAACTAAAAATCAATAATATAAATAAGAGGTACTTTATAAATTATAAGTATCTCTTATTATTTTTGGTAATAAAAATAAATATTTTGTGCTGTAATTTATATTTAACAATAATTATAAATATAAACAGATTAAGCTTTATTTTTAAAAATGAATATTTTATAATAATGTGTATAGTCAATTATAGAAGGAGAATCAATATGCGTATAATTTTAGCACGACATGGAGAAACGGATTATAATAAAAATAAAAAAGTACAAGGTCATAGCGATATACCGTTGAATGAAGAAGGAATAAAACAGGGGAAAGAAGCGGGGAAGAAAATAACGGATTACGATATAGATGTAGCCTATAGTAGTACTTTGGGGCGTGCTTTCGATACTGCTAGATATATGTTGGATAATTCTAATAATGAGATAAACAAAATGTTAGATGTTATAAAGGATAAACGCTTAATAGAAAAATCATATGGAGATTATGAGGGGGTATCATTTGCTGAGTATGCAGCAGGATTACAAAAAGGAGAAACGCGTGGTATGGAACTAGATGAAGATGCCGCGGATAGAGTAGAAGAATTCTTTAAAGAAAAATACAAAGAGCATCCTGATAAAACTATATTAGCTGTATGTCATGGTGGATTAATTCGTTCATTCTTAACAGAAAAAGGTATTAAAAGAGTTGGACGTGGTGTAATTAAAAATACTTCAGTTAGTATTCTTAAATATGATGGAGAAGTTTTTAAATTGGAAGAGTTTAATATGTAATAAAAGTATAATATTTAGTTAGGAAAATTTGATTTAGTTATAATTAAATTTTACAAGAGGTTTGTGAAAAGTAATATAAACGATATATTCTATCTTTATAGAGCGAAATAATATTCTATTAAAGAAAAAATACTATTCTATTCTCGTACTTATTTTACGTTAAAAATACAGAAATAGGATAAAAATTATTATAAATATATAAAACATATAAATGAAAATAATTTTTTATATAAAGGAATATTATAGCTAAAAATATATTTATAATTTTTTTATAGTTTATAATATAACAAAAAAAGGGCGCAAAATAGTTGTTTTATAGTATTTTTTATTAGGTTTTTGGTTTACAATTTTATAAAAATTTGTTACAATTTGTATAGATATATTTTTTATTTATTATAATAATATTTTTAAAATATTATTATAATAAATCATTACATTATTCAAAAAATTTGAGGAGGATAGAAATGAAAGAAAAAAATATCAAATCTAATACAAAGAGAAGTAGAGGTTTAGCTTATAAAGCTACATCAGCACTTCTTGCGGCATCATTGCTAGTAAGTACGGGAGGATTAGGGTACTCACAGTATTTTTCTACTAACAATGTAGCACAAGCGGCTAATGAAAACTACAATGGGGTAGTTACATTTGTTACAAAACATGGGAATGTCCAAATCAAATTTACCAATGGAAATCAACGCCTAGATCAAGCTGATGAATATGGAAGAAAAGTAAATTTTGGTGATTATGGACATGGAACAACAAAAGCTTACTTTATAGGTTTATCTGATACAAAAAACTATGCGGGAACAAAGGGGAAATTTGTTTATAAACATGAACCTATAAAAAATTTATTCCCTAATGGTTTAAAAGGTGGAGAAGTAGTACATGCTTCATATTTAGATGCGACAGCAGCATTCTCTCTTAATAGTAAGATAGATGGACAAATAGAGATTAATAGAGGAATGAATCCACGTAATTTTCTTTTTAATAATTTAAATGTAAAAGAAAAATCAGATAATACTGCTAAAAAAGAAATTACATATTATACAAGCAATAAAAATGAAAATTCAAAGCTAAACCTAGAGGGAGTATCTTTCGAACTAAATCCATTTTTAATGGCTATTGCAAGATATAGTCCAACTCATTACTATCAACCAGGGACGTTGGAGCATTACCCAACAACAAACCCACAAGAATTAAATGATCCCAATAACAAAAATTATACATATGTAGACTTACATGTGCAGATAGATAAAAGGGTAAAATTAAACAATACTCTAGACTTTAATTTCACTTCTTATTCATTTAAACCACATATGGTATTAAATAAAAATAAAGAAAAAATAGATGCAAACTTTACAATAACTAACGGGAATCCTTCATCAAGAGTAACGTTTAATAGTTCTAAAGTAACAGATAGTGAATTTATTTTAAGGGTAAGACTTCGTTCAGAACAAGAAATACCAAATGCAACAGTAAAAGATATTTCAGAAGATTCAAAAATAACTTCAAATAAAGATGATAACTTTATTCTTCCAAAAGAAGAAATAACAAAAATTTCTGAAGGAAAAGCAAAACCAATCGAAATCAAAGGTTATATCGATGGTTGGGCAAAATTATATCAAGCAAAAATACTTTGGTTCAAAATAGGTGGGTCAGGTCCTATTCCTAGAAAAGATGCTCAAAGCCTTGTTTTAAACTTCGCATATAACAAAGTAAAATTCAATAAAAACTCATCAACTTTAGAAAAAGCTGAACAAGATTTAGGACTAGTTAATGTAATTAACGGTAACACTATCGATGGAGATAGTTTGAATAGTGGAACTAAACCAGCAAAAAATAAAGTTGGAGATAGCATGCCAGCGGATTTATCAAATATAGTTGCTAATGGCAAAACATATAAATTTAAAGAGTGGAATACTAGTGCAGACGGTCGTGGTCAAAAATTCACCGGTTCAACAACTGTAACAAAAGATCAAACTGTTTATGCAATTTGGGAAGAAAAAGCAGAAGAACAACATATAAAAATTAATGAAGATGGAAAAGTAGCTACTAAAGATGGTCATGCAATCTTTAATATAGGAAGCCAGTATTATAATAGCGTTAAAGATTTAGAATATGGTATATATTCAGACACAACTTTCAAAACAAAATCAGCTAAAAATGCAAATGTTACTTGGAAAGTAGAAGCTGTTGCAGGATTTGAAAAATATAGAAGTACAACTACAGCAGCAAGCAATATGTTTGAAAAAACTACAACTGTTTATGAAGGTAACAAACTTAATGTTAACAGAATTAAGGCGTTAAGATCAGGGATTTATAAAGTTACTGCCTCAATTAATGGAGGACAATCATCAGATTATATTTATGCTGTTGTTCCTGGTGATGTAGATAGAAATGGGAACATTAACATCCAAGATGCTGATAAAATTAAAAAATACTATGAGACTGGAAAAATAGATGTATTCAAATATCAACCAGATGAATTTACATTAGCTTTAGCAGACTTAGATCAAAATAAAATAATTGATTTAAATGATGCAACAATAGTTAAAAATATATATACAGAAATATTAAGAGTAAATCGAATTAATATTTAATAGAAATTAAGAAGGTGTTTAATTAATGAGTTTCAAAAAAAAATTTAAAACTCCTGCCAAAATAGTATCAATAGGTGCTATAGCGTTGGGATTAGGGTTAACTACTTTAGCACAACCAGCAGTGGTAGGGCAAAATCATGTAGTAAAAGCTGAAGATTCAGGGCTTAATAGCACGGCTCCAGCAGGAAAAGTTACGCTAGAAAGATTAGAATCAGATACAAGACCGGACATTTTTGCTGGTGAGGAGTTTAAAATAAGAATTACATGGACGGCTGCTCCAACAGAAGATAGATTAGGTGGAATAGGGACTATCCTAAGATTTGATACCAATACAATAGAATATGTTAGTGTTGAATCATTATTTGATGGAATACCAAGTGCGAATGTGAATGAAAAAAAACTAAGAGAAGAAGGTTACACAAAAATAGGGGTAGTTCCACCGCATAGTGGACCTGGACAAAGACAGCTACCTGTAACATTTACATTTAGAGCGAAAAAAGATATTACATTTGAAAGCAATTATACCCTTGTATTTAAAGCAGATCCAGATGTGCATTATCCAGGAAGAATTCAATGGCAAACATATCCAACTTATGCTCAAGATACTCCAGTAATTTCTTCATGGGATGGATTAAATGCTGATGGAACTATCTTTACAAGATTAGTAAAAGAACTAACTTATAAAGTAAGTTACAAATTTATTAGTGTAACAGAGGGGAAAACCTTACCTGCAGAGGTAACAGCTCTATTACCAATAGATAAAAAAAGATACAGAAATAATTCAACTGTGGATGCTAAACAACCAGCACAGACAAAAGTTACCGTAGGTAATGAAACATGGGAATTTGTTGGTTATGAAGAAAATCAACAAATTGCAAATGGAAAAGATGTACAGTTTATAGGTAAGTGGAAAGTTTCAGAAAGTTCGAATCCACCATCTGTAAAAAAAGGTAGTGTAGTGGTTCACTATGTATCAACAGATAATGAAAAACTAAAAGAAGACTATTTTGATACAAAAGATGCAGCAGTAGGTACTGACTATAATACAGCAGAAAATGAAACAGAAAAACCAAAATCTATTACAAAAGATGGAGTAACATACAACCTTGTAGAGACAAAAGGTAATGAAAAAGGTAAGGTTGTAGAAGGATTAACTGAAGTTACTTATGTCTACAAAAAAGTGACTCCTCCACAAAAAGTAGGGGATAAATTACCAAATACAGGTAGTACCTCAACAAATACAGGATTAGCTAGTTTAGCTCTAGCGGGATTAGCTTTGACATTACGTCGTAAAAAAAATAAATAGGGTGTATAATATTATGTAGTAGAAATAAAAAAATAGGGAGTAGACTTAAAAGTAGTCCTCCCTGTTTTTGGCGCCTTATTAAGTATATAAAATGAAAAAATACTTAAAATATTATCAAAATATATAGAAGTTATCAAGGTGATTATATAGCTAAATAAATTTTTTCTAATTTTTGAGACTTTTTACTTGTATTTTTTTATTATCATGCTAGAATAATTAATTGTGTTTACACAAAAAGAAATAAAAAGAAAGGATTAATCAAATGAATAGATTGAAAAAAATATTTAGTATTCTATTAATGGTCGCGTTACTTGTTAATACATTTTTAGGTTCAACATCAAAAAATGCATTTGCAGATGGAACGCTAAAGACAGAACTTAAAATTATTAATATAAATGGTGATAATACCATTGATGAAAATACAGAATTTTGGGTAAATAAACCTATTCCTGCAGCGGTAGATTTATCGATATCAGGAACTGGGGTAAACCTAAAAAATACAAAATTAAAAGTTTCTGTTCAAAAAACAGATTCAGCTACAAGACCAGATTTTGCAGATTCAAAAAAAGCAATCGCAAATGAACGTTCAGAAGATAGTAATTATTACTATATGACATATACTTTCGACCAATTAAATGGGGGACTCAACTAGCATTACCTTTACCATTTAAGTTTTTAGAAAGTGCAAATAAAGGGGATAGCGTTACTGTTAAGGCAGAATTAGTTGATGAAAATGGAGCGCCTCTTGCTACAATAACAAAAACATATGTTGCCAATAAAGAAACATATACTTTTAATGATTCTAGCGTATATGCTAATACACCGGAATCGTTGCAAGAACGTATAGATCCTTCAAAACCAGCAAAAAACAACACTCTATTTGTAAAAACTGTGGATACTTATGAAGATACAGAAAAAACAAGTGCAGATGGAGAAGGAACAGTATTTAGAGCTATTTTAAATGCTACTATTAAGGATACATCAGCGGCAAACCCAAATGCGACATATGATCGCCCTAAAAATATCAAGTATGAACTAAAACTACCTGAAGGGGTAGAAATGGATGATGCAAATGGCTTTTCTTTTGATCCTGCAACAAGAATTGCTACACGTGTGGTTGATAATCCAGGTATAGATGGAGCTTTTGCTTTAAGTTATAATGAGCTTACTTTTTACGTAGGTCCAACTCTTAAGTTTAAAGAGAAAAAATATAATGAGGTTATTAACCTAGAGGCTAAATTCACAGTAAATGATGGTTTAGCAGATGAAAGAAAACTTCCAGATAGAACTTTACCGATTAAACTATTAAAAAATAAAAAAACCTTTTCACCACAAAATTGGTCTTCGGTATATAAGAATAGTTTAAGAGGAGCAGAAGCAACTGATCCATTTAATTATTTTTTAGGTGAACAAGGTACTTATACAGCGCATCATAATAAAATATTTGATGACCGTAATAATGATCAAAGTGAAAATGGTTTATTCTACGTTACAGAAATAGGTAACGAAAATAACGGATCATCTCCTACTAATCCAGGAGGCGGCAATGTTATGTATCTATGGTCTATAGAAGACACATTGATGAAAGATCCAGCCGTTCAAAGTGAGAAGAAAATATACTACAAATACTTCCAATTAGGTAAAGTAGAGAAATTTAGAGCTAGGGGTGGGGATGATACTAGAAGACAACAACTAGTAGATAACACTATTAACCAACTTAATAGTACTTCTAATAAACTTTACGGAATAAAAGAAGATGGTTCAAAAGTAGAGTTAGCTTCTAACGTAAAATACCAACAAAAAGTAGATATTAACGATACTACAGGGCAGTACGTTCGTTTATCATTGGAGTTTGATACACCGATAACATTGGACAACACTAGTATAAAATATTATACAGCTGCATTCCCTAGTGATAAAGAGATTAAAAAAGTACAAGATGGTGAATATAGTGCTACACAGTACTATTACGGAGCGGCAAAAATCAAATCAGAAATAGCTACAAGCTCTACTGGAAAAGATAATGCAACTGAAACAAGTAATTCTTATCCAGGTTCTGCGTTTACTGGATTAAAAGGACTTACACCGAAAGCTTGGATAGGTGCATTTGGTGGAACGGATACACTAATTTATAAAGGTGAAGATACATATGCTGATCTTGCATTAAATCCTGCAACACTGCGCGGTAGATATGGTGTTTGGGGGCCATACCTAGGTCAACCGGTTACCAATGTTAAGGTATTATTCTTACTACCTACAGAATTTAGCTATGTTCAAACAAATAGTAATACGCACACTAATATTACAAATGGTAGTATTGGAGAACCGGAAATTGTTAAAAATTTCAGAAATACTGGACGTACAGCAGTAATTTACTCTGTACCAGATATGACACCAACATTGGAAGATAAAAATGATTCTGTAGGTATTGGACTTAGAGTAAAAGCTAGCCCATATGCTAAACAAGGAAATAATGAGGTAGATGCATACTTCCTTTATGATAATAACGATATAATCCAACCATGGGATGCAAATCAAACTTATGTTGATGCATTGGATTTAGATGGTGATGGAAATCAAACAGAAAAATTCAGTTATATGAAGCACACAATTAACTTTGTACCACCATTAGAATTATTAGTTTCAAAACAAGTTGGTCTAACTCCAAATGATACTAAATATGCAGAGGTTGGAGATTTAGGTCAAACATTCTACTGGAATGTTACAATTAGTAACAATACAATATCAGAAGTAACAGATGTTAGCTTTATAGACACACTACCATATGTAGGAGACCGTGTAATAACTCCTAATAATGCAGGACAATATGCAGAAAGAGGTTCTAAGTTTACGACACCACTTGCTAATAGTTTAGAGTCAGTTTCAGAAAATACTGAAGTATTAAAAGACTTTGATGTTTTCTACCAACTTGCACCACAAGGTACTATAGAATCAGTACGTGATGGATCATGGTTAACTGCTTCTCAAGTAACGGACTTTAGCCAAGTTAAGAGTATAAAACTAGTACTAAAAGCGGGTTCTAAATTAGAATCTAAAAAAACAGTTAACTTCTACATTCCTGCAAAAATACCATTTGATACTACATTAACAGAAACACAAACAGCAAATAATACAGCAGCCGTTTCTACAGATAAAACTTCTTATTCAGAAGGAAATACGGCTAGTATCGGAATTGCTAAATATACAGTAAAAGGTACAGTATTTAGTGACTTCAATAAAGATGGTATTATGGGCAGTGACGAAAGTAAACTGAAAGATTATAAAGTTGAATTAATTGATAAAGCAACAAATGACGTTGCTGTTGATGCTAATGGTAATAAACTAGAAGCAACAACAGATGATGAAGGTAAATATAAATTTGATGTTTACAAACGTGGAGATTACTTCGTAAGATTCACTAAAAAATCTAGCGATGAAAAATTAACTAAGTCAAATGACAAAGTTGATGGAAATAATGCAACAGAAGAAATATCAGGAACAGATAAAGTAAAAACAGCAGATTTCACATTAAGTCCAACAAGAAAAGATGTAGTTAAAAATGCTGCATTTGAAGCGACTAAGAGAGATGTTACTATTAAGAAAATATCTTCAAAATTAGAACAAGGTGGAGCTAAGAAATACCTAAAAGGTGTTACTTTTGCATTAAAACAAAATGGTAACGTAGTAGATACGCAAACAACAGATGATAATGGTCAAGCAGTTTTCAAAAATGTTAAATTTGGAAATTACAAATTAGAAGAAACAGCTACATTAGATGGTTATGAACGTATTACTACAGAAAAAGATATAACAGTTGATGAAACTGGAGATGCTACATACGAAATAAGTAATAATCCAATTGTAGGAAAAATCGTAGCAACACTGGAAGATAAAGATGATTCTACTAAGAAATTAGCTGGAGTTAAATTCGAACTAAAATCTGAAGATGGTACAGTTATTACTGAAGGAACAACAGATACAGACGGTAAAGTAGTATTCAATGATGTTCCTTATGGAAAATACAAACTAGTTCAAAAAACAGCATTAACTGACTACGATAAAGCTGAGGACACTGAAGTAAGTGTAACAACTCAGGGACAAGAAGCAGCAGTTACAATCAAGAACAAATTGAATCCAACAACACCTGCACCTGTAATTGATACAGTAGATACTGATGACGAAAAAATAACAGGAACAGGTATAAATGGGGCAACAATCGAAGTGACATTACCAGATGGAACTAAGAAAACAACAACAGTAAACTCAGAAGGTAAATGGGAAGTACCAACACCTAAATTAGCAAAAGATGCAGTAGTAAAAGCAACACAAAAAGAACCTGGTAAAAAAGTTAGTGCGGAAGCAACAACAACAGTAGTAGAAACTATTGCAGATAAAACAACATTAGTAGATCCTGCGAAAACAAAAGTAGATAATCTAG